>NZ_CP051627.1:607222-910833 GCF_023208015.1 Thermobifida alba | reverse complement strand
TGCTCCAGAGTGCCTGTCCCACACGGTCCCTGGTGCCTGAGAGGTTGCTGGGGAGGTTTGCCCCGTCGGCGCTCCGCGGCGCGGAGTCTCTCCCGTGTGGTGTCAACGGCCGGTTGTCGGCGGCCGGTCAGCAGTCCGGTCCACCGCACCTCTCATGGTAGCGGCCCGCTCCTCCGAGACCTTCCGGGACTCTGCGGGATCGGCCACATCCGGCGGGACGTGCCGGGGTCAGCCGGTGCGGCGCTGCCGTCGGCGCCGGGCCAGCTCGTCCGCGGGGTGCGGGTCGGCGGCGCGCCGCTCCTCCTCGCTCAGCGGCTCCCCGTGCAGCTCGCCGAGGGTGCCCTCCAGCTCCCGCCACACCCGTCCCAACGCGATCCCGAACATGCCCTGGCCGCCCTGGAGCAGGTCCACGACCTCGTCGGGCGAGGTGCACTCGTAGACGCTGACGCCGTCGCTCATCAGGGTGATGTGGGCGAGATCGGCGGTGGCGCGCTGCCTGAGGTGCTCCACCGCGGTGCGGATCTGCTGCAGGGAGATGCCCGTGTCGAGCAGCCGCTTGACGACCTTGAGGATGAGGATGTCGCGGAAGCTGTACAACCGGTGCCCCGGGGACCCGTCGGGCACGCTGACGCTCGGCTCGACCAGGTGGGTCCGCGCCCAGTAGTCGAGCTGGCGATACGTGATCCCCGCTGCCACGCAGGCGGCGGGGCCACGGTATCCGACGTCCATCGGCAGCCCCACCACGTCCTCTTCACACAGCAGGCCCTGCTCACCCGCCAACCGCACGGCTGACCGCCGATGCTCGGAGGCTTTCTGCTTGCCGCTGATAACCGCCACGCCGAACCTCCGGCTTCCCGGCCTGCGACGGTCTGACTAGGGGAGACAACGGATTTTGACGCCGCAGGCTGCTTCACCTCCGACGGTAAGCCGGGGGCATGGACAGCGTCAACGACAGCTCTCGGCGCGTCGCGGACGACATCGTTTCGCCGATCCGCCCGGCCCGGAACGCACCTGTCCGGCACCGGCCGGAGCCGCTCAGGTCATCCTGCCGAAGTCCTCGGGCGTGATGTTGTCGAGGAACGCCCGGAAGCGCTCCACCTCGTCCTCTTGCTCGTCGGGAATCGCCACCCCGGCCTCGTCGAGGACGTCGTCGCGCACGTAGATGGGCGCGCCCGTGCGCAGCGCCAGCGCGATCGAGTCCGAGGGACGCGCGCTGACCTGCACGCCGTTGGAGAAGACCAGTTCGGCGTAGAAGACGCCGTCCTCCAGGGCGGTGATGTTGACCGTGGTCAGGGTGGTGTTCAACGCGTCCAGGACGTCGCGGAGAAGGTCATGGGTGAGCGGGCGCGCGGGCTTGACGCCCTGCTGCGCCAGCGCGATGGCGGTGGCCTCGACCGCGCCGATCCAGATGGGGAGGTAGCGCTCCCCGTCGGTCTCCTTGAGCAGGACAATCGGTTGGTTGGCCGGCATCTCGACCCGGACGCCGACGACCTCCATATGCTTCACTGCGGCTCCGTCCCACGACTTGTCGCGTTCGGAGGGGCACACGCCGAAGTGCGCTCTGCTCCATTCCCCACGGTACACCGCCGGGGGTCGCCCGCGTCAGGGCGGACGGCGCTCCCGAGGCGGGTCCTCCCCTAAAGCTCTCCGGTCCTGGGCGCGGCAAACCTGTTCCGCGGGCGGGGCCTCGGCCTGGTCGGTCCCGCCCGCTCCGCACGGTCGGCGTCGGTCGCCGGTCAGCCGCGGCGCGGGTTGGTGAGCAGTACCAGCCGGAACTTGCCGATCTGGATCTCGTCCCCGCCGCCGAGCTCCGCTTCGTCGATGCGCTCGCGGTTGACGTAGGTGCCGTTGAGGCTGCCCACGTCACGGACGCCGAAGGAGCCGCCGCGTCGGTAGAACTCCACGTGCCGCCGGGAGACCGTCACGTCGTCGAGGAAGATGTCGCTGTTGGGGTGGCGTCCCGCGGTGGTGAGGTCCTTGTCCAGCAGGAAGCGGCTGCCCGCGTTGGGGCCGCGTTTGACCACCAGCAGGGCGGTCCCGGGGGGCAGGGCCTCCACCGCGGCCGTGTCGGGGGCCGCGTCCTCGACGCTGTCGGCCTCGGCCTCCAGCGCCTGGATGCCGCTGATGGAGATCGTGGACGTCGTCTCGCCGACGCGGTCGCGGCGCTCACGTGGCTGAGACAGATCCCCTCGCGACCGGTTGACGGGGGAACCGCAGTTGGAGCAGAAGCGGGCATCATCCGCGACGGCGTGACCGCACTGCGTGCAGTTCGACATAGGTCGGCTCGGCCTCCTACCGCACGGGGCGGTCCTTGAATCGGCTTGGTGACTTACAGGTGACGGAGATGGCGGTCCGTGGACCCCGCGCCTCAGGTCAGGTCCTTTCCATATCCCTTCCCCACAATCACCTCTTTTTTCACCATCTCTTACACCAAGAGCGCTCGGCTCTAAACCTTATCCGCACGGCGCTGGGAACCGTGCAGTCCTGGAGTCTTCCCTGATTCCAGGTCGATTTCAAACTCCGCACACGCCGGGCGCGCGGCTCCGGGACCCCGGGGCCGCGCGCCCGGTCCTGGGTCAGCCCTCGGCCCGCTCGACCACGGCCGCCCACTCCTCCAGGAGGCGCTGGGCGGTGTCGTCGTCGGGGCCCTCGGCCCACAGGTGGGTGACCGCCTCGGCGGTGTCGGGGAGCACCAGCGCCCAGGAGCCGTCGGGCTCGATGACCCGGACCCCGTCGGTGGTGTCGATCTCGCGGCCGGCAGCGGCCTCCACCACCTCGCGCATGACACTGCCCTTGACCGCCCAGGGGGTGGGCACCGAGCGGCGCAGCAGGTGCGCCTGCGGAATCCTCTGGTCGATCTGGCTGAGCGACATCTTAGTGCGCGCCACCAGTCCGATCAGTCGCACGAACGCGGCGATTCCGTCGCTGGTGCGGGAGAACTCCGGCAGGATGAACCCGCCCCGGCCGTCGGCAGCGAAGATGATGTCCTCGGCCAGCGCGGCCTTGGTCAGCTCGTCGGTGGCCGTGGGGGTCCACTGCACCTGGACGCCGTGGAAGTTGGCGACCTGCTCGGCCACCCGGGTCGTGGTGACCGGGAGCGCCACCCGGCCGCCCTTCCGTTCGGCCGCCACCAGGTCGAGCACCACCAGCAGCGCACGCTCGTTGTCGACCAGTTCACCGCTGCCGTCCACCAGCTGCAGCCGCTCGGCCACCGGGTCGAAGCGGACCCCGAAGTCGGCGCGTGCCGAGGCCACCAGCTCGCCCAGGCGCTGCAGGTCACGCGTCTGCTTGGCCAGCGTGTCGGTGGGCGAGGCCTCGTCGAGGCGGTTGTTGACGGTGAGCACCTCGGCGCCGATCCGGCTGAGCAGGGCGGGCAGGATCAGCGATCCGGTGCCGCCCGCGCAGTCCACCACGACCTTGAGGTTGGCCTCGTCCACCCCGCTCAGATCGATGCTGCGCAGCAGTTCCTGCGTGTAGGCCTCGATACTGCGGGAGGGGAAGGACAACTCGGCGATCTCGCCGGGGAAGGCCCTGCGGTACTCCTGGCGGGAGAAGACCCGCTCCAGCTTGCGCTGGGCGGCCGGGGACAGGTCGGCCCCGCTGGAGTCGAGGAAGACGAGGTCCACCGACTGCGGGTCCCCCGGGGTGGTGCGCAGCGCGATGCCGCCGCTGATCCCCGACTGGGACGTGTGGAAGCGGGCCAGCGGCAGCGGGGCCGCCTCCAGGTCCTGGACGTTGATGGCCGCCGCGGTCAGCGCGCTGACCACCGCCCGTTTGAGGGTCCGCGCCGCCCGGGAGACGTCCCGGGAGGCGGTGACCACCGCGCCCTTCTTCAGGGTGGTGGCGTAGGCGCTGGCCAGCCGCACCACCAGCTCCGGGGTGATCTCCACGTTGATCAGCCCGGACACGCCGCGGGGGCCGAACAGCGAGCGCTGCCCCTTGGACTCCCAGATGACGTTGGTGTTGACGACCGCGCCGGCCTCGATCGTCTTGAAGGGATAGACCTTGATGTTGTTGGCGAGGTAGGCCTCGGCCTCGATGACGCACTCCTCGCCGACGACCGTGCCCTCCTCGACCCGGGCCCCGGCCATGATGTCGGTGTTCTTGCCGACGACGCAGCCGCGCAGGTTGGTGCGGGTGCCCACGTACACGTTGTCGTGGACCACCGCCCGGTGCAGGAACGCCTCGGAGCGCACCACCACGTTGCTGCCGAGCACGGTGAACTCGCGCAGTTCCGCCCCGGCCTCGACCTTGGCGTAGTCGCCGATGTAGAGGGGGCCCTTGAGGACCGCGTCGGGGTCGACCTCGGCGCCCTCGGCCACCCAGATGCCGGGGGAGACCTCGAAGCCGTCGATCTCGACGTCGACCTTGCCGGAGAGCACGTCGGCCTGGGCGCTCAGGTAGCTCTCGTGGGTGCCCACGTCCTCCCAGTAGCCCTCGGCGATGTAGCCGTACAGCGGCGCACCGTCCTTGAGCAGCTTGGGGAAGACGTCGCTGGACCAGTCGACGTTCTCGCCGGCGGCGACGTGGTCCAGGACCTCGGGCTCCATGATGTAGATGCCGGTGTTGACGGTGTCGGAGAAGACCTGGCCCCAGGTGGGCTTCTCCAGGAACCGCTGGATGCGGCCGTCGTCGTCGACGATGATGATGCCGAACTCCAGCGGGTTGGCGACCCGCTTGAGTCCGATGGTCACCATCGCGCCGTTCTCGCGGTGGAACCGGACCATGTCGGTCAGGTCGATGTCGGTGAGCGCGTCGCCGGAGATGACGATGAACGGCTCGCCCCGCAGGTGCTCCTCGGCGTTCTTGACGCTGCCCGCGGTGCCGAGCGGCACCTCCTCGGCGACGTAGCGCAGATTCATTCCGAGTTCCTCGCCGTCACCGAAGTAGTTGCGGATGAGGGTGGCGAGGAACTGCACGGTCACGACCGTGTCGTCGAACCCGTGTCGCTTCAGCAGGCGGAGCACGTGCTCCATGATCGGCCGGTTGACAACGGGTAGTAGTGGTTTGGGCTGGTTGGCGGTCATCGGGCGGAGTCGGGTGCCCTCACCGCCGGCCATCACGACGGCCTTCATCTCGGCCACCTCCAAGCCCCGGGGATCGTTCGGCGAACCGCCATGGCACGGGGTCTCATGGTGGGGATGCTGCTCCCTTCGTTGTCACGACGCGGTGGCCCGGAGTGACCGGAGGCGGGCTGTCCGGGCGTTCGTGCCCGGGTGCCGTGCTTCACCGCCGGTGCGGTGCCGACCGGTCCGTCCGCCGTTCGCGTCCGGGGCCCGTGTCACCTCCCTGGACGCGTTCCAGGGCGCGACTGCGTCTGATCAGCCGTGAGCCCTGGACCGAGTACAGCAGTCCGGCCCACCAGTAGAGGGCTGTTCCCCATATCGCGAAGGCCCAACCAACGATTTGCGCCACATATCCGACGGCTCCGGAATACCCGGCCAGGAACAGCAGCGGAAAGGCGTAGAGAAGGCACAGCGTGGCCGCCTTTCCGGCGAAATTGACCGGAAGCGGCCCGTACCCGTAGTAGCGCAGCACCGGCAGCGCGCCGATGATGAGCACGTCGCGCAGGACCAGGATCGCCATCAGCCACCAGGGGATGATGTCGCGCACGACCAGTCCCAGCAGCGCGGCGAAGATGTAGAGCCGGTCGGCCATGGGGTCCAGGAGCGTGCCGAGCCGGCTGGTCTGGTTCCAGGCCCGTGCGATCTTGCCGTCGAGCCAGTCCGACAGTCCGGCCGCGGCGAGCACGCCCAGTGCCCAGACGTCGGCCCGCGGGCCGAGGACCAGCCAGAGGAACAGCGGGACGCCGAGCAGCCGCAGGACGCTGATCATGTTCGGGACCGTCCAGATCCGGTCCGCGGCGTCGTCGCGCTCCCCCTGGTTCGTCGCGGTCGCCATCTCACCTCCCCGTTTGAGGTGAGCCTACCCGGCGTGCGGGGGTCCTCCTCCTGCCGCGCGCGGGAGGGGGAGGCCTGCCCCGCGGCGGCCTCAGCCTCCGGCGTGTTCGACCAGCGCCCGGAACAGCCGGCGGTCCGTCGCCTCCTCGGGACGCCAGCGCACCGCGACCCCGAAGGGGTGGTCGGCGACCTCCAGGGCCTCCACCGCCCGGGTGCCGTCCCAGGCCACGGGGACCAGTTCCGCGCCGATCCGGTTGACGCCGGGGCCGTCGGCCCGGCGCACGCGGGCGCGGTCGCCCAGGACCTTGCCGAGCACGCTGCTGACGTTGACCGTCACGTCGGTGTCGACCAGGCGTACCGCGTGGCCGGCGGCGGGCAGCAGGCTGCCCCCCATCGCGACGTTGAGGACCTGGAGTCCGCGTTCGACGGCGAGGAAGGGGCGGCGGGCGGTGACGGCGGCGCGGACGAGTTCGGTCTCGAAGCGGTCCCGCCGCGGGTCGGCCTCGCCGGAGTCCTCGTCGGCGCCCACGGGCGCCCCGGTGGTGAGGACGAAGCCGTCGAAGCGGGCGAGGAGGTCGCCGACCCGCCGGGGGTGGACCGGGGCGAGGACGACGGGCAGCCCGCCCGCGCGGTCGACCTCCCGCAGGAACGGGGTGGCCACGACCGCCGCCTCGCGCACCCAACTCCCCCAGCGCGCCGGTTCGAGGTGACTGGTGATCCCGATGAGCGGACGGGGCATACGTCCTCCTGGACGGCCGGGGAAGCGGGCGGTGAAGCGGAAATCCTATTGCCTGCGGGCTTCGCGCGCACCCTCCGCGACGTTGACGGCTTTTCCCTGTCGCCGTGCCGGCGGAGTCGGGGCGCTGACGGGGAGCGGGACCGGCCGGCCATTCCCCTTTCCCGCCTTTTCATGAAAAAGGGGCTTGTTGTGCCGCTGCCGCTCCGGGCAGGCCCTTCAGCGGCCGCGGTCGGGCTCCGGCACGAGCAGGGGCGGCAGGGTGCGCAGCGCCTCCGGTCCGAGGGGCTCCTCCGCCAGCAGCGGCACCTCCACGAGCCCGGGGGCGGCGAACAGGGCGCGGATCCGCTCCATCGTCGCCGGGGCGGGCCGGGCCGGGACCTGGTTGACGGCCCCGACCCCCAGGGTGAACCCCTCCGCCTCCAGGGCCCGGGCGGCGCGGCGCGTCTCGGCCACCACCGCCTCGCGGGGCAGGGTCACCAGGCACACCACCGCGTCGGAGCGCAGCCGCGCGGCGGCGGCCTCCAGGCGGCGCCGCCGCGCGTGCAGCTTCTCCAGCATCGGATCGGCGGTCCGGTCCGCCGCGTCGAACAGTGCCGCGGCGGGGCGGTCCGCGGCCACGGCGCGTTCCCGCTGGTGCGCCAGGCCCTGGATCCAGGGGGTGAGCAGGGTCGGCAGTGCGAGCATCCGCAGCAGGTGGCCGGTCGGCGCGCTGTCCACGACCAGCCGGTCCCAGGTGCCGGGCACCTGTTCGAGGTAGTCGACCAGCCGGTCGTTGAGCGCCGACTCGGCCATCCCGGGGGCGGCCGCGGCGTGCCGCAGGTGCCGGTGCACCGCGGGCATGACCTCGTCGGGCACCACGGTGCGCGCGTCGTCGGCGATCCGGGCGACCCTGCGGCGCACCGTCGCCCCGGCGTCGGGTTCGACCGCCCAGAGGCGGTCGGCGACCCGCCGGGGGCGGTCGCCCAGCCGTGCCTGCAGGACGTCGCCGAGGGAGTGGGCGGGGTCGACGGAGACGAGCAGCGTGCGCTGTCCGCGGTCGGCCAGGGCGAGGGCGTGGGCGGCGGCCAGCGTGGTCTTGCCGACGCCGCCCTTGCCTCCGACGAAGGTGACGGCCGCCCCGGTCAACAACACACCCCCGGGTCGCCGAACCGCTCCCGGCCCATCCGGCGGTGCCACTCGTGCAGGTCGGCGACCAGGTACGGGATGAGGTCGAGGGTCTCGTAGGACGCCGGGTCGTCCACGCCGAGCGACCGCAGCAGCAGCACCGCCCGGAAGGCGTCGGCCCGGCGGCGGTCCTCGCGGCGCAGCGCCTGGCGCCAGCGCGCGGCGAACCACTCCTCGTGGACCGCCTCGACGCGCCGCCAGGCGCGGGCCAGGCGGCCGCGGCGTGCCGGGGTCACCGCTCCCCCGATCCGGCCGGCTCCGCCGGGTCGGCGGGGTTGGCTCCGGCCGCCTCGGCCGTGCCCTCCTCCGCGCGGCCCCCGTCCGCCGGGCCGGCGGGCCCGGCGGCACCGGCGGGCCGGGCGGTGCGCGCCGTCCACGCCGAGCGCAGCGCCAGCGACGCCTCGACGATCAGCCACAGGGCCAGCGCGAAGATGACCGCGTCCAGGGGGGCGAGCAGGAACACCTGCACGGGGTCGTCGGCGGTGACGAAGCGGACCAGGTTGATCACCAGCGCCCAGGAGGTCATCACCAGCAGGAACACCAGCGGGACGAGCACCGCCAGCGGGTTGCGGCTGCTCTTGGTGACCCACACCGCGATGACGGCCAGCGCCAGTCCGGCGGTGAGCTGGTTGGTGGTGCCGAACAGCTGCCACAGGGTGCCGAAGGCGAAGTCGCCGGGGACGAGCGCCAGGGCCAGCGGCACGGCCACCGCCACCAGGGTCGCCAGGGTGAGGTTGCGGGCCAGCGGCCGGAACCGGGCGGTCTCGGCGATCTCCTGCACGATGTAGCGCTGCAGCCGCACGCCGGTGTCCATGGTGGTGGAGGCGAAGCTGATGATCACCACGGCGGCGAAGACGACGCCGACGCTCTGGGGGACTCCGAGGTTGGCGGCGAAGCTCGCCACGCCGGCGACGAAGTTGTCGGTGGCGCCGCCCGAGGCGGTCGCGTAGTCGACGTAGAGCGCGTCCCAGTCGGCGCGGGTCGCCGCCACACCCGCGGTGCAGGCCAGGATCGCGCACAGCGCGAGCGTCCCCTCGCCGAGGGCGCCCAGGTAGCCGACGTAGCGGGCGTCGGTCTCCCGGTCGAGCTGCTTGGCGGTGGTGCCCGAGGCGACCAGGCTGTGGAAGCCGGAGATCGCGCCGCAGGCGATGGTGATGAACAGCAGCGGGAACCAGGGCGGGGAGCCGTCGGGCACGTCGTTGACGACCGGCGCCACGATCCGGTCGAGGCCCACGACCACGCCGAGCAGGATCACCGCCAGCGCCACCAGCATCTGCTGCTGGTTGACGTAGTCGCGCGGCTGCAGCAGCAGCCACACCGGCAGCCGGGAGGCGACGAAGGCGTAGCCGAAGACCAGGATGATCCACAGGGTCTTGGGGGTCAGGCCGACCGCGGCGGCCAGCGGGTCGATGGTGATCGGCAGCAGCAGGCCCAGCGGGATGGAGGCGTACACCAGCGCCAGCACGACCAGGGAGGGCAGCAGCGCCGCGCTGCGCGTGCGGTAGACGTACTGGCCCACGCCGACGGCCAGGGGGATGGTGACCAGGGTGGGCAGCACCGCGCTGGGGGTGGCGACGAACAGGTTGGCGATGACCACCGAGAAGACCGCGTTGACCAGGGTCAGCAGGAAGAAGATGATGACGAGGAACAGGACGCCGGCGCGGCGGCCCACGACCTCGCCGGCCAGGGTGCCGATGCTCTTGGCGCGGTGGCGGACCGAGACCGCGAGCGCGCCGAAGTCGTGCGCGCCGGCGGCGAAGACCGTGCCCAGCACGACCCACAGCAGCGCGGGCCCCCAGCCCCAGAACACCGCGACCGCGGGGCCGACGATGGGGGCGGCTCCGGCGACCGAGATGAAGTGGTGGCTGAAGAGGACGTACCGGTTGGTGGGGACGAAGTCGACCCCGTCGGAGTAGCGGTGGGCGGGGGTGACGTAGTCGGGGTCCAGCCCGTAGACGCGCCGGGCCAGGTAGGAGGAGTAGTAGCGGTACCCCAGGGCGAAGAGCGCCAGGACGGCGACCAGCACGACGACGGCAGGCATGTCGCTCCTTCGGTCGCGGCGGCGCCCGCGGCGCGGGGTCGCCGCGCACGTTCCGTAGCGCCGCCGGTCGGCTGCGTCAGGATCCCACCGAAAGTAACATGAGATCCACGCCACACAAAGGGGGTGTCGTGGGTTCCCTCGCCACGGTCTGGGAGCGGTCGGCGGCCGCGGAGCTGTCCTGGGTCTCCCCGTCGGGACCGGTCGGTGTGCCCGTGGTCCCGCTCGTGTGGGAGGGGCGTCCGTGCGTCGCGCTGCCCTTCTCCCAGCTCGCGCTGGCCGACACGCTCACCGGCGGGCACGCCGCGTTCAGCGTCACCGACGCCCGCGCGCTGCCGGAGGGCTCTCCCGCGGTGGCCGCCGCCGGTCCGGTGCGCGTCAGCCACGACCTGTCCGGCGACGTCTTCGTGGGCGCGCTGCTGGAGCAGGAGGTCCGCAAGCACCCGCCGACCCGCCGGCGCGCGGGCGGGCTGCTGGCCCGCCGGGAGAACTGGTGGTGGGTGCCGCGCGTGCTGGTCACCCTCCTCGACACCGTGGAGGAGCGGGTGCTGCCGCCGCGCTCCCGCCCCGGCGACGCCGTGCTGGTCGGCGCCCGTGCGCGGCGGCCGACCGTCGACGTGGTGACCGCTTCCGCCTGGCCCGCGGCCCCCGGGTCGCGCATCGGGCTGCGCGGTCCCGACGGCGGTGCCCCCGCCGCACCGGCCGGGGACGGCTACGTCTTCGCCCACCGCCACAGCCCGGACTTCGAGGAGTGGGAGCGCTGGCACCGCCGCGGCGTCCTGGCGGGGGCGGTGCTGACCGTCACCGATGCGGCCGGCGCTCCGGCGGAGTCGGTGCGGCCGCTGGGGCTGTGGGCGCGGCTGCGCGCCCACCGGGACCTGGCCGGGGCCTGCCGCCGGGGCATCGCCGCCGCCGAGGCGCGCACCGGGCTGCGGTGAGCCCCGGGGCAGCACCCGGGCTCAGACCTTGCGCCACTCGGGCACCCAGGCGCCGTCGGTGACCGTGTAGTCGCCGAACAGCGCGGGGGCCTCCTTGACCAGCAGCTCGCCGATCCGGTGGAACACCAGGCGGATCTCCTCCTCCGCGCCGGGGGCGGTGCGGGTCTCCAGGGTGTGGCGGAGGGTGCGCACGTTGGCGGTCCACACCAGGCCGGTCGCCACTCCCTCGGGGGCGAAGCGGCGCATGAAGGAGGTGCGGTGCTTCTTGACCGCGAAGGGCACCCCCTCGTCGTCGAGGCCGAAGTGCTCGGCCATCCAGTGCTGGAACTCCTCCATGCGCTCCAGCAGCTCGGTGGCGCGCCCCATCAGCTCGGGGTCCTCCCGAGCCCAGTCGGGGAACCAGAACGGCAGGTCGGTCAGGCGCACGAAGCGCAGCGACTCCTGGGAGATCGCCACGCCGGGGCGGTGCCGGACGAGTTCGTGGGTGGCCACCCGGGACACGTTGTGCAGCACGAAGCTGAAGCTGACGTGCTCCAGCACCGACCCGTGCATGCTGGCCAGGATGTTGCCGAGGTAGGCGTCCTGGTCGGTGCGGACCCGGGTGACGTTGGGGTTGAGGCCGGGCTTCCAGGAGCGGTAGCACAGCCGTCCGGCGAACTCGGCGAGGTTCTGCGGGTCGTTGAGGGGTTCGTCGAGTTCCCCCCGGTCCAGCCGCGCCAGCCAGTCGCTCCCGCCCACGTCTGCGAGGTAGCGCGCGATCTCGTCGTAGTCCAGTTGCGGCCGCGCGATCAGGTGGACCTCGGGCTCGACGTGTTTCACCACCGGTTCCGTCCCCCAGCTCAGTTCCGTGTCTGCGGTCCCGGGGCGCTCGGGGCGCGGCCGGGACCGCAGAAGAACCTAGCAGTCGTACGGGGCGGGGGCCCACTCCGGTCGTGTCCGGCGGCCGTCACAGTCCCGCGAAGCTGCTCGGGGCCAGGATGACGCCGACGACGACCAGTACGACGCCCCACAGCAGCTGTCGGCGGAGGAGGGCCGCGACGCCGGCCACGATCAGCACGATTCCGAGGAGCAGCAGGAGAATGCTCAGGATGCTCATGGCCCCGCTGCTGCCCGGGGACCTCCCGGGGAAACGGCCCTCCTACCAGACGGGGCGGAAAACGCCGGTCAACCGGGGCACAATGATTTTCCCGCCTTGGTCACCGGCGGGCCAGCCGCAGCACGTTGGCCAGGATCGGCTCCCCCACCCGGGCGCTGAGGATCGACTCGGGGTGGAACTGCACCGCCCACCGGCGCTTCCCGGGGTTCTCGATCGCCATGACCACCGGGACGCCGCGGTCCTCGGTCACCGCGGTGACGTCGAAGCCCTTCACCCGTTCGGGAGTGGTGTAGGTGGAGTGGTAGCGGGCCGCGGTGAACTCGCCGTTCCCGCCCAGGCCGGACAGCAGTTCGCCGCCGGTGACCCGGATCCGTCCGGGTTTGCCGTGCACCGGTTCGTCCAGGGTGAGCAGTTCGCCGCCGGCGTGCTCCACCATCGCCTGCAGGCCCAGGCACACCCCGAAGACGGGCAGGTCGCGGGCGTCCAGTTCGTCCAGCAGTGCGCTCATCGCGAAGTCGGCGGGCAGTCCCGGTCCCGGGGACAGCACCACCAGGTCCGGGCGCATCCGGTCGAGCAGGGCCGGGTCGAAGCCGTAGCGCACCGTGGTGACCTCGGCTCCGTGGCGGCGCACGTAGTCGGCCAGGGTGTTGACGAAGGAGTCCTCGTGGTCGACGAGCAGCACCCGCATCCCCGCCCCCACCTGTTCGACGGTGCGCTCCGCGTGCTCGGGTTCCGCTCCGGCCTCGTCGGTGAGGGTCTCCAGCAGCGCGCGGGCCTTGAGGAAGGTCTCGCGTTCCTCGGCGTCGGGGTCGGAGTCGTAGAGCAGGGTCGCACCCGCCCGCACCGTGGCCACGCCGTCGCGGATGTGGGCGGTGCGCAGGGTCAGGCCGGTGTTCATCGACCCGTCGAAGTTGACCACGCCGACCGCGCCGCCGTACCAGCGGCGGGGGGAGCTCTCGTGCTGTTCGATGAAGCGCATCGCCCAGGTCTTGGGGGCGCCGGTGACGGTGACGGCCCACATGTGGGTGAGGAAGGCGTCGAAGGCGTCGAACTCGGCGCGCAGGGTGCCCTCGATGTGGTCGACCGTGTGGATGAGGCGGCTGTACATCTCGATCTGGCGGCGGCCGATCACCCGCACGCTGCCGGGTTCGCACACCCGGGACTTGTCGTTGCGGTCCACGTCGGTGCACATGGTCAGCTCCGACTCCTCCTTGGCGGAGGAGAGCAGCTCCTTGATGTTCTCGGCGTCGCCGACGGCGTCCGCGCCGCGCCTGATGGTACCGGAGATGGGGCAGGTCTCCACCCGCTGGCCCGCCCCGGGGCGGCCGCTGACCCGCACGAACATCTCCGGGGAGGCGCCGACCAGGTACTCGCCCTCGCCGAGGTTGAGGAAGAACTCGTAGGGGGCGGGGTTGCGTTCGCGCAGCCGCTCGTAGAAGCGCGCGGGCGAGGCGCAGGGGGCGTAGAGGCGGTGGCTGGGCACGACCTCGAACAGGTCGCCGCGGCGGAACCGCTCCTTGGCCTCGGCCACGATCCGGGCGTAGGAGCCGGGCTCGGGCGGCGGGGGCACCTCGGCGGCCACCACGGGCGGGGTGGGGTCGGTGCTGCGGGGCAGGCCGCGGGTGGCGGAGCCGACCGGGCCGCTGAGCGCCGCCGGGACGGTGAAGTCGTAGGAGTAGCGACGGCAGACCTCGCGCTTGCGGTCGTGCACGATGATCTCGTCGGGCAGGTGCAGCACCAGGTCGCGGTCGTCCGGGTCGCGCTTGAGGACCTGTTCGATCGGTTCGAACTGGAAGGCGAGGTCGTAGCCGAACGCGCCGTACAGGCCCAGGTGGGGGTCGCCGTCGTGGAAGAACAGCGCCACCAGGGCGCGCAGCGCGGAGAAGACGCTGGGGCGGCGGCTGCGCTCCTCCTCGGTGAAGAACTCGTCGGGGGCGGGCTCGGGGACGGCGACCTCGACCGAGTCGTCGGTGCGGGCCGTCACGGCGCCGTGGGCGGCGAGCGCCCGGACCACGGCGGGCAGCAGCACCCGGCCGCGGTCGTTGAGGGCGGCGGCGCCGATCCGCCGGTCCCGCGCGACGACCTCCAGGCACGGGTCGACGTATCCCAGGTGCCAGCGGCTGTAGCGGCCGGGGTACTCCATGCCGGAGGAGAGGACGCCGCCTCGGTGCCGTTCCACCTTGGCGGTCAGTTCGGTGAGCGCACTGGGGTCGCAGGGGACGGCCGTGCGGTGCACGGTGATGCCGCCGCCGGTTGTGTAGGAGTGGGAGGTGTCGTCCACGGGCCGGTCCTTCACTGAGGTGGTTGCTGGCTGTCGACACCCGGACCGCGGACAGCAGAAACGACCGCCGGCCCGGGCGGTCGCTGGTCATCGGGAATGCGAACCACAAGCGCCGCCTAGGAGCGGCGCCACCACTGATGCCGAGTCGGTGCTGTTCGCATGCGCAGCAGTGTAGCGCGTGACACAGGGTTTCGGGGAGCCCACGGAGAAATGATAAGCTCCCCTCTCGTTCCCAAGAGAGAATAGAAATCCTCACTTAGGAGTTTACCATAGCCATGGAGCTTCGTCAAGGCTCTGATGTCTCGCCGGGACCGGACGGCTCCGCGGCCGATCCCCGCTCCGCCGAGCTCGCCGCCGAGCAGGAACGGCTCCGCCTGCGGTACGCACGGCTGGACGAGGTGCGCGCCGAGACCGAGCGGGCGCTGCGCGCGACCTTCGGCTCCCACGGCACGGGCACCCGCCAGGCCGCGGTGGAGCGGGAGGTGCGGGCCGACGAGCTGGCGCGCCGGCTGTCCCAGCTGTCGGGGGTGGAGCGGGGCCTGTGCTTCGGCCGGATCGACCTGGCGGGTGCCGACGGCGAGGCCGGCGAGACCTACTACATCGGCCGGATCGGCCTGCGCGACGCCGACCACGAGCCGCTGCTGGTCGACTGGCGCGCCCCCGCCGCGGCCCCCTTCTACACCGCCACCCCGGCCCGCCCCCGCAACCTGGTGCGCCGCCGCCACCTGCACACCCGCGACCGCCGGGTCCTCGGCCTCGACGACGAGGTCTTCGACCTGGACGGGCTGGCCGAATCCGACCGCCGCGGCCTGGTCGGCGAGGGCGCGCTGCTGGCGGCGCTGCGCCGCGAGCGCACCGGACGGATGGGCGACGTGGTCGCCACCATCCAGGCCGAGCAGGACCGGGTGATCCGCTCGGAGCTGCCCGGAGCGCTGGTGGTGCAGGGCGGCCCCGGAACCGGCAAGACCGTGGCCGCGCTGCACCGGGCGGCCTACCTGCTCTACACGCACCGCCGCGTCCTGGCCCGCCGCGGCGTGCTGGTCGTCGGCCCCAACACCACCTTCCTGCGCTACATCGGCCAGGTGCTGCCCTCGCTCGGCGAGACCGACGTGGTGCTGTCCACCCTGGGCGAGCTGTTCCCGGGCGTGGCGGCCACACGCGACGAACCCGACCCCGAGACCGCGCGCGTCAAGGGGGACGCGCGCATGGCCGACCTGCTGCGCCACGCCGTGCGCGGGCGCCAGCGCGCCCCGCGCCGCGGGATCACCGCGCACGTCGACGACATGACGCTGCACGTGCCCGGCGAGGTCTGCCGGCGCGCCCGCGACCGGGGGCGGGCCCTGCGCCGCCCGCACAACGCGGCCCACCGGACCGTGGCGGCCGAGCTGCTCACCGCCTTCGCCCGCGACCAGGCCCGGCAGTTGTCGCGCCCCCTGGACGACGAGGACCTGCGCTACGCGCGGGCCGCGCTGCGGCAGGAGGAGTCGGTCCGCGCCGCGCTCGCCGAGGTGTGGCCGCTGCTGACCCCGCAGCAGCTGCTCACCGACCTGTTCGCCGATCCCGGCCGGCTGCACCGCGCGGCGCGGTCGGCCGGGCTGTCGCGGGAGGAGGAGCGGGCGCTGCTGCGCCCCGCGGGCGCGGAGTGGACGGTGGCGGACGTGCCGCTGCTGGACGAGGCCGCCGAACTGCTGGGTGAGGACGACTCCGCGGCGCGGGCCGCGGCCCGCGCCGCCGAACGGCTGCGGCGCGCCGAGGAACGCTACGCCCAGGGGGTCCTGGAGATCACCGGGCTGGCCGGCCGGGGCTTCCTCGACGCCGCGATCCTGGCCGGACGCCACCGCGCCCCCGAGGCGCACCTGACCACCGCCGAACGCGCGGCCGCCGACCGCACCTGGGCCTACGGGCACGCCATCGTGGACGAGGCCCAGGAGCTGTCGGCGATGGCCTGGCGCACGGTGCTGCGCCGGGTCCCCACCCGGTCGCTGACCGTCGTCGGCGACATCGCGCAGACCAGCAGCCCCGCCGGGGCGCGCTCGTGGGCGCAGGTGCTCGACCCGCACCTGGGCGGCCGCTGGCGGGAGGAGCGGCTGACCGTCAACTACCGCACCCCCGCCGAGATCATGGCGGTCGCCGCCGACGTCCTCGCCGAGGTCGCCCCCGACGTGGAGCCGCCCGAGTCGGTGCGCGACGGCGGCACCCCGCCGCGCGCGGTCCGGGTGGTCGAGGGGGCCCTGGCGGCCGAACTGCCCCCCGTGGTCGCCGCGGAGTCGGCGGCCGTCGGCACGGGGCGGCTGGCGGTGATCGCGCCGGCCGCGCGCCTGGGAGAACTGCGGCGCGCCCTGCCCGACGCCGTGTTCGGCGCGGCCTCCGACGTCCTGGACTCCCCCGTGGCGGTCCTCACCCCCGTCCAGGCCAAGGGGCTGGAGTTCGACGCGGTGGTCGTGGTCGACCCCGCGGGGATCGTCGCCGCGGCCCCGCAGGGCGGCCGCGACCTCTACGTCGCGATCACGCGGGCGACCCGCCGCCTCACCGTGGTGCACGAGGGGCCGCTGCCGCCGGTGCTGAAGCGGTTGGCGGACGCGGACTAGGCCCCGGAGCGCCCCCGCGGGGCGGCCACCGCCGCCTCCCCGCCGGGGCGGGCCGCCCGACCGGCCCGCGGGGTCCGGCCGCGGGGCGCGGCGGTCCCCCGGTCCCGGGGAGGGACCGGGGCCGGACTCAGCCCGCCGTGTCGAGGCGGGCCCGCTGCTCGGCGGTCAACTCCAGGTCGGCCGCGTCCAGCGCCTCGTCGAGCTGGGCGACCGTGCTGACCCCCACCAGCGGGATGACCGCGGGGTCGCCGCCCATCAGCCAGGCCAGCACCACCTGGTTGGCGGTGGCCCCGCACTCCGCGGCGACCTCGCGCAGCGCGGCCCGGCGCGCCTCGGTGCCGGGGTGGGCGTAGGGGGGCGACAGCTCCCGGTCGGGGCGCACGTAGGCGCCGTAGAGCAGGGAGGTGTAGGCGACCAGCGCCAGCGGACGGCCGTCCCGGTTCTCCTGGACGATGTGGTCGAGGTGGTCGACAGTGGCGTGCATGTGCCCCGCCTGGGGCAGCGGAACGTCGAAGCGGGGCTGCAGGTAGCTGTAGCGCAGCTGGGCGACCTCGTAGCGGGGCCAGCCGCGGGCGTCGCTGAGGGCGCGCGCCCGCTCCAGCCGCCAGGCCCGGTGGTTGCTGGCGCCGAGCAGTCCCACCTGCCCCTCGTCGACCAGTTCGGCCAGCGTCGCCAGGGTCTCCTCCAGCGGCACCGAGCGGTCCTCGATGTGCGGGTAGACCAGGTCGAGGCGGTCCATGCCGAGCCGTTTGCGGCTGCCCTCGACCGCGGCGCGCACCGCGGCGGCGGACAGGCCCTCGGCGTCCTCCAGTCCCCGCCCCGGGGTGCGGGGCCGGCCGCCGAACTTGGTGGCGACGAGGACCTCGTCGGTGACGCCGCGCGCGGCCCGCCACCGGCCCAGCAGCGTCTCGCTCTCGTCCCCGACGAACCCCTCCACCCAGAACTGGTAGTTGTTGGCGGTGTCGACGAAGGTGCCGCCCCGTTCCACGAAGCGGTCCAGGATCGCGAAGGAGTCCTCCTCGCCGACCTCGCTGCCGAACTTCATCGCGCCCAGGCAGATCGCGCTGACCCGGCGGGCCCGCTCCCCGCTGCCGATGGTCGTGTAGCGCATCAGCGCACCTCCTCCTTCTCCTGGTCCGGGCGGCGCTCGGCGAGCACGCCCCGGTAGTAGTCGATCTTGTGTCGGATGGCTTCCTGGCGGCGGCACAGCTCGGCGATGCGCTCGGTCAGCTGCGCGTCGTGCTCCTCCAGGAGTTCGACGCGCAGCGGAATCGTGTGGTCGCCGTCGCGGACGAGTTCGGCGAACTCGCGCAGCCGGGCGATGGGCATGTCGGTCTCCCGCAGGCAGCGCACCAGGTCGAGCAGTTCGACGTCGCCGGCGCGGTAGCGGCGGTGCCCGGAGGGGGCGCGCTCCACCTGGGTGAGCAGCCCCTCCCGCTCGTAGTAGCGCAGGGTGTCCAGGCTCAGCCCGAACCGCTGGGCCACCTCGCCGGGGGTGTAGTAGTCGGTCATGGACCACAGCCTGGATGCTGGAGTGCACTCCAGGTCAAGTCCCGGCGGCGCTTCACCCGGCGTGCGGGGCCCCGCCGCCGGTGACGGCGCCCACGACGGCCTCGGTCAGGTCCTCGATGACGTCGTCGTAGGCGATCTCGGGGTGGTCCAGCCACCACTCCCCCGCGGCCTGGACCATGCCGATGACGGCGTGCGCCACGATCTGGGCGCGCACCGGGTCGGCGATGTGCCGCTCGGCGACCAGCGTCTCGGCGAACTCCTCGCCGAAGCGGCGCACCATCAGGCCGACGTCGCCGCGGGTGCGCGGGTCCTCGGCAGTGGCGCGGTGCATCAGGAAGCGGTAGAGGTTGAGGTTGTCGCCGATCATCCGCAGGTAGGTTCCGACGGTGGCGCGCACCCGCGGGCGCAGGTCGGCGGGCTCCCGCAGTTTCTCCCGGACCCGTTCCATGAGCGGGTCGACGTGCCGTTCGGCCAGGGCGCGGTACAGGCCGCTCTTGTCCCCGAAGTGGCGGTACAGGATGGGTTTGCTGATCCCCGCCTCGGCCGCGATCGCGGTCATGGGGGCGTCGGGGCCTTCGCGCTGGATGACGGCGTCGGCGGCGTCCAGGATGGCGCGCCGGCGGCGGGGGTCGCGGCCGCGCAGGGCTCGCCCGCCCCGGGCGGTCGCCGGCGGCACTACGGGATCGGGGCTCACACCCTCACACGGTAGCGCGCACCCCGGGGATCCGGCGGAGGACGGCGGTGGCGAGGAGGCTGGCGGCCAGCACGGCGGCGGTCTGGGCGAGCACGGTGGCGACCATGGCGACCGGGTGGTCGGGGATGCCGGTGAACGAGCGCAGTTCCCGCAGCAGGATCAGGTGCACCAGGAAGACGCCGAAGCTCAGGTCGGCCAGCGTGCGCAGCCGCCGGCGGGCCGCGGTGGTGTCGCGGTCGGGCGCGGTGAGCCGCCGCCAGCGTCCGGTGAGCGGCTTGAACAGCAGGAACAGTGCCACGGACATGGCCAGCACGGTCGGTGAGAGGTAGTCGTAGGCGTAGGCGGTCTGGGCGTTCCATTCGCCGTGGGCCAGGGCGGTGGCGCCGACCAGGCCGGCGGTGGCGGCGACGGAGGCGACGAAGACCGCGCCGGCGGTCCAGACGCCCCGCCGTCCCAGGACGGTGCCGCGCAGCAGGTGTCCCAGGAGGTAGTAGCCGAGGTAGGGCAGGAAGCGGGTGACCGCGTTGGCCTCGCCGATCCCGGCGAGGTCGGAGATCGCCTGGTCCGCCACGCCCAGGGCGGTCGTCAGGACGGCCGCCCACCACAGGGTGCGCCTCGGGGCGTGGGCGGTGAGGACCCGCAGGAAGGGGGTGAGCGCGTACAGCCCGGCGAGTACGAACAGGAAGTACAGGTGCACCGCGGGCTGCCCGGCCAGGATCCGGTGCAGCGCGTCGGGCCAGTCGTTCCACCGCTCCACGAACAGGTCGACGGACAGGTAGAAGGCGCTCCAGGCGGCCAGGGGGATTCCGATGCGGCTGAACCGCCGCCGGTAGAAGGCGCGCAGGCCCTCGCGCCGGGGGGTGAGCAGCAGCGCCCCGCTGATCATGATGAACACCGGGACGCACCAGCGCACCGCCGAGTCCACCACGTTGGCGGTCCACCAGGTGGCCGTGCCCAGCGCGGTGTGGTCGCGGGTGACGACCACGGCGACGGCGTGCAGCAGGACCACGGCCGTGATGGCCGCGATCCGGGCCACGTCGAGCCAGGCCGTCTCCACCGGTGTGGCACCGGTCACGGAGCGTCGCGGCGCGGACGGTCGAGAAGCGTAGGAGGTCTGGACGGTCATGGAGGCACCCGGTGCGGTCGACGGCGAAACTGATCGAGATCGTACCGTTACCGGATTCCCATCCGACTCCCAGGTGAACGGAATCGCCGTCTCAGGGCTGCCGGAGGCGGATCCACACGGCCTCGGCGCGGGCCAGTTCGGCGCCCGCGGTGTCGTAGAGGGCGCTGGCGGTGTGGACCTTGCGCCCCTCGACGCCGAGCAGGCGGCCCAGTACCACGTGGGGCTCTCCCGGGCGGGGGACGGCGAACACGGCCGCGGTCAGCTGTCCGAGCAGCATGGGGCGCCCGGTGATGTCGACCGACCAGCCGCCCGGGCAGTCGAGCGCGGCCCAGGCCAGCGGGACTCCCGCGGGGTCCGCTCCCGGCGTCCACGCGCAGGCCACCGTGTCCGTCCGCGCCTCGTCGTCCAGCGGCCCGGCGAACAGGCGCAGCCCGTCGCCAACCCGCCGCGCGGGCCCGCACACGAAGCAGGTGGGGAAGGGGTGGCCGTGGCGGCCGCGGTAGCCCGCGCTCGCACGTTCGGCCTCGGCGAGCGGCACCGGTTCGATCCGCCGCGCCGGCACCGGCGCGGGAACCGCCTCGGCGACCGTGTCCTCGCCGAGCAGCAGGCGGACGCCGCCTCCGGGAGCGCGGCGCACCGGCATCGGGGTCCGCAGCGGCGGCGGCTGGTGCAGGCGGACGCGGACGGCGGGGGCGTCGACGTGCTGGGCGAGGAGGCCCGAGAGGTAGCCGCCGTTGGCGGAGTCGGGCGGGCCGTTGAACCGGGCGGCGACGGTGAGTTCGGTGTCGCGGCCGGAGTGCTCGGTCATCGCGTGCGCGGCGCACTCTGGGCGGGGCGGCGCCGCTGCCTCCCTTCTCCCGGACGGGGGTGCTGTCCACCGGTGGTGCCCGGCTGACACACTCTCACACCCGCGGGCCCGGACCGGGCCCCGTCCCGGCCCGGGCGGGGGCGGCGTCAGCGCTTGACGCCCAGGCCCGCCAGCATGAACTGCTGGTAGGGGTTGAGGTTGTCGGGGTCGACCGGGGTGTCGGGGCGCCACAGCGCGTGGAACACCAGCCCGGGCTCGACCAGTTCGAGGTCGCCGAAGAACGCCCGGATCTCCTCCCGGCTGCGGGCGTAGCCGACCCCCAGGGCCTCGCGCGCCATGTCGGTGATCTCCTTCTGCACCTGCAGGCCGGTGTAGGCCCAGGAGGTGATGGCCACCATGCTGCCCGCGGGCAGGGCGTCGACGTAGCGGCGCACCAGCCCAGCGGGGTCGGCCTCGTCCGGGATGTGGTGCAGGATCGCGATCAGCATCAGCCCCACCGGCTGGTCCAGGTCGATGAGCCGCTTCACCTCGGGGGTGTCGAGCACCTCGTCGGGGCGGAGGAAGTCGGCGGTGGTCACGGCCGTGTTCTCGTTCTCGGCCAGCAGCGCGCGGCCGTGGGCCAGCACCACGGGGTCGTTGTCGATGTAGACGACCCGGCAGTCGGGGTTGACCTGCTGCACGACCTGGTGGGTGTTCTGCGCGGTGGGCAGGCCCGAGCCGAGGTCGATGAACTGCGTGATGCCCTGTTCGGCCATGTGGCGGGCCAGGCGGACCAGGGTCCTGCGGTTCTGGATCGAGACCTCTTTGACGCCGGGGTAGCGGGCCTCCATCTGGTCGACCAGGGCGCGGTCGACGGGGAAGTTGTCCTTGCCGCCGAGGGAGTAGTCGTAGGCGCGGGCGATGCTCGGGACGTTCGGGTCGATGCCTTCGGGCAGCTCCCGGGGGGCGGGGAAGGTCGTCTTCATCCAGGAATGGCGGGACTCGTTCGGCATGGCGCAATGCTAGCCAGCGGTGACCCGCGGTGGGGCCGGAACTCCGGATCGGTCGGCGGACGCGTGTATTTCCGGTCCGCCGTTTCCGGCTCTGCGCAGGAAGCCGCGCACGGCGGCCGCAGATCGCTCCGGAGCGGCCGGACCGCAATCCCTCCCCGCCGGCGGTCCGGGGAAGGGGGCAGCGACGGCCCCGCAGGGTCCCCTCCGCCCTGCGGGGCCGTTCTCCTGTCGGCCGAAGAGCGTCGGCCCCCGTCCCGGACACGGCGGGGACCGGCCGGAACGACCGGATCCGGTTCCGCTTCCCGGCCGTCGCACCCCGCTGCACCCCGCCGAACGGCGAAGACGTCAGCGCAGCGGCAGGCCGGTGATGGTGCGGCCGATGATGAGGCGCTGGATCTCGGAGGCGCCCTCGAAGATGGTGAAGATCGTGGCGTCGCGGTGCCAGCGCTCCACCGGGTACTCGCGGGTGTAGCCGTTGCCGCCGAGCAGGCGGATGGCGTTCTGGGTGACCCAGGTGGCGGTCTCGCTGGCGAACAGCTTGCTCATGGAGCCCTCGGCCTGGGCGAAGTCCTTGCCCCGGCTGGCCATCCAGGAGGCCCGCCACACCAGCAGGCGGGCCGCGTCGATGCGGGTGGCCATGTCGGCGAGGGTGAAGGCGACCGCCTGGTTGTCGCCGAGCGGCCGGCCGAACTGCTCGCGCTGGCGGACGTAGTCGAGGGTGTACTCGTAGGCGGCGCGGGCGCAGCCCACCGCCATCGCGCCGACGGCGGGGCGGGACGCCTCGAAGGTCTTCATCGCGGCCTGTCCGCCGGAGCGGCGGCCCTCGCGGGCGCGGGCCAGGCGCTCGTCCAGTCTCTCCTTGCCGCCGAGCAGGCAGCGGCCGGGCACGCGCACGTCGTCGAGGATCACCTCGGCGGTGTGCGAGGCGCGGATGCCGTGCTTGCGGAACTTCTGCCCCTGGGACAGCCCCTTGGTGCGGGGCGGGACGACGAAGCTGGCCTGGCCGCGCGAGCCCAGTTCGGGGTCGACGGAGGCCACGACCACGTGGACGTCGGCGATGCCGCCGTTGGTGATCCAGGTCTTGGTCCCGTTGAGCACCCACTCGTCGGTGGCCTCGTCGTAGACGGCGCGGGTGCGGATCGCGCCGACGTCGCTGCCCGCGTCGGGCTCGGAGGAGCAGAAGGCGCCCAGCCGCACGTCGTCGGGGGTGCCGAACATCTCCGGGGTCCACTCCAGGACCTGCTCCTGGGTGCCGTTGGCGGTGACGGCCACCGCGGCCAGCGTGGTGCCGGTCAGCGACAGCGCGATGCCGGGGTCGCCCCAGTACAGCTCCTCGTAGACGACGGGGATGGCCACGCCGCTGGGGTCGAACATCTGGCTGGCGAAGAAGTCGAGGGAGTACAGGCCGATCTTGGCGGCCTCCTGCAGGATCGGCCAGGGGGTCTCCTCCCGTTCGTCCCACTCCGCGGCGGCGGGGCGG
Organism: Thermobifida alba; assembly: GCF_023208015.1. Lineage (NCBI taxonomy): Bacteria > Bacillati > Actinomycetota > Actinomycetes > Streptosporangiales > Nocardiopsidaceae > Thermobifida > Thermobifida alba. Next base: position 887,477 of record NZ_CP051627.1, on the reverse strand, counting down.
ATGACGTCGCGGGCGAAGGCGTGCACCCAGTCGCGGACCTCGCGCAGGTCCTCGCCCAGTTCGAGGCTGAACGTCGGCGCGGGCGTCTCGTCGCTCATGTCGGTGTCCTCCGAGGGGTGTGGACAACAGGTGTTACCAACGGTAACATGTGTTCGGGGTCATGACACGGGGGTGGCTCCGGCGCCTGCCGGAACCACCCCCGACTTCCTCCTCCGCCCGCGGACTAGGCGATCTCGTACTTCTCCAGGAAGGTGTAGACGTCGGTCTCGTCGACCCCGGGGAACTGGCCGGTGGGCAGCGCGGCCAGGACGTGGGAGTGGGCGCGCGCCGAGGGCCAGACGTTGCCCTCCCAGCGGGAGGCCAGCTCCGAGGGCGGCCGCACGCAGCACTCGCCGACCGGGCACTCCGACTTGGTGCGGTTGGTGGTCTCCCGGCCGCGGAACCAGCGCGACTCCTTGTAGGGCACGCCCAGGGTGATCGCGAAGTTGCGCTCCCGGCTGGGGTCGACGTGCGCCACGCACCAGTGGGTGCCGTTGGGCTTGTCGGTGTACTGGTAGTAGATGGAGTAGCGGTCGGGCGAGGCGAAGACCTGCCGTCCCGACCAGTAGCGGCACAGCCGCTGGCCCTCCACCGCGCCGGTGTCGTCGGTGGGGAAGATCAGCCCGTCGTTCTGGTACGCCTTGTAGATGATGCCGGTCTCGTCGTTGCGGATGAAGTGGCAGACGAGGTCGAGGTGGCGGGTGGCCAGGTTGGTGAACCGGTGCGCGGCCATCTCGTAGGAGACGGCGTAGACGTCGCGCAGGTCCTCCACCGACAGGTCGCGCACCTGCTTGGCGTCGGCCAGGAACGGCACGGCGGTGGACTCGGGGATCAGCACCGCGGCGGCGAAGTAGTTGGCCTCCACCCGCTGGCGCAGGAAGTCGGCGAAGTCGCGGGGCGGGGTGTGGCCGAGCACGAAGTGCCCCAGCGTCTGCAGCAGGATGGTGCGGGGCGTGTGCATGCCCAGCGACTCGCGCTTGAGGTAGATGCGGCGGTTGCGGGTGTCGGTGACCGAGCGCACCGAGCGCGGCAGGTCGGGGACGTAGCGCAGGGTGAACCCGTGGTGGGCGACCATCGACAGGATCATCCCCTGCGACAGCGCGCCGCCGCGGTAGCCCACCGCGTCCAGGGTCTGCTGGGCGGCCTTCTCGATCTCGGGGAAGTAGTTGTCGCGCTCGCTCATCAGGCGGCGCAGGTCGGCGTTGGCGCGGCGGGCCTCCTCCGGGGTGGTGGTCGGCTTGGTCTCGCGCCGCTTCAGCTCCTCGTACAGGCCGACGATGTGCTCCAGCACGTCGTTGGGCACCCGCTTGCCGACCTTGAGGTGGGGCAGGTTGAGGGACTGGTACAGCGGGTCCCGCTGGGCCTCCTCCAGCGTGATCTCCAGCTGGGCGCGGCGGCTGGGGGGCTGGCGGGAGAGCAGCTCCTCCACCGAGACGTCCAGCACCTTGGCCAGCGCGGTGAGCAGGGAGAGCTTGGGCTCCCGCTTGCCGTTCTCCAGCAGTGACAGCTGCGACGGCGCGCGTCCCACGCGTTCTCCCAGCTCAGCCAGTGTCATGTTGCGGGAACGGCGAAGATGCCGGAGTCGCTGGCCAAAGGTGACGAGATCTAGGTCACCCGGCAAAGTCGGTATTTCTTCAGTCCCAAAGTACGGCATGCGTTCATCATAGGGAAAAAACTGCAAATCTTCACCCGAATCCGGCTCGAAGAACCGTGGAAGTTTGCGAAGAATGGTGATCACCGGCGGGGAACGAACCGCGAACCGCACCACCTGACGTGGGGGCTCTCCAGCCGGTGGACTTACCAGGGGATCAGACTCGTAAGGCGGGAAGACCATGAGCATCACCGGTCGTCAGCAGGAAGCCAGCGCGGCTCTCCAGAGGCAGTGGGAGACCGACCCGCGCTGGAAGGGCATCGAGCGGACCTACTCCGCCGAGGACGTGATCCGGCTGCGCGGCTCGGTCACCGAGGAGCACACGCTGGCCCGTCTCGGCGCGGAGCGCCTCTGGAACCTGCTGCACACCGAGGACTACATCAACGCCCTCGGCGCGCTCACCGGCAACCAGGCCGTCCAGCAGGTCCGCGCCGGCCTCAAGGCCATCTACCTGTCGGGCTGGCAGGTCGCCGCCGACGCCAACCTGTCCGGGCACACCTACCCCGACCAGAGCCTCTACCCGGCCAACTCGGTCCCGCAGGTCGTGCGCCGGATCAACAACGCGCTGCTGCGCGCCGACCAGATCTCCTGGTCCGAGGGCGACGAGAACGCCCCGCACTGGCTGGCGCCGATCGTCGCCGACGCCGAAGCCGGCTTCGGCGGTGTCCTCAACGCCTACGAGCTGATGAAGGCCATGATCGCCGCGGGCGCGGCGGGCGTGCACTGGGAGGACCAGCTGGCCTCCGAGAAGAAGTGCGGCCACCTGGGCGGCAAGGTCCTCATCCCCACCGGCCAGCACATCAAGACCCTCAACGCCGCGCGGCTGGCCGCCGACGTGGCCGGGGTCCCCAGCCTGATCATCGCGCGCACCGACGCCCAGGCCGCCACCCTGATCACCAGCGACGTCGACGGGCGCGACCGGCCGTTCATCACCGGCGAGCGCACCGCCGAGGGCTTCTACCGGGTCCGCAACGGCCTGGAGGCCTGCATCGCCCGCGGCCTGGCCTACGCGCCCCACTCCGACCTGCTGTGGATGGAGACCTCCACGCCGGACCTGGAGGTGGCCCGCCAGTTCGCCGAGGCGATCAAGGCCGAGTACCCCGACCAGATGCTGGCCTACAACTGCTCGCCGTCCTTCAACTGGAAGCGCCACCTGGACGACGCCACCATCGCCAAGTTCCAGCGCGAACTCGGCCACATGGGCTACAAGTTCCAGTTCATCACCCTGGCGGGCTTCCACTCGCTCAACTACTCGATGTTCAACCTCGCCAAGGGCTACGCGGCCAGCGGCATGAGCGCCTACGTCGAGCTCCAGGAGGCGGAGTTCGCCGCCGAGTCCGACGGCTACACCGCCACCCGCCACCAGCGCGAGGTCGGCACCGGCTACTTCGACCTGATCAGCACCACGATCTCGCCGGACGCCTCCACCACGGCGCTGGCCGGGTCCACCGAAGAGGAGCAGTTCCACTAATTCCCCGTCCCCCGCGCACCGGGCGGCCCCTCCCCCGCCCGGTGCGCCCCCAGACCTTCCCCCCGAGGAAGACCGGCGCTCAGCGGCTCACTGACGTCGCGGTCTTCCCCCGACGTCCGTCCCGCCCCCGCTTTCGTGGCTGGGGCGCGGGTGGGACGGACGTCCCGCCGCCGGCCCTGCGGCTCCCGTGTCACCCGCGGGGCCGGCGGCCCCCGGACCTCCCTCCCCCCGAGGAAGACCGGCGCTCAGCGGCTCACTGACGTCGCGGTCTTCCCCCGACGTCCGTCCCGCCCCCGCTTTCGTGGCTGGGGCGCGGGTGGGACGGACGTCCCGCCGCCGGCCCCGCGGTTCCCGTGTCACCCGCGGGGCCGGCGGCCCTCTCCGTTTCCGGCCCCGGCGCCGCGGCCGCCCCGTCGGCTCCGCTGGCAGAATTCGGGCATGGCCGAACCGACCCTGAACCCCGCCGACGGCTCCCCCTCCGCCCCGAGCGCCCCCGCCCCGCCGACGCGCCGGACGCTCTGGGTGGAGGTCTGCTGCGTCCTGGCCCTGTCGCTGGGCGCCTCGGCGGTGGCCGCGACGATCTCCTTCGTCGGTGCGCTCACCGCGCCGGCGGCCCTCTCCGAGCAGACCGCGAGCCTGGTGACCTCGGCCGCCGACGCCGAACGCCCCTGGCTGGACCTGTCCTGGCAGCTGTACCGGCTGCTGTTCGCGTTCGCCCCGGTGGCCCTGGTGCTGTACCTGCTGCACCGGTCCGGCGAGTCGGCCCGGACGATCGGCTTCGACCTGCGCCGCCCCGGTTTCGACCTGGGCTGGGGCGTCCTGCTGGCCGCGGGCATCGGCCTGGGCGGCCTGGTGGTCTACCTGGTGTCGGTGCAGCTGGGCGTCAACCGCCCCATCGCGCCGAGCACCCTGCACGGGCACTGGTGGCAGCACGCGGTCCTGGTCCTGCAGGCGGTCAAGAACGGCGTGCTGGAGGAGGTCGTCGTGGTCGGCTACCTGCTGCTGCGGCTGGAGCGGCTCGGCTGGTCGCCGGTGCGCGCGGCGGCGGCCTCCGCGGTGCTGCGCGCCTTCTACCACCTCTACCAGGGGGTGGGCATGTTCGTCGGCAACCTGGTGATGGGGCTGGTGTTCTGCTGGTTCCACCGCCGCTTCGGCCGGGTCATGCCGCTGGTGGTGGCGCACGCGCTGATCGACGTCGTGGCGTTCGTGGGCTCGGTGTACCTCATCGGCCGCCTCGACTGGCTGCCCGGCGCCTGAGTCGGCTCAGCGGCCCGCGGCGACCGGCTCGCCCCCCACGGCCCCCTCGATGTGGCGGGGGCGGCTGAGGAGCACGCCGCAGCCGCCGTGGGTCAGCGCGAGCACCACCAGCAGGGCGATCGACAGCCGCCAGTCCCCGCTGGCCTCCCGCAGCAGGCCGAAGAGGAGCGGCCCGGTCCCGGCCAGCAGGTAGCCGACGCCCTGGGTGGCGGCCGACAGCGCCGCGGTGCCCTGCGGGCTGCGGGCGCGCAGTCCGAAGAAGGTCAGCGCCAGGGGGAAGGAGGCCATGCCCGTTCCGATGAGGGTGGCCCACAGCCACGCGCCGCCGACCGGGGCCGTGAGCAGTCCGGCGAATCCGACCAGGTAGCAGAGGACGAAGAGGGCGACCAGGGGCCACTGGTTGCGCAGCCGGGCCACCAGCGCGGGCACCGCCAGCGAGGCGGGGATCGACAGCGCCGTCAGGTACGACAGCACCAGGCCGGCCTCGGGGGCGGGCATGCCGTGGTCGCGCAGCAGGTGCGCGAACCAGCCGAACATGATGTAGGCGACGGCCGACTGGGTGGCGAAGAACAGGACGCTCTGCCAGCCCAGGGCGGTGCCCAGGACCGCGCGCACGCTCATCGCCCGGTCCCGCGCGTCCCGTGGCGGCTCGTGGCGCAGCGCCGCGATCCAGGGCACGGCCGCGACCAGGCCGAGCAGGGCGTAGCCGCCCAGCGCGGGGCGCCAGTCGCCGCCGAAGGCGGTGGCGACGGGGACGGTGGCGGCGGCCGCCGCGGTGGTGCCCAGCGCCATCGCGGTGGTGTAGGCGGCGGTCAGCGCCCCCACCCGGTCCGGGAAGTGCTGTTTGACCAGGGTGGGCAGCAGCACGTTGCCGACCGCGCCGCCGGCCAGCGCCAGGGAGCTCAGCGCCAGGAACAGCCACTGGTCGCCGACCAGGACCCGGCCGGCCAGGCCCGCGGTGAGCGCGACCAGGGAGGAGAGCAGCACGCGGTGCTCGCCCCAGCGGCGCAGCAGGGCGGGGGTGAGCGCGCCGAAGGCCGCGAAGCACAGCACCGGCAGCGTGGTGAGCAGCCCGGCCGTGGCCGGCGACATCCGCAGTTCGGCGGTGATCTCCGCCAGCAGCGGTCCGACGCTGGTGATCGCCGTGCGCAGGTTGAGCGCGGCCAGGACCACTCCTGCGGCCAGCAGCCACCACACCCGGCGCGCCGTCCCCGTTCTCGGCGTCACACGCTCCCCCGATTGATAGGATGATCGGATATCTTCTAGAGGGTAACGTACCGGTCGCCAAGAGCCACTCCCCGCGAGAGACTTGGTCTAAGCTCCCGCGGTAACGGACATCCCCTAGGAGGTAGCGCGTGCCCCTCGCCTCGACGCGTCGCACCGGACTTGTCGACCAGGTCATCACCCAGCTGAAAGCGCAGATCGACTCGGGCGAGTGGTCGATCGGCGACCGCATCCCCACCGAGGCCGAACTGTCCGACCAGCTCGAAGTCGGCCGCAACACCGTACGCGAGGCCGTACGGGCGCTCGCCCACACCGGCCTGCTGGAGATCCGCCAGGGGGCGGGCACCTTCGTGCGCGCCTCCAGCGAACTGGGCGGCGCGCTGCGCCGCCGCCTCAAACGCTCCGAACTGCGGGAGAACTTCGAGGTACGCCGCGCCCTGGAACTGGAGGCCGCCCGGTTGGCCGCGCTCCGCCACACCGACGACGACCTCGCCGCCATCGACACCGCGATGGGCGAGCGGCTGGCCGCCTGGCGCTCCCGCGACATGCAGGCGTTCGTCGAGGCCGACTTCGCCTTCCACAAGGCGGTGGTGGCGGCCACGCACAACTCGCTGCTCATCGAGCTGTACGACGACATCGCCCAGGCCGTCTACGAGAGCATCGCGCACACGGTGTACGAGGAGGCCCCCGAGGCCCTCACCGAGGACCCCGCCCTGGACCACCAGCGGCTGGCCGACGCCATCCACGCGGGCGACGCCGACGGCGCGCTGCGCGAGGCCGCCTGCTACCTGGACGAACTGGTCACCCAGGCCGGCCCCTGAGCCCGGGCGGGAGCCTTCCCCTGCCTTCCCTCTCCGGTCCCGCCCCGCCCACCGCCCCTCACGCAGGGTGTCCAACCCGTTCCGGTCAGCCATCTCCGTCCTCCTCCGGGACGTGCTAGGATCTTCGCCCGCGGCGACCCGGACCTGCTGCGCTCCGCGCAGGGACGTGCCCCTTCCCTTGTCAAGAGGTCTTCCAAGGAGTACGGCACGTGCGGGTCTTCTGCGCGGTGTTCGCCCTCGGGCTGCGCCGCCATTCCACCTACCGGGCGGCGACCCTCTCCGCCATCGTCGTCAACTGCGTCTTCGGCGTGGTCAACGCCCTGGTCCTGCTGGCGGTGTTCGACGCGCGCCCCCGCATCAACGGCTACACCGCCGCCGACGCCGTCACCCAGGTGTTCGTCGCCCAGGCGCTGATCGGCGTCACCGCGATCTTCGGCCCGCCACTGGACGTGGGCGGACGCGTCCGTGACGGGTCGGTCGCCGCGGACCTGCTGCGTCCGGTCGACCCCCTGCTCTGGTGGCTCGCCCAGGACCTGGGCCGCGCCGTGTTCGGCCTGCTGGTCCGCAGCGTTCCCACGTTCGCCTCCGGCGCGGTGCTGTTCGCGCTGCCGCTGCCCGCCGACCCGCTGCGCTGGGCCGTCCTGCCGGCCTCCGCCGTGCTGGCCGCGCTGGTCGGGTTCGGGCTGCGCCACCTGTACGCGCTGAGCGCGTTCTGGCTGGGCGACAGCAGGGGCGTGGAGTCCGTCGGCTGGCTGCTGGGGCCGTTCTGCTCCGGCATGCTGCTGCCGCTCACCCTGTTTCCCGACGCCGCGGCCGCGGTGCTGCGCCTGCTGCCGTGGGCGGCGCTGGTGCAGATCCCCGCCGAGGTGTTCCTGGGCCGCACCGGCACCGCGGTCGGCCTGCTCCACCAGGCGCTGTGGGCCGCGGCGCTGCTGGTGCTGGGCGCGGTGCTGGGGGCGCGGGCCAGGCGCAGGGTGGTGGTCCAGGGTGGTTGACCGCGTCCTGGCCCCCTACGCGCTGCTGGTGTGGGCGTGGTGCCGCGCCGCCGCGCAGTACCCGGTGTCGCTGACGCTGCTGACACTGGCCCAGCTCGGCGCGATCGGCTCCGAACTGGTGGCCCTGCTCTTCGTGTTCGGGCACACCGAGGCGCTCGGCGGCTTCACCCTGGCCGAGGCGCTGCTGGTCTACGGGCTGGCCGTGACCTCGTTCCGGACGGCCGACCTGCTGTTGGGCAACACCGAACGGCTCGGGGAGCACATCCGCGACGGCTCCTTCGACGTCATGCTGGTGCGCCCGGTCGCCCCGCTGGTGCAGCTGGCCACCGACGGCTTCTCCCCGCGGCGGGTCGGCTCGGTCGTGCCCGGCGTGGCCGCGCTGGCGGTCGGCCTGGCCTCGGCGGGCGTGGAGTGGACGGCCGGGCGCGTCGCCGCGCTGGCCGTCCTGCTCGCCTCGGGCACCGCCCTGTGCTGCGCGGTCTGGCTGGCCGGGGCGTGCCTGCAGTTCTTCGTCACCGAGGCGCGGCAGCTCGCCCACTCCGTCACCTACGGCGGCCAGGCGCTGACCGAGTACCCGCTGTCGCTCTACCCCCGCGCCGTGGTGCGTGCGGTGACCTTCGTGGTGCCGCTGGCCTTCGTCAGCTACCAGCCCGCCCTGTACCTGCTCGACCGGCCCGACCCGCTGGGCCTGTGGCCGGGACTGCGCCACCTCTGCCCCGCCGTGGCCGTGCTCGGATGCGTCCTGGCCGCCCTGGCCTGGCGCGCGGGACTGCGCCACTACCGATCCACCGGGAGTTGACCTTGGAGCCCGTCGTCGACGCCCGCGGCCTGGGCCGCGACTTCGTCCGCACCACCGGTCCGCTGCTGCGCCGCAGACGCGAGCGGGTGAACGCGGTGCACGACGTGACGTTCTCGGTGGCCCCCGGCGAGATCGTCGGCTACCTGGGCCCCAACGGGGCGGGCAAGTCCACCACGATGAAGATGCTCACCGGCGTCCTCACCCCCACCCGGGGGCGGCTGCGGGTGTGCGGCCTGGAGCCGGCCCGGCACCGCACCCGGCTGGCCGCGCGCGTCGGCGTGGTGTTCGGGCAGCGGACGGCGCTGTGGTGGGACCTGCCGCTGCGCGACAGCCTCGCCCTGACCCGCCACCTGTACCGGGTGGACGCCGCGACCCACTCCGCCCGGCTGGCCGAACTGGTCGACCTGCTGGACCTGGGGCCGTTCCTGGGCACCCCGGTGCGCCAGCTCAGCCTGGGCCAGCGCATGCGCGGCGACCTCGCGGCGGCGCTGCTGCACGACCCCGGCCTGCTGGTGCTGGACGAGCCGACGATCGGGCTGGACGTGGTGAGCAGGTCCGCGATCCGGGAGTTCCTGCTGCGCCGCAACGCCGAACGGGGCACCACGATCCTGCTGACCACGCACGACCTGGGCGACGTGGAGCGGCTGTGCCGCCGGGTGGTGGTGATCGACCACGGCCGGCTGGTCTTCGACGGCGGCCTGGACGGGCTGCGGGCCACCGCGCCCACGCCGCGCGTCCTGGTGGTGGACCTGGCGGCCCCGGCCGACCCGGTCGAGGTCGCGGGGGCGCGCACGGTGCGTGTCGAGGGGCCGCGCCAGTGGCTGGAGCTGTCGGCCAACCCGGCGGAGGTGATCGCGGCCCTCTCCCGGTCCCACGCCGTGGCCGACCTGACGCTGCGCGAGCCCGACATCGAGGACGTGGTGGCCCGGCTGTACGCGCGCGGCCGCGGCGCCGAAGCGCCCGCTCCCGGCGGCACGGCGGACTGAGCGGGCGGCGCGCCGCCGCCGGAACCGCCGACCGGCGGGCCCGGACCGCTCCGCTCCGGCGGCGGCGCGCCGTTCCGGCTCACCCCCCGCGGGGCTGCGGAACGGCCGTGTAGGACTGGCCGTCGATGCGCTGCCGCTCCTTGGCCACCGCCAGGTAATCCCAGGTCTCGGTGTAGCTGACCTCGGGGGAGCGGCGGATCGTCTCCAGCGTCTCCACGATGGTGCGCCGGTCGGCCGCGGTGACCCCGCCGACGATGTCGTAACTGCCGAACCCGGTGGCCGCGAACGACACCCCGGTGAGCGAGGCCAGGCCGCCCGCCAGCGCCGACGCGTCGCCGCGGCAGCGCAGTCCGAAGCCCAGCCGCTCGGTCACCCCGACCGCCGAGGCCTCGATGAGTGCCGTGACGTGGATGACGCCCGCGTCGATCAGCCGGACCACCCGGGAGCGCGCCGCGGCCTGGGACAGGCCCACGGTCCGGGCGAGGTCGGCGTAGGAGGCCCGCCCGTCGGCCTGCAGGCAGCGCACCAGCCGCCAGTCCAGCGGGTCGATGGAGACCTCCCGCAGCGGCCGCACGCTGGAGTACTCGTCCTTGGCGATCTGGTCGCCGCGGAAGACCTCCGCTTCGACGACTCCGGGGATCTTCCGCACCTGGGTGAGTTCGGCGGCCAGCGCGTTGTCGTCGCGGACCCGCACGTGCGCCACCACGGGGAAGCGCCCGGCGGTCTGCGCGGTGAAGACCACCGCCTCGCGCTGGACCAGTTCCTCTATCACCGGGCGAACCGGTCCGCAAACACGGAGTGAAATGTGTCCGAACACCTCCATTCCCATGACACCGGCGTGCAGCACCCCGACGATCCGGATCGCTCCGGTCGCGATGAGGTGCCTGACCCGGGCCCGGACCGCCGTACGCGACAGCCCCACCCGGTCCGCCAGGGCCTGATAGGTCGCTCTTCCGTCCCCCTGCAGCGCCCGCACGAGCGCCGCGTCGACCGCATCGAGCACGATGAGTGCCTTTCGTTGCTGTGACGACGCCTCCATCCCCCCGGGCGTCGCCCCCTCCTGCGGCCCGATCATGGCAGCTGGCGGGGCTGTTAACTACCGATCACGGAAGAAACGGGGCCGACTTCGGCCAGCCAACCGCAAGGAATCAGACATAACATCTAGATATCCAGACAAATCACTCGGCAGGTGGAGGTACCCCATCCCGGGGACGCCGTCCCAGCCACTCCGGCGAAGCGCCACACTGGATGCGCACGACAACGCGCCCACGGGCGAGAAGCGGGACACGGCCCCGGCCCGTCCGGGCGCCCGGTGGGACGGCAGAGAAAGGGAACGGATCCCATGGGCAGAAGACGGCGGTTGACCGAAACCCCCGACCGCCCGAGGAACATGACGCGGGCCCTGCTGTGGACCGCCGCCTCCACGGTGCTCCCCGGCGCAGCGCACCTGCGCGTCGGACGCCGCTGGGCCGGAGCCGTCATCCTGACCTGCTACCTGCTGCTGGTCGCGGTCCTGGTCTCCGGCGCCCTGGTGCTGCGCGGCGACCTGGTGCTGAGCGCCACCCTGGCGACGCAGGACCACTGGCTGCTGCTCGCCGGGATCACCGCCTTCGCCGTGGCGGTGCTGTGGATGACCGTGGTGGTCCACTCCTACGTGATCACCCGCCCCGAGTCGCGGGGACTGGGCCGCCGCCTCGCCGCGGGCGTGGTCGTCACGGCGCTGTGCCTGACCGTCGCGACCCCCGCGGCCGCGGTCGGCTACGCCTCCTACACCGCCTACGACCTGTCCAACACGCTGTTCGGCTCGGCTTCCGGGGAGCCGCACGACGACGCCGACCCGTGGAACGGCCAGGACCGGGTCAACGTGCTGCTGCTGGGCGGGGACGCGGGCCAAAACCGCTACGGCATGCGCACCGACACCATGATCGTGGCCAGCATCGACGTGGAGACCGGCGACGTGCTGCTCATCGGCCTGCCGCGCAACCTGGAGAACGTGCCCTTCCCGCCGGGCAGCGCGCTGGCCGAGCGCTACCCCGCGCCCTACGGCTTCACCGACCTGCTCAACGAGGTCTACCAGGCGGTCGCCGACGACCCGACGCTGGCGCTCAACCCCTACGTCACCGACCCCGCGGCCGACACCCTCAAGCAGGTGATCGGCGCCGCCCTCGCCCTCGACATCGACTACTACGCGCTGGTCGACATGCAGGGCTTCGAGGACATCATCGACGCCATCGGCGGTATCCGGGTCTACCTGGAGGAGCCCCTCCCCTACGGACAGCGCGGCGAGTACATCGACGCGGGCTGGCAGACCCTCGACGGCCGTGAGGCGCTGTGGTACGGGCGGACCCGGGTCAACAGCGACGACTACTCCCGGATGGGCCGCCAGGGGTGCCTGATCAAGTACGTGGCCGAGCAGGCCGACCCCGCCACCATCCTCACCAGCTTCCGGTCGCTGGCCGCGGCCGCCAAGAGCACCCTGCGCACCGACATCCCCCAGCCCAAGCTCCCGCACTTCGTGGAACTGGCCGAGAAGGTCGCCGAGGCCGACATGGACACCCTGCAGCTGTCCCCGCCGCAGGTCAACACCGCCTACCCCGACTGGGAGCGCATCCGCGAACTGGTGCGCGACGCGGTCCACGGCGCGCCGGAGCCCACGTCCTCCCCCTCCGTCCCCTCCACCCCCTCCACCGCTCCCGGCACCGACGTCTCCGCCGACGCCTCCGCGGAGTCCTCCGAGTTGACCGAGTGGCAGGAGTACACCGGGCTGCCCGAGCCCTCCCCCGACTCCCCGGGCCGCCAGGTCGGGGAGGAGGCCACCGCGCTCGACGACCTGTGCCCCTGACCCCGCCGCCTCCGTCCCGAACGGCCGGGCCGGATCAACGGAACGGCTCCGGCGATCTATGATCGGCCACGGGGGACGGGCTCAACGGGGCGCCCGATCACCACCCCACACGGCCACAACCGGTGCTTCCTCCCGGCACGCCCCGAGCCGGGGCGTGCCCGTGAGGCGCGCCCCGACCCGGAGGCGACCATGTCGGCAAATCTCGACGAGAAACTCACTCCGATCTACGAAGAGATCCTGCGGCGCAACCCGGGGGAGATCGAGTTCCACCAGGCGGTACGGGAGGTTCTGGAGAGCCTCGGCCCCGTGGTGGCCAAGCACCCCGAGATCAGCCACGCCAAGATCATCGAGCGGCTGTGCGAGCCGGAGCGGCAGTTGATCTTCCGGGTGCCCTGGACCGACGACTCCGGTGAGATCCACGTCAACCGGGGTTTCCGGGTGGAGTTCAGCAGCACCCTCGGCCCGTACAAGGGCGGGCTGCGCTTCCACCCCTCGGTCAACCTCGGCATCGTCAAGTTCCTCGGCTTCGAGCAGATCTTCAAGAACTCGCTGACCGGGCTGCCGATCGGCGGCGCCAAGGGCGGCAGCGACTTCGACCCCAAGGGGCGCTCCGACGCCGAGATCATGCGGTTCTGCCAGTCCTTCATGACCGAGCTGTACCGGTACCTGGGCGAGTACACCGACGTGCCGGCGGGTGACATCGGCGTGGGCAGCCGCGAGATCGGCTACCTGTTCGGCCAGTACAAGCGGATCACCAACCGCTACGAGTCGGGGGTGCTCACCGGCAAGGGGCTGAGCTGGGGCGGCTCCCAGGTCCGCCGGGAGGCCACCGGCTACGGCTGTGTCATGTTCACCGCCGAGATGCTGCGGGCCCGCGGCGACTCCCTGGAGGGCAAGCGGGTCGCGGTGTCCGGCGCGGGCAACGTGGCGATCTACGCGATCGAGAAGGCCCAGCAGCTCGGCGCGCACGTGGTGACCTGCTCCGACTCCAACGGCTACGTGGTGGACGAGAAGGGCATCGACCTGGAGCTGCTCAAGCAGGTCAAGGAGGTCGAACGCGGGCGGGTGTCCGACTACGCCAAGCGGCGCGGGTCGCACGTCCGCTACATCGACTCCGCCTCCTCCAGCGTCTGGGAGGTGCCCTGCGACGTGGCGCTGCCGTCGGCCACGCAGAACGAGCTGACCGGGCGCGACGCCGCCGCCCTGGTGCGCAACGGCGTCATGGCCGTGGCCGAGGGCGCGAACATGCCCACCACCCCCGAGGGGATCCGGGTGTTCTCCGAGGCCGGGGTGGCGTTCGCGCCGGGCAAGGCCGCCAACGCAGGCGGGGTGGCCACCAGTGCGCTGGAGATGCAGCAGAACGCCTCCCGCGACTCCTGGAGCTTCGAGCACACGGAGCGGCGGCTCGCGGAGATCATGCGCCACATCCACGACACCTGCTACGAGACGGCCGACCGCTACGGGCGTCCCGGCGACTACGTCGCGGGCGCCAACATCGCCGGGTTCGAGATGGTCGCCGAGGCGATGCTCGCTCAGGGACTGATCTGACCGGCCCGGACGGGACCCGTCGCAGGGGCGCACCCGGAAGCGTCGCGCTCCGCACCGCTCCCCTTCCGGAGCGTTGCCAGCGCCGCGGCTCCGTGTGAAGATGCGGGGGTCCGCGACGTGTGGGACGGAGCCCCCTCATGGCCACCAACCAGCTGTGGGTCCTGATCGGTCTGGGAGTCTTCCACGGGCTGCACCCCGGGATGGGGTGGCTGCTCGCGGTCTCGCGCGGCCTGCAGGAACGCAGCCGCGCCGCGGTGGTGGGCGCCCTGCCGCTGCTGGCGCTGGGACACGCGGCCTCGGTGGGGCTGGTGGCGGTCGCGGTGACCGTGACGGACGCGGTGGCGGATTCCGGCCTCTTCCCCGTGGGCGGCGCCGCAGTGCTGGTCGCCTCCGGCCTGTGGTTCCTGCTGCGGCCCCTGGCCCACCGCGGCCACAGCCCCGACGCGCGCCTGTCGCCGTGGCAGCTGGTCGCCGTCTCCTTCCTGATGGCGTGCGCGCACGGTTCGGGGCTGATGCTGCTGCCGGTGCTGGCGGGACAGCTGGACCACGGCGCGCACGTCCACGGCGGCGCGGCCCCCGCTCCAGCCGATGCCGGGGAGGCCGCCGCGGGCGGGGCGGACGTGGCCGGTTCCGGCCACGTCGACCTGCTGGACGCGACCCTGCTGGGACTGGCCGCCACGGGCGTGCACACGCTGGCGATGCTGGCCGCGGCGGGCATCGCGGCGCTGGTCGTGCACGACTTCTTCGCCGTGCACGCGCTGCGGCTGCGCTGGGCGACCATGGACCGCGTCTGGGGGCTGACCCTCGTGGCGGGCGGCGTCTTCGTCCTGTGGGGCGCGTGGTGGTGAGGCGGGGCGGCTATCGTCGGGGGCATGACGAGACGGTGGCGGGGCCCGGTGGCGGTGCTCGCGGTCGTGGCGCTGCTCGTCGCGGGCGCGGTCGCGGGCGGGTCGTGGCTGCTGCGCAGGGCGGGCGTCGACACACTCGCCCCGTGGTGGGGGCCCGACTGCACGGTCCTGGTCGCCGGGGAGCGTGTCGGCCTGGACCGGGAGCAGGCGATGGCCGCCACCACCGCGGCCGTGCGGCGCCTCCGCGGGGAAGCCGCCGCGGACGTCGACGGTGTGCCCCCGGAGGCGGTGGCCGCCCTGGCGGAGGGGCCCGCGGACGGTCCCGGGCCGGTGCTCACCTGCTTCTCCGGTTCCGACGCCGAGCTCCCCGAGGAGGCGATGGGGCCCTCGGGGCTGACCCCGCGCGCCGAGACGCTGCTCGCGGAGATGACCGAGGTGCACGGCGAGCTGAGCCTCGGCGGCTTCCAGCCGGGCGGGGTCAGCGACGGCCACGGCGCGGACTCCACGCACTACCGCGGCGAGGCCGTCGACGTGTTCTTCCGCCCCGTCAGCGAGGAGAACCGGCGCCGGGGCTGGCTGCTGGCGCAGTGGCTGGTGGCGCACGCCGAACGGCTGGAGGTGTCGGTGGTGATCTTCGACGACCGGATCTGGAGCACCCGGTTCGCCCTGGCCGGCTGGCGGCCCTACACCTCCTCCGACGTGGCCAACGACATCCTGCAGCACCGCGACCACGTCCACGTCGACGTGCGGCGCGGCACATGAATCGGCCGCCTTCACCTGACAGGGGCGGCAGAACGCGTTACGTTTCCACCGTGCGCGAAATCGATCCCGAATTCCTCTCCCTTCCGCTACGCTCCCTCGCCGACGCGGCGTTGCAGCGTGCCCGCGACCTCGGCGCCGACCACGCCGACTTCCGACTCGAACGCATCCGCGGCCGCCACCTCGTGCTGGCCGACGGTTCCGTGGAGACCGCCCAGGAGACCGACACGCTCGGTTTCGCGGTGCGGGTGGTCCACAACGGCGCGTGGGGGTTCGCCGCGGGGACGGAGCTGGTCCCCGACGCCGCCGCCGCGGTCGCCGCGCAGGCCGTCGAGGTCGCCAAGCTCGCGTCGGTGCTCAGCAGCGACCGCGTGGAGCTGGCCCCCGAACCCGCCCACCCGGACGCCGTGTGGGTCTCCTCCTACGAGGTCGACCCGTTCACGGTCCCGCTGCGCGACACCGCCGACCAGCTCGCCGAGTGGAGCCGCCGCCTGCTGGCCGACCCCCGGGTGGACCACGTCGACGCGAGCCTGCTGGCGGCCAAGGAGCAGAAGTTCTACGCCGACACCGCCGGAACCGTGACCACCCAGCAGCGGGTGCGCCTGCACCCGGTGGTGGAGGTGATGTCCACCGCCCAGGGGCGGCTGGAGAGCATGCGGACCCTCTCCCCGCCGGTGGGGCAGGGCCAGGAGTACCTGCCGACGGTGGAGGCCGAACTCGCCGAGCTGCCCGAACTGCTGGCCGAGAAGGTCGCCGCGCCCGGGGTGGAGCCGGGCGTCTACGACCTGGTCATCGACCCGTCCAACCTGTGGCTGACGATCCACGAGTCCATCGGGCACGCCACCGAACTGGACCGCGCCCTCGGCTACGAGGCCGCCTACGCGGGCACCTCCTTCGCCACGCCCGACCAGGTCGGCTCGCTGCGCTACGGTTCGGAGATCATGAACGTCACCGGAGACCGCACCGTCGAGCACGGCCTGGCCACCATCGGCTACGACGACGAGGGCGTGGCCACCTCGTCGTTCCCCCTGGTGACCGAGGGGGTGCTCACCGGGTTCCAGCGGGACCGGCGCATCTCGCACCTGACGGGCCACGAGCGTTCCAACGGCTGCGCGTTCGCCGACTCCCCGGCGACCATGCCGATCCAGCGCATGGCCAACGTCTCGCTCCAGCCCGACCCGCGCGGCCCCGACACCCGGGAGCTGATCCGCCAGGTCGACGACGGCCTCTACATCGTGGGCGACCGCAGCTGGTCGATCGACATGCAGCGGTACAACTTCCAGTTCACCGGGCAGCGCTTCTACCGGATCCGGGACGGCCGCATCACCCACCAGGTGCGTGACGTGGCCTACCAGGCGACCACCACCGAGTTCTGGAACTCGCTGCGCGCCCTGGGCGGCCCCGAGACCTACGTGCTGGGCGGGGCGTTCAACTGCGGCAAGGGCCAGCCCGGACAGGTCGCCCCGGTCAGCCACGGCTGTCCCAGCGCCCTGTTCGAGGCGGTGCGGGTGCTCAACACCGCCCGGGAGGCCCGGTCGTGAACGGCGCGCACTCCTTGCAACCGAAGGGAACAACCGTGAGCCAGTCGCTGTCCGCGCAGGCCGTGACCGAGCGCGCGCTGGAGCTGTCGCGCGCCGACGACTGCATGGTGCTGGTGACCGAGACCAGCACGGCCAACCTGCGCTGGGCCAACAACTCGCTGACCACCAACGGGGTCACCCGGAGCCGCTCGGTCACGGTGATCTCGCTGGTGACGGACTCCGCGGGGGTCCGGGTGGGCTCGGTGACCCGCAGCGGGCTGCGCGACGACCAGCTGGAGGAACTGGTGCGCGCCTCCGAGGAGGCCGCGCGCGGGGCGGCGCCCGCCGAGGGGGCGCACCCGCTGCCGGACCCCGGTTCCGCGGGCCGCTCCACGTGCGCCTGGGACGCCCCGGTCCCCGCCTCCGACATCGGGGTGTTCTCCGACTTCGCGCCGGAGCTGGGCAAGGCGTTCCAACGGTCCGTGCAGGCGGGGGTGCGGCTGTACGGCTACGCGCAGCACTCGCTGTCCGCCACCTTCCTGGGCTCCTCCACGGGGCTGCGGCTCCGCCACGACCAGCCGTCCGGCAGCCTCGACCTCAACGCCAAGTCCGAGGGCCCGCACCACTCCACCTGGGTGGGTCAGGCCACGCGCGACTTCACCGACGTCGACGTCGCGGCGCTGGAGGCCGAGCTGGAGCGGCGGATCGCCTGGGCGCGCACCACCGTGGAGCTGCCCGCGGGACGCTACGAGACGCTGCTGCCGCCCGCCGCAGTCGCCGACCTGATGACCGACCTGTACTGGGGTCTGGGGGCGCGCGACGCCTTCGAGGGGCGCACGGCCTTCTCCTCGCCGCGGGGCGGCACCCGGGTGGGCGAGCGGCTGTCCCCGCTGCCGCTGCGGCTGCGTTCCGACCCGGCCGAGCCCGGGCTGGAGTGCGCGCCGTTCGTGCTGGCCGACGCGCCGGGGCGGCGGATCAGCGCCTTCGACAACGGAAGACCGGTCGGCGCGACCGAGTGGATCAGCGACGGCGAACTGGCGCGGCTGGTGCAGACCTACGACTCGGCGACACTGACCGCGCTGCCGCTGACGCCGGAGGCCGACAACCTGGTCCTGGAGCTGCCGGGGGCGACGGCGTCCCTGGACGACATGGTGGCCGCCACCGAGCGGGGGCTGCTGCTGACCTGCCTGTGGTACATCAGGATGGTGGATCCGCGGACCATGCTCCTCACGGGTCTCACCCGCGACGGGGTGTACCTGGTCGAGGACGGCGAGGTGCGGGGGGCGGTGAACAACTTCCGGTTCAACGAGTCGCCGGTGAGCCTGCTGGAGCGGGTGAGCGAGGTCGGCCGGACGACTCCGACGTTCTCCCGCGAGTTCGGCGAGTACTTCCCGCGGACCGCGATGCCGCCGGTGCGCGTCCCGGATTTCAACATGTCGTCGGTGAGCCAGGCTTCCTGAGCTGCCTGTCCGGTGTGCGACGGCCGGGACGTCCGTTTTCCGTGCCGTCGCACATTGGCTCCGTTTTGGTTGATCTTTTGAACAATTCGTGCTCCACGCCTCCCGCTCCGCAAAACGGGGCCTCGTCGGCAAACCCCGTGGAATCAGCGGAACTCTCCCGAGATCCCGTCGTAATAGACTCTTGACGTAATTTAGGGCACAGCGGTGTAGATTAGTCACCAGCGCCTCAGTCCCCCGCTGAGGCGTACAGACCGGTGTTTCGAGCCCCCGTCGAAACACCGATCACGACGTCGGGTGGTTTGCCCCCGTAGCCACCCGGCGTCGTTTTTCTTTTTGCCCGCCTCCTAGGCGCGCTTTCTTCGCCACGGTGCGTCAGAAAAACCGCGGCGACGCCCGGGATGCCTGGAATCCGGTTCGGATCGGCGTGGCCGCGGCCGTGTTCCCGCCGGGCGGCGCACTTTCCCCGCGGTGCTCACCGGTCGCGGCGGGCCCGCGCCAACTCCTCGGGCGTGTCGCAGTCCCGGGCGGCCTCCGCAAACGCCACCCGGGCCGGCCCCAGGGGGGCGAGCAGGCCGCGCAGCGAACTCCCGGCGTAGTCGGCGACGGCGGCGCGCACCGCCGCGGTGCGCCACACCCCCGCCAGCCACTGCGGCTGCCCCTCCGCGTCCACCAGGACGGCCCCGGCCCCGGGGGCGGCGGCCGCGCGCAGTGCCGCCACCGCAGCGCCGTCGAGGAACGGCATGTCGGCGGCCAGCAGCGCGAACCAGGCCGAGCCGACCTCGGCCAGGCCGGTGCGCAGGGCGGGCAGCGGCCCCGCGCCGGGCGGGTCCTCGCGGACGTAGCGGGCCGGCGGGCTGGGACGCGCCGGCCCCACCACGACGACCGCGGAGGCCTCGTGCACCGCCTCGACCACCCACTCCAGCATGGCGCGCCCGCCCACCCGCAGGCCGGGCTTGTCGACGCCGCCCAGCCGCCGCGCCGCCCCGCCCGCCAGGATCACCGCGTCGAAACCGTCCACTCCCGCTCCCCGTCGTCCCGTGCCGTGCGGTCCCTACGGTTTCATGGACCCATGCTGGTCCGTAACGCCCGCCCCGACGAGCTGCCCCGTGTCGGCGAACTGCGCGTACGCGCCTACACCGAGCAGGGAGTGCTCGCCCCCGACTCCCCCTACGCCCCCGTGCTGCGTGCCCTGGGCACCAGCGGCATCGGGGAGGTGCTGGTCGCCGTGGACGGCGACGACCTCCTCGGTACCGTCACGCTGCGCCCCTTCCAAGAGGACAGCGAGATCACCGTCTCCCCGGACGAGGCCGAGGTGCGTGCGCTGGCCGTGGCGCCGCACGCGCAGCGGCGCGGCGTGGGCAGGCTGCTGCTGCGCACCGTGGTCGAGCGGGCGGCGCGGGCGGGCACGGCGCACCTGGTGCTGTCCACCCAGCCGGTCATGGTCGCCGCGCGGCGGCTGTACGCCTCGGAGGGGTTCGTCCGGCTCCCGGAACGCGACTGGAGCCCGCAGCCGGGACTGCCCCTGCTCGCCTACGGGCTGCGGCTGGACTCCGCGCGGCGGGACTGAGCCGCCGGCCCCTCGGCCCCGCCGCGCTGTGCGGACACGGCGGCCGCCGCACGGGTCACCACGGCGTCATGGTGAGCTGGTCGAGCAGGGAGCGGTACTCCCGCAGCGCCACGCGCAGCCGCTCGGTGTCGCCGCCGCCCTCGCTGCGCCGCTGCCAGCTCGACTCGATGCGCCGCCTGCGTTCGTTGAGGCGGGCGGTGAGCTGTTCGATGGCTTCGCCGACGAGACCGTCGGCGGCGGCGACACTGGCACGCGGGTCGTCGACGAAGTCGCTCTGGATCCTGCGCCAGCGGGCCTGGAACCGGTCCGCGCCGGCGGGCTCGTCGGCCTCCTCTGCGGTGCGTGGCCGCGGCGCGGCGAGGCCCCGGTCGGCCCGGCCGCCGGGCTGTGCGGTGTGCTCGGTGGAGTGCGCCGCAGGCGTGTGGGTGTCGGTGCGGACGTCACGGGGTTCGTGCACGTGGTGTGCCACGGTCGTCGCCTCCTCGGTGCCGTGGTGTGGCGGTCGCTGTCGTGCCCCGGTCCTCAGCGGCGGTGCCGGCCGGTTGCGGCGGTCGGGTCGCGTTCGGCGCTGTCGCGGGGCGCCGGGACGGCGTGCCGTCCCGAGGGCTGCTCGCCGCGGGCGGTGTGGCCCAGCAGTTCGGCGAAGAGCGCGCGGTAGCGGACCATCGCGTCGCGCAGCTCCTCGGTGGTCGCCGCACCGGTGCGGCCGCGTTCGGCGCTCTCGTGGGCGCGCCGGTAGTCGCCGACGACGTCGGCGTGCTCCGCCGACCGGTCGGCGCCGTCGACGGGGTAGCCGCGGTCGGCCATCACCCGGGCCGTGAGCCGGTCGGCGCCGTCCACGGCGGCCACCGGGTCGTCGACGAAGCGTTCCTGGGTGCGCGCCCACTCGTCCTCGTAGCGGGCGCGCTCCTCGGGAGCGAGGTCGCGCAGGCCGGACGCGGAGCGCCGGCTCCTCCGCCCGCGGAGGTCCCGGTCCGCCCGTCCGCGGCCCCGCCGGTCCGCCCCGCGGCCGTGCTCGGGACCGGACCGCTCCCCCGGGTGGTCTCCTCGCTGGTGCTCCCGGAAGACGACGACCGCGGCGGCCGCGATCACCACCAGGCCGAGAAACACCGCGATACCGGTGATCAGGTCGTTGTCCATCGTGTCGTTCCTCGATCGGTTCCGGTGCCGGACTGGGGACGCCCGGCTGTGCGTCTTCACGCCTTGCGTCTGCCCGGACCGCCTCCACGAAAACCCCCGGGGTGTTCGGCGGCGGGGATCACCGCTGGTCGCAGCGGGGAGGACCGGGTCGCGGTCCCCGGTGGAGGCGGGGTGGACGCAGAGGTGTCCGGGGGCGGGACGGCTGTCGGCGGGTGGGGCCCGGTGCGCTCGCACGGCCCGTTCCGGGTCCTGTTCCGCTCCCGTACGGTGTCGGCGCCGGGCGAGTCGGTCACGCTGGTCGCGCTCATGCTGTCCGTCGCGGAGTCGACCGGCCAGGCGCTCGCGGTGGCGGCGCTGCTGCTCGTGGGGGACTTCGTGCCCGCGCTGCCGGCGCCGCTCACCGGGGTGGCGGCCGACCGGTCCGGGCCGCGGCGGGTGATGGTCGGCTGCGGGGCCGTCCGGGCGGCGGTGCCGGCGGCCGCGGCCCTGTGGCTGCCGCCGCTGCTGACGCTGGTCTCGGTGCACCCGGCCGCCGGGCAGGTGTTCCTGGCCTCCTCGCGGGCGGGCGGTGCCCGGACTGGTGCGCGGGCCTGCCCTGGCCTCCGCCAACGCCGCTGTGGGGTTCGACGCGCACGGGGCCGAGGCGCTCGGCCCGCTGCTGGCGGCGGCGCTGTTCCCGCTCGTCGGGATCAGGGGGGCGCTCGCGGTGGCGGCGCTCTGCTTCCTGTGCTCAGCGGTGTGGCTGCCGCCGCTGCCCGCCGGCGGCGGGCAGCGGGCCTTCCGGCCGTGGGCCGGGGCGCGGGACGGCCCGGGGGTGCTGCGGCGCGCCCCGGGTACGGGCGGTGGTGCTGGGGTCCGGCGCGGTGGTCGCCTGCAACGGAATCGACGACGTGGCGCGACACTGCCGACAGCCGAGCCCCTGGGCGCGGACGGCTCTGCGGTGGGGCTGCTGCTCGGCACGGTCGGGATCGGTCTGGCTGCCGGTGACGCGTGGCCGCCCCGGTCCGGGCGGTCCGTCGCGCCGGTGGTGCTGCTGCTCGCCGGGGTCGCGGTGAGCAGTCCGGCACCCTGCTGACCGGTCTGGCGTGGGCGGTGGCGGCGGCCTTCACGGTGCGGGCGGTGCGCGGCGCGGGCATCGCGGCGATGGACGTCGCGGCGACCACCCTGCTGCAGCACGGGGTGGCGCCGCGGGCACCGGGCCGCGGGTTCGGCAACTTCTCCGGGATGTTCGACACGGCCGCGGGCGTGTCCTGCGTGGGCGACGGCCTGCTGCTGGACACGCCCTCGCCGCCGGTGGTGTTCCTGGCCTCGGGGGCGGGCGGCCCGGCGGCCGCGGCCGCGACGGCGCTCCTGCTGCGCCTGCCCTCCTGACACCGCCGGCCCCGCCCTTCGGGCCGCGAAGGGCGGGGCCGGTGGTCAGCCCTTGACGCACACCACCTGCCGCAGGTGCGCCACGACCTCCACCAGGTCGGTCTGGGCCGCGATGACCTCGTTGATGTCCTTGTAGGCGGCGGGGATCTCGTCAAGGAAATACCGACGGGCACCTACTAAGCCCTGAGGGCAGCCACCCACGACCGCCCCACGGATGACCTGCACAGGAGCCTCTCAATGACCGACACCACCTCGCCTGCCCTCACCGGGCAGCCCACCAACTACCCCCTCGGGCGTCTACCGGTCGAAATCGACCCCCGTCGACGAGCGCCAGAACCAGACGAAGTCCACCATGACGCGCTGGCCCCTGCTCCTCATCGCTGCCCCGCCGCAGTAGCCACCTGGTCTGGCTGGGTCGAGTTGGGACGCATGACCGGTTTCGGCGAGGTAGCTCCCCTGCCCGGTATCTGGGACGAGCTGGTGATCAACACCGCCATCACGCTCCCGATCGGTGTGGAAGCCTATGCCGTATATGCGATCGGAGCGTGGATGTCCCTCCGTCGTCTCTCCAGGGGAACCCGCCGGTTTGCGGCTATCTCCGGCAGACGCTGCGTGGCCGAGTGATCCGGTTCCCGGTCCAGGCCGCCCCCGGTGGCATGCCACCCGAGGAACGGCACGGTACGGCAGCCGGTGGCATGCCACCCCCGCCCTCTGTTAGGCGCTGGCAACCGTGCCGGTTGGCACGTGCGTTTGGCAGGCATGGTTTGGCGGAGGGGCGTGCCGACGATTACCGGCGTGTCATCGCGACCGGGCCTGTGTTCGTGGAGAGCGTGCGGTACCGCCGCCGTCGCACGGCATGGGTGGCTGCCGGGGTTGTGGCAGCCGGTGGCATGGTCGACGTCCTGGAGGTGGGCGTGGTCGTGCCAGTTGGCATGCTGGCTGCCGTGGCTGCCACTGGCACCGCCATCGAGGCTCGCCGCCGCCTGCCAGTGGCGAGCCGTTCTCACTGCTTCCTGGCAGGCGTGGCATGCCGACTGAGAACGCGGTGGCGCATGCCCTGCCGCCGCTCGCCTAGGTGGCAGTGTCGCCCCTGCCAAGTACCGGCTGGCAGCTCCGGTCTTGGCGGGCGCTGCCGCCGAGGGGGCGGTTCTACTGGAGCACTTCATTGGTGCGTTCGGTGGGGAGGATCGGCTGTGGGCCGAGGAACTGCGGCAGCGGAACCGGTCCCCGTACCGGAGAGCGACAGCGCTCTCGCGAAGATGCTGCCCCTATGGGATCGGTCCTCGGCAGACGTGGTGCGCGGACGAGACGGGGCGGGATCGCAACCGGCAGGGGGTACCACCGCGCCGGCTTTGAGCAGGCCCTAGACCGAGCCCTGGGTGGACGCTAGAGGTGGGCTGGCCCTCTAGCTCCTCGATCCCGCCTGACCTGGGTTTTAGGGGGTATGGGTGGCTGGTGGATCTAGTGTGGAAGCCGGGTTCGGGCGTTGAGTCGGAAACGGTGAAGCCCTCCCACAAACACCTAGTGGGAGGGCTTCACCGTGCCCATGGCTGGACAGCCCTTCGCGGCCTAACAGGCCCGACGACGAGACCCTGTCCCTATCCTGGGAAGTTGCCACACTTTTCAGGAAAGGCAGGACCTCTATGTCCGAAGGGTACCAAGAGGCGTCATTCGGAAAGCGTGTCCAGGCTATTCGAGAACGGAACGGCATGACCCGTGCCACCCTTGGCGGACTCGTGGGTCGCTCTGCTGAGTGGGTTAAGAGCATCGAAAAGGGGCGTCTTCAGATGCCGCGCCTCGACATGCTCACCCAGTTGGCTGCGGCACTTGGGTGCGACCTTGCGGAGCTGGTCGGCGGAAAGCACCCGATCATCGTCGCCCCCTATGTGAAGGAGGCGCATCCCGCCCTTCTGGAGATACGGGAGGCGCTCACCTCCTATCCGATCGGGCGGGATGAGGAGCCTGCTACTGCGGCAGAGCTTGCCGAGCGGGTGCGGCACGCCTGGATGGTGTGGCATGGCAGCCGCGCCAACCACCGGACCCGTATCGCTGCGCTCCTGCCGCCGTTGCTGGCAGACCTGCGATACGCCGCTCGCGTGCATGAGGGCAAGGAGCGGCGTTCGGTGCTGGCGTCGCTGGCCGAGGCGTACCACCTTGCGCAGTTGTTTCTCAGCTTCCAGCCTGCCCCGGACCTAGTGCTGCTGACGGGTGACCGTGGCATGGAGGCCGCGTTGGAGGCCGACAACCCGAGAGCGATCGCGTCGGCGGCGTGGTACATGAACCACGTCTTCCGTGACGCTGGGGAGAGGCACGAGGCTCGGGTTGAGCTGGCCATGCAGGCCGCACGCCTGCTGGACCCCGAGAAGGACTCCGACGAACTGGCGCGGTGGGGACTGCTGCACCTGGCGGTCGCCCTGTCCTACGCGAAGGTTGGACGCGCTGGCGATGCGTGGCGCTACTGGGACATCGCGTATGAAGCGGCCCAGAAGCTGGGGCGGTCGTATGCGCACCCGTACCTGATCTTCGGTATGGGCATTGTCGAGGGCTATGCGGTGACGATGCATGACGACCTCATGCAGGGCGGGAAGGCGGTGGAGGCCGCCGCGAAGGTCGACCTGGGGCTGATCCCGTCGGCGACCCGGCGGGCGTTCCACATCATCGAGACGGCGCGTGGGCACTGGCAGCGCGGCGAACAGGCTGCCGTGGTTCACCTGCTGAACAAGGCTCATCGAGAGAGCCCGGAGACGATTAGGTTCAACATCTTCTCGCGGAGGGCCGTGTCGGACATGGTGTCGAACCCTCCGTCGATGTTGCGCGAGGACGTGGACAGTCTGGCCCAGAAGCTGGGGGTCGTAGCCCGGTAGGAGTCCAAACTGTACCCCTTGAGGTAGGGGTACCGACTGTCCCTTGAGCCGCCTGGTTCAGCCATACGGTCTTGGCATGGCCATTATTGGTTTAGGAGCAGTCGTGCGTTCCGACCCGGACCGGGCGGCTCGTGCTTTCTGCCGCCGCACTCCTGGGTGGAAGTGCCGATAGATTCCAGAGTCGGGGGTGTTCGAAGCGTGGACCTTCCGGCGTGGTCAACGGATCGTTCTCCGCGATGCTGATCTGAGCGTCTTGGAGGCTGTCGCCGACGGACGCTTGAGCTTGGAGGAGAGGCTCACCGAGGACCTCGCCAAGTTGATCCGCGAGGGGATCGAGAAGGGCGTGTTTGCGTCCTCCGAGGTCCCGGAAAGCCTGCTTGGTTCTTGGGGTGATGTCTTGCACCCGAGCGCCGGGGAGGGTTCGGGTTGATGCGCTTCGTAGCTTTGTACGGAGGTCCCCTCGACGGCGCTTGTGTCCCTGCCACGCCGATTGAAGCCTACGTTCGCCAGGGGGTTACCCGCATCCTGTTCCGGGAGCGAAGACCGGGAGGAGCTGCCGGGTTGTATCAGCTCGTCCACGGCCGGTGGACCTTTGACAGCAGGACGCCTCTATCCGATTGACGACAAGGAATCATGGAAGACATCCCCTGGGAAGACGAGAACCGCGCTGACCTGATCACCACGGACGAAGCCTTGGAGCTGCTCGCGTACTACGACATCCCCGAAGAAACCATGCAGGAGTGGGTGAAGAGCGGAACGCTCGAACAAGTCCTCACTTCTGACGGTGCGGTCCGGTATCGCCGGAAGGATATCCTCGCACTTCAGCAGCACTACTTTCCTGCCGGTGGGGAGCCGGTACCGGTTCCCTCGGCATTGATCGATCTGCGGTCCGCTGTCCTGCGCACCCTGGTGGTTCCGGGGGCGGTGCACATCGAGGTCACCGGTGACGACAGCGTGCACCTCTACCTCGGGGAGAGTGTCCTGGTCGTCCGGGAAAGGGAGCTCGGCAAGACCGGGGTTGACCTTCTCTACCGAATCGGCCAGGCGTTCATCGAAGCGGCAGCCCTCGCCCGCGATCCCGACCGCCTGAAGTCGTGGAAGAGCAACAAGCAGCTCCTCCGCTTGTTGACCAAGGAAGCCACCCGGAAAGGGCCCACCCAGGAGGGAGGGTAGGGTGCCAGCGGCCACGGCCGCCACCGCGGTCCTGCTGTGCCGGGGCCCGTGACGCCGGCGGGCGCCGGCGCCGCGGGCGGGGCGGGTCACCCCTTGACGCACACCACTTGCCGCAGGTGCGTCACCACTTCCACAAGATCAGTCTGGGCGGCGATCACCTCGTTGATGTCCTTGTACGCCGCGGGGATCTCATCGACCACGCCGAGAT
Organism: Thermobifida alba; assembly: GCF_023208015.1. Lineage (NCBI taxonomy): Bacteria > Bacillati > Actinomycetota > Actinomycetes > Streptosporangiales > Nocardiopsidaceae > Thermobifida > Thermobifida alba. The sequence continues at coordinate 860,934 of NZ_CP051627.1, read as the reverse complement.
CCTTGCGGCACTCCACTCCCCTGGTCTGTTCGACCAGGTCGGCCTGGGTGAAGGTCTTGCGGGCCCGGGTCCGGCTCATGCGGCGGCCCGCGCCGTGCGAGGCGGAGTTGTACGACGCCGGGTTGCCCAGGCCGCGCACGATGTAGGTGCCGGTGGCCATCGATCCGGGGATGATCCCCAGGTCGCCGCGGCCAGCGCGGATCGCGCCCTTGCGGGTGACGAGCACGTCGACGCCGTCGTAGGTCTCCTCCGCCACGTAGTTGTGGTGGCAGGAGATCCACTCGGGGAACTCCACCCCGGGGAACTGCTCGCGCAGCACACCGCAGGCCAGGCCCATCATCACCTCGCGGTTGCGGCGCGCGTACTCCTGCGCCCAGAACAGGTCGCGGCGGTAGGCCTCCATCTCGGGCGTGCCCGCGACGAACACCGCGAGGTCGCGGTCGGGCAGGTCCTGGTTGTGCGGCAGTTCGCGGGCCCGGTCGATGTGGTACTTGGCCAGTTCGTTGCCGATGTTGCGCGACCCGGAGTGCAGCACCACCCACACCGCGCCGTCGTCGTCCAGGCACACCTCCAGGAAGTGGTTGCCGCCGCCGAGGGTGCCCATCTGGCAGGCGGCGCGCTCGCGGCGGTCGCGCACCCCCTCGGCGAGGGTGTCGAACCGGGCCCAGAACGCGTCCCAGTCGCGGCTGCGCACCTCCGGGACGCGGCGCACGTCGACGGGGTCGCGGTGCGCGGCGTGGCCGACGGGGACCGCCCGCTCCAGCCCGGACCGCAGCTTCCGCAGGTCGTCGGGCAGGTCCTCGGCACGCAGCGAGGTCCGCACCGCGGTCATGCCGCAGCCGATGTCGACGCCGACGGCGGCCGGGGAGACCGCGTCGCGCATCGCGATGACCGAGCCGACGGTGGCGCCCTTGCCGTAGTGCACGTCCGGCATGACGGCCAGCCCGTGCACCCACGGCAGCGTGGTGACGTTGTGGAGCTGCTCCATGGCCTGCTGCTCCACCGTGTTCGGGTCGGTCCACATCCGGATCGGGACGCGCGCTCCCGGAACCTCGGTGTAGGGCATGAGCCACCTCCTCAGGGGTTGACACGGGGCCGTGCCGACCGCTCCGGGGTCGGCTCCCCACCATGACGCCAGATCCGCCCCGGCGGGGCAACCGGTTTTCCCCGCCACTGCCCGCTCGGGGCCTCGTGCAACACCCCGCCGCGCGGTCTGCGCGGAGCGGGGACGCCGGACGCCCGGGCCGCTCAGCGGTCCGGGTCGGTGCGGGAGGCGACGCGCAGGGCGAACTCCGGTGCGTCGACCAGGCAGGCCAGGGCCTCGGTGCGGTGGGGTGGGCGGCGCCCGCCCCGGCGACGTCCACCGCGACCGCCTCCGGGGCCGCGGCCGCGCGGCGCTCCTGCTCCTCCAGCGCGGCGGCCCGCACCCGCGCCGCGTAGGACTCCAGCAGTTCGATCCGCCCGGTCACCTCCACCACGTCCTGCTCCAGCACCGCGCGGGCCTGTTCGGCCGCGGCGCGGCTGCGCTCCCCCGGGGTGGGGGTGGTGTCGATGCGCCGCCTGGCCCCGGACCGGCGCAGCAGGCTCTCGGCCACGGCCCCCTCCACGTCGGCGAGGACCACCCGGTCGCGCGTCCCGTCCAGCAGCAGTCCCCGGTGGTGCAGCGGCGAGTCCAGCACCGCGTCCACCTCCTCCTGCGTCCGCCGCAGCGGTTCCCGTGCGGGGGCGTCGAGCATGTCGGCGGTGACGCGCCGCTCCTCCGGGGCCGCGGCGGGCGGCCGGGGTTCCGGCCGCCGGACCCGTCCGGTGCGGTTCCCGACGGCCCAGGACAGGCCGAGGACCGCGCCCCAGACCGTCAGGGCCGTGAGGAACACGGGTCCGCCTCCCGTCGAGGACAGGACGGGGACGGCCAGCAGCCCGCCCACGGCGACCACGAGTGCGGCTCCGCCTTCCAGCAGCGTGAGCGGGACCCCCGCCCCGGCCCCTCCCGGCCGTCGCGGGGGCGCCGCCCGTCCGCTCCGCCCGGTCGACGACGAGGTCGGGGTGGACGGTGGCCCGCCGCGGGGCGCCCGTCCCGGAAACGGGCCGCTGTCCGGTTCCCGCCGGCCCCGGCGCCTCCGACTCCAGCAGTCCCGTGCGGACCTCGCGGCCGGACGGGGTGAGCGTCCACCGGCCCGACTCCGGATCGTAGACGACCAGGCCGAGTTGCCTCAGCCGGGTCGCGGCCCCGGTGGAGCCGTGTCCTCGGCGCAGTCTCAGCAGTGCCGGCTCCGCGGCCGCGGTCTCCGCGTCGCGGAGGGCCGCCGCCGGGTCGGGGGTGATCCGGACGGTCGTTCCGGTGGGGAGCGTGAGCCGCACTGCCGCCCTTTCCGTGGGGGTTCCGGTCCTCTCAGAGAGGATGTCGCCGCTGTCGCCCACCCGGTTCCGGAGAGTGAGGACGTGCTGCTCTGCCATCGAACCGTACAGGGCTGGAGCAGTCGGATCATACGGCACAATAGGCACGTCAGCGGCTTCTTTGGTATCCGAGGGCGGATGCCGCTGACCCGACTCCGGGGGTGGGTCCCACCCCCGGAGTTTTTCCGTCTCCCGCCGCTTCCGCCCCCGGAACTCTCTTCGGATTCCGGACAGGAACCGGCCGCAACGGCTTCTAGTCTGGGGCTGTGCGGTGGGCGTCCGACCCCCGCGCGGAAAGGCAGCGGACACCATGACACCCCTGGGACGCCGCGCCCTGAACCGGGCGACCCTGGAGCGGCAGCTGCTGCTGCGCCGCACCGACCGCTCCGCGTCGGAGGTGGTCGCCCACCTGGTCGGCCTGCAGGGCCAGGACCCCGACCCGCCGTACCTGGGGCTGTGGAACCGCATCACCGGTTTCACCGTCGAGGACCTGGCCCGCCTGCTGTACGGGCGCCGGGTGGTCCGCGCGACCCTGTTCCGAGGCACCCAGCACCTGCTGGCCGCCGACGACTACCTGTGGATCCGGCCGCTGCTGCAACCGGTGCAGGAACGCGTCTGGCGGGGGCACTTCCAACGGGCGCTGGCCGGGATCGACCCGGTCGACCTGGCCGCCGCCGCACGCGAACTCCTGGACGGCCGGGTGGTGCCGCGCCCCGAACTGGGCCGGGCACTGGCCGAGCGGTGGCCCGGCCGCGACCCCGTGGCGCTGGCCCGCTCCGTGCAGCACCTGCTGCCGATCCTGCACCCGCCGCCCGACGGCCTGTGGCGGCGGCACGGCCCCACCCCGTTCACGCTCGCCGAGCAGTGGCTGGGCCGCCCCCTGGCGGACCGCCCCGCACCGGGCGACCTGGTGCTGCGCTACCTGGCGGCGTTCGGTCCGGCCACGGTCGCCGACGTGCAGGCGTGGAGCGGCCTGACCCGGCTGCGCGAGGTGGTCGAGGAACTGCGGCCGCGGTTGCGCGTGTTCCGCGGCGAGGACGGGCGGGAACTGTTCGACCTGCCCGATGCGCCGCTGCCCGACCCGGACACGGCCGCGCCCGCGCGGTTCCTGGCCCTGCTGGACAACGTGGTGCTCGCCCACGCCGACCGCAGCCGCCTGATGACCGACGAGCAGCGCGCCCACGTCGGCTGGGAGCCGGTGCTGCTCGTAGACGGCTTCGTGCGCGGCCTGTGGCACCTGCGGCGCGGCCGCGGCGAGGCGGTGCTGACGGTGCGGCTCTTCGCCCCGCTGTCGGCCGCCCAGCGGGCCGAGGTCGCCGAGGAGGCCGCGGCCCTGCTGCGGTTCGCTGCGGAAGGAGACCGGCACGACCTGCGGTTGCGCCCGGTACAGGAGTGAGGCGGCCCGGCCCCTCACGGGTGCTCTCCGCGCACCGGCACGACACGCCCGGCTCCCCCGGCACTCCCCCGGACGCGGCGGTCGGGCCGCCAGGTGAGCAGCAGCGCCAGGGCCAGCAGGAGTTCGGCGATGTCGCCGCCGTAGTACATCAGTTCCGCACCGCCGCGCACCTGGTCGGCGGGAGCGTCCACCGCCACGAGCAGTCCGGCGTACATCAGCTGCGCCAGGGCGGCGTGCGCGGCGACGGCCACGCCCAGCACGACCAGGCGCACCGGGACCGACGGCCGCCGCGGCGCGGGGTCGGGGCCGGCGACCACCCACGCGAACAGGACACCGGAGAGCAGGAAGTGCAGGTGCACCAGGTGGTGCAGGAGCGGGTGGTGCCCGGTCGCGGCGTACAGCGGGGTGAAGTACAGCGCGGCGAGCCCGCCGACGGTGAGCAGCAGCGCGGTGACCGGGTGGGCGAGCAGCCGCACCGGAGCCAGGTGCAGCAGGCGGCCGATCCGCTGCCCGGTGCGGGACGGCACCGAGCGCAGCAGCAGGGTGACCGGGGCGGCCAGCACCAGGCCCAGCGGCGCGACCATGCCGATGAGCAGGTGCTGGAGCATGTGGCGGCGGAAGTCGCCGGCGGCGAAGGGCAGGGCCTGCGGCAGCAGCGCCCACGCCAGCAGCGCGCATCCGGCGAGGAAGGCCGCGGTGCGCCAGGAGCTCCAGCCGCGTGGTTCGCGGCGCCGCCTCCCGGCCAGGACCAGGTAGCCCACCGCGAGCGCGGCGACGGCCGCCACCGGCAGTGTCTCGACGGCGGTGTGCGCGCCGTGCGCGGTGGTCACCGCCGGGCCTCCTCGGCGGACGGCGCCGTCCCGACCGGGACGGCGCCGCGCTGCAGCAGCCACCCGCCGACGGCCAGCAGGACGCCCAGGGCGAGGAACCCCAGGTCCCACCAGAGCTGGTGGGGGCCCGGACGCACGTGGTGGATGCCGAGGACGTGGTGGTCGACGACGCCCTCGACGAGGTTGAACAGGCCCCAGCCGACCAGGACCCAGCCCCACAGCGCCCGCGATCCCCACACCCGGCCGCGGGCCTCGGTCACCCGCGAGTACAGCAGGGCCAGCCCGACCAGCACCGCCAGCCAGACGACCACGTGGAAGACACCGTCCCACACCGTGTTCATCCGCAGGCCCGGCACGGTGTCCGGTGGATAGGGGCGCAGGCCGATGGTGTCGCTGCCGGCACTGGACAGCATGTGGTGCCACTGCAGGATCTGGTGGAGCAGGATGCCGTCGACGAACCCGCCCAGGCCGAAGCCGAGGACGGTGCCGGGCAGCGCGATCTGCGCGCGGCGTGCCCCCGACCGGTGTGCCGTCCGCGATACCCGTGCTGCCACGGCGCCTCCCGTCGCTTCCGGTGGCTGACCCGTTCCGGTTACCCCGCCGCCCTCCCGCTACACACGGGCCCGCCCCGGCGGTGTCCCGGCACCGCCGGGTGGGCGGGACGGGCGCTTCCCCGGCCGGCGACGGGTGACTGTCACCGGTCGCCGCCATGATGGGGCCATGCGACGTTGTGACCACTGCGACCTGCTCGTCGGCGCCGGATGCGCCTGTTCCCCGTCTCGGCGTCCCGCCTCGGAGCACAGCGGGGCCCCGGAGTCCGGGACGTCCCCGGACAGCGGTTTTCCGCCCGGCACGATCCTGATCTCCCCGCGCAGAATCGCCCACCGGCTGGGCTGCACGCACCAGTCCGACTCCGAGATCGCGGCCCCGCTGTGGGGGTGGATCATCGACCCCGACCCGCACCTGTGGCGGCGCATCAGCCCCACCAACCCCGCCCGCGCCACGCACGGCAACACCGACCGCTCCGCGGTGCGGCGCTGCCAGAGCTGCGACTCCTGACCGGTCCGCCGCCGCGTCCGGAACGGACGGCACCGCGGGCGGACCGGGTGGTGCCGGTGGAGGGGCCGCGGTGCCGGGCACGCAGGCCCGGAGCGTACCGGAGGCCGTGTGGTTCACCCCCACGCCGGTGGCAGCCCGACACGGGCGGCGACGGCTTGTGGGGCGAGGGTGCGGCTCGACGAACCGGACCCCCGGTCCCGTCGCCTCTCCCCGGCTGCTCCCGCTTCCGAACCCGCCCTCGGCGCTCCCGCGACCGGCGGCACGACCACGGATCGCCGGTCCTCGACGATTGTCCGCTTCCGGCCAGTTTTTACTGTCACCTTGCTCCGCGACGCCCGGTCTGTTGGGTTAACAGACGACTGCCGGCGAGAACCGGAGGATGGCGTGGCGCGCTTCTCACCATTCCCGAAGACGGCACCGCCCCGGCCCCGGGGGTGCTGCCGCGGCCGTTCCCCGCAGCCGGCCGGGAACGGCGACGCCTCCCCCCTGTGCGCCGCGGCCGTTCGGACGGCCCCGGCCGTGGCGCCGGTTCTGTGGTCGCCCCACCGGCTCGGCGGCGGGACCGCACCGTACGGAGACGGGGCGTCCGCATGAACCGGGGGTGGACCGAGTGGCTGGTCGCGCTGCTGTTCGCGGTCGGGGCTCCGGTCGCCGGACTGGTGCTCGTCGTCGTCAGCACGGCCCTGGAGGTCGCGTACGGTCCCGCGTGGCTGGCCGAGAACCAGGTCGGAGGCACGCTGATAGGCCTGCTCAGGTTCACCGGGTACGCCCTGGTGCTGCTCCCCCAGCTCCGGTACACCAGCTTCGTGGTGCTCTTCGGGTCCTCCCTCGCCTTCGTCCTCGGCCTGTTCATGATCACCGACACGATCGAGGAGCGCGTGCTGCACGCACGCGGGGTGACCGACGCGTGCGTGGTGCTCCAGGTCGACAGCCGGGTGGAGACCTCGACCGACAGCGAGGAGAACACGACCGCCCGCACCTACTACGACCACACGCTGGACTGCCTGAACGCGTTGGCCACCGAGCTGACCACCGGCAGCCGGGTGTCCGAGGAGGGCGAAGAGGTCGACGTCCGCTACGACCCCGCCGACCCCCGTCCCGCCGACTCCGTGGACGAGCCGCCCGGCCTGCTGTGGCCCGGCGTCGCACTGTTCGGTGTCGGGATCGTGCTCCGCCTGCTCAGCGAACTGGGCGTCCCGGTGCTCCGCAACGAGTCCTAGGGCCTCGGCCGGGGCCGCCGTCCCGGACCGGCCTGTGCCCAGAGCCGCCTTCAGCGCCCTCCGTGTCCCCGACGGCATGGTCACCGGACTCCCCCGCCCGCTCCGGCGACCGTGGCGAGGATGTATCCGGGCCGTTTCAGGTCCTCCCAGGTGAAGCGGACGATCCGCACCCCCGGGACGTGCGCCTGCAGGGCGTTCTGGCGGACCCGGTCGCGGGCCAGCGCCTCGGGGAGGCTGTGCGGGCCCAGCCCGTCGGCCTCGCCGACGAGCCGCCGGTCGGCCCACCAGAAGTCGACGCGCGCCAGCAGGTTGCCCCGCTCGTCGTGGAACGGGTGCTGCAGGTCGCTGGGCGGCAGTCCGCCGTCGACGCAGACCAGGCGCACCCGGGTCTCCAGCGGGCTCTGCGCGCGCCCGTCCGCCAGCGACCACCACGGCCGGCTCCGGCGGCAGCCGCGCCGCCCCCGGTTGGCGGCCTCCAGCGCGGCCAGGTCCTCGGCGCGGACCAGCCGCTGGTGCAGCGCCGAGTCGAGCAGGCACACGGCGGTGGCGCGGTCCACGTCCAGCAGCAGGTCGCGCAGGGTGCGGCCGGGCGTGGTCAGCCGCAGGCCCGAGCCGGTCCGGGCGACCTCCTCGGGCGCGGTGTCCCAGGTGTGCAGCCGGATGCCGGTGATCTGCCGCTGGGCGGCGGGGGCGGGGACGACCATGTGCACCTCCTGGCCGTCCCAGGGCCGCAGCCCCTGCAGGCCCCACAGCCGGGCTGCGGTGTGCGTCCCCGCGAAGGCGGCCGGTCCCAGGGCGAGCTGGGCGGCCATGACCGCCTGGCGCAGCCTCTCCGCCTCGTCGCCCCCGTCGGTGAGGGCGCGCACCGCGTAGACCCGGGGCAGGCGGCGGCGCCACTCCTGTCTGCGGACCAGGCGGCGCACGTCGCCCCGGGGCAGCCCGCAGGAGCGCGCCTGGGCCCAGGTGAGCAGTCCGTGCTGCCGCGCGGCCACGCCCAGGGCCAGGGAGAGGGGAGCGTGGGAACGGTGGAGAGCGGAGGAAACCATGCCCCCACCCTGGCCACCGCACTCGGGCTGCGGCCACCCCGACGCGCGCCCTGTGGACAACCCCGGCCGCGGTGCTACGTGATCATGTCCCCAGTGCCATCACAGACACCCACGATGGCCCCAGAACCATGGTCGTCAGAGCCGCTCTAGGCCACGTCAGCGCGGCGGGGACGGCCGAGGAGCAGGGCGGCGGCGACGGTCAGCCTTACTTCTCTTCAGTCGGCGGGGCGGACCACTCATGAGCGAGAACAGCCCAAACGTCGCTGTCGTGACGGACACCGTTGACCATGACAGCGCTGCGGAGTGTGCCCTCATAGGTCATCCCGAGGCGTCGGGCAAGAGAGCGACCATGCGTGTTGCGCGGGCTGCTCTGGAGTTGAACACGTTGGATTCCCCGCTGGTTGATGGCCCAGTCGATCAGGTGCCGTAGCGCCTGAGTTGCCAATCTTCGGCCATGAGCCTCCGGCACAAGCCACGCACCGACCTCGGCGGTAGCCATGCAGGGGTCGAAGCTTCGGAACATCGCGGCACCAACCAGGTGACCGTTCAGCCAGATCCCTCCGTAATGGCCGGTGTCGCGGACGTGTTGGCGTGTGTACTCCTGGAGGAGACGGCGGGCACCGGTGAGGTCACGGACTCGATCTGCTATGAAAGTCCGCGACGCCAGGTACTCGCGGTTCTCCTCCACACAGGCGAATAGCGCTTCGGCATGCCAGGGCCCCAGCAGACGCAGTTCGGCATCATCGTCGAGAGGAAAGGAGAACATCGCGCCTCACCGTGCTCGGGGTGTGTCGGGGACGGGGAAGCGGGCCTTGAGATGGTGGTAGACCGCCGCCGGATCGGCAACCTCGTGTCCGAGGACGCTTCGGAGGACGTCCCGGCCGTCATCGGGTGGTGCTTGGGCCAGAACCTCCATGACCTGGGGAACTTTCTCAGCGAGAAACAGTCCGTCTCGACTTGGTATGGCCGTGCGCAGGGAGAAGAACGCCACCGGTGGAGGAAGCATGGCCCTGCCTCGGCTGTCGGTGAGTTCCACACCGGTCCAGAACCTGCCCACCATCAGCCGGACCGGAGCGTAGAGATTACGGGCCAACCAGGCAGGCCATTGCAGCAGCCGACGCGCTTCCTCCTGGTCTTTCGGCCCCAGCACAGCTATGTTGCGGCAGGCCAGTATCCCCGTGGAGCGGCGGGCGACCCGCAGTTCCTCAGCGTGCCCGAGCAACATGGCGAACAGGTCGGCCTGCTCCCCGGGTGCGGCTTGGTAAGCGGACCACAAGGTCAGTCCGCGCTGCACCGACGGTCCCAGATAGGGGCATCTGGCAATCATGTCCTGCTGGTGTGCGACCAACCCGGGGTGGATTTCGGCCGGATCGGCGGTAGCGGAGACGACACAGTGCATCAATGTCCTCGGAAATGGGTCAGTTCGGGCTGGGCGGGGGCGGCATGCAGTTCCCCCGCCCTAGGACTGTTCGGTCCGCAAGATCGGGATAACTACTCGTCTTCGTCGTTGGTGGTGGGGGTGCAGTCCCAGGACACGATCAGCGGACGCTGCTCAGCCCGCTGCCCGGAGACCCGGGTGGCCAGGTAGCGCTTGTACATCTCCTCGTCCACGGTGCCCTCGGCGTCGGCGAACCACACCCTGGGGAGGTTGCCGTAGCGCTCGTGGTACACCTCCAGCCACGACGGCGTCCCCTGTCCGGCGTCAGCCCGGTGCCCGACGAGCCGACCGACCGCCTCCAGGCACAGGGCCTCGTATTCGCGGCTGCCCAACAGCCGGTGCCACTCGGCGTCGATGTAGGCGGAGAACATCTCCGGTGCCTTCTCCGCCGTCTCCATGACGGTGAAGAACCGCGCCAGTTCCGTGCGTGCGGCCTCCCGGCTCACCTCTTGGACGCCGCAGCGCTGTTCGATAACGGCCATAAACGTCACCTTCCGTGTTTCTCTGGCCGTGGATGATTACGTCCACGACGGTAGAAGCAGCGGAGGAGTGGCCTCAACGAGTGTGCACGAGTGTGCAGAAACTCAGCCGCCCAAGATGTCGAGAGCGTTGACGACTATTTCGCGCGCCCGTTTTCCGTGGACCGCCATCCGCGAAAGCAATCCGAAGGTCTGGTCGTACATGGCGATCTCCCGGGGAGTCGTGACCCGTAGCCAACCAGAGACGAACTCTACGTTGACCTGTACCTCATCGAACATAAAGAACATTTCGACCGGGCGGAGCAGTGACCGGTCGGCGTCCAGCGGAATGATCCCCAGGCTCACAGAGGGAAGTGACATGACGCTCAGAAGATGGCGGAGCTGTGTTTCAAGGACGGCGGGACCACCGATCCGGTAACGCAGCACCGACTCTTCCAGCAGGATCGCGAATCGGTGCTCCCCCTTGTACAGGACGTCTTGTTTGGCGAGGCGGACCGCTGTCGCCTGGTCAACGTCGTCAAGCAGTTTCCGGCGGCGTCGTGTCGCATCGAGAAGGGCACGTATATAGCCTTCGGTTTGCAGCGGACCGGGAATCAGCCAGGACGAGTAGATCCTGATCCTTCGAGTCCGCTCCCACAGCGGAAGCACTGCCTCTTGGACGTGGCGCAGTCCGGTACGTTCCAGTCGCCGCCACTCGGTCCACATCGTGTCCACAGCGACCAGAGAAGACACCAGCTCCGCTGCCTGGTCCTCCGCACCGCACAGGCGACACCAGGTCCTGATGTCCTCGGCAGAGGGCATCGTGGCCGAGTGTTCCAGTTTGGAAACCTTGGTGCGGTGCCATCCAGCCGCCGCGGCCAGAGCACTGGCGGTAAGCCCAGCTTCCACCCGGATTTCTCGCAGTCTGACCGCGAGTGCCTGCCGGGCCTGTTGCAGCATTGAGGAGGTGGACACACCCCCAGGCTAGAAGAAGGACGAAGGCTTGATCACACGCGATAGTCCGCGTGGTCGATCCCGCGCTGCCACACGGACTCGAACGCTGTGGCGCACAGTTCGACGACCGCCCGGTCCGCGGAGATCTCCTTGCCTTCCGGGGAGAGCTCGCCGTCACCGGTGAAGTGGTTCCACAGCACCAGCCGTCCGTCGAACAGCCAGAAGTCGTTTCCTGGAAGGGCCAGGTCGGAGGCACGGCGGCGGGGCAGCCAGCGCACCTGTTCTCCCGCAGCGATGTTCTGGTAGGTGATGTCGTATTCGAAGCGGATGTACTCGCTCACCGGTTCGGAGACGATCCGCGCCCGACGGACCACCACGCCTCGTTCGACGGCTGAGGCGACGACGTCATGCCACGGTCGCCACCACTGCTCCCGGTCGGTGGGGTCGGGATGGTGACCGCTCTGCCAGGCGATGAATTTCGGGTCCGAACGCATGTAGCCGTCGCGCATCTCCAGATGCACCGCCGATCGTTCGGCTTTCTCCAGCAGCTCAGCGGGGGTCGGAACCGGCGAACCCACCGTCAGCCACCTCCCGGAGCAGGTTCACCATGTCTGCGGGAAAACGGATGACCGTCTCATTCTCGGGTATTTCGGAACGCTCGGAGGTCTCCAATAGTTCCGCTATCTCTTCCTGATCGTCGATCTTCCATCCTTGCAGGATCACATCACCTGTCTCTTCATCCATCCACAGGGCCGGAGAGTCACCGTCCGGTGAACGGTTCCATTTCCCGATAAACCTGAAGGCCAACGAGTTCTCCTTCATCTCACGAAGAGCCGGGTTGGTCACTGACTCTCGTACTTCAGAACGGCCCTGTCAAGCGCACTCGGTTCCAGGACCGCCGCTGCCTCGCCCGCAGCAAGTCCGGGGCCGAGTGCGCCACCAGACCCCCTCTTCCAAGGAATCAACTCTTTCGGTTCGGGGAGGACCGGATTTTTCTCTGCCCGTACGGCTGTCCTCTTTTCGGGTTCCCGGAAAGAGGACAGCCGGTTCCCGGGTCAGCCGAGGTGGCCGAGGAGGGTGCCGAGGTGGTGGGCGAGGGCTCCGGCGGCCACGGCCAGGGCGTAGCCGAGGGCGTCCAGGACCGGGGCGGGGACGGGCACGCGGAGGCGGCGACGCCGGCGGGGGCCTGGGCGGGGACGGCCGAGGAGCAGGGCGGCGGCGACGGTCAGGCGGGAGTACTCGGTGGGTGGATAGATGCTCATGTCCTGTCTTCCGGCCGGTCGCTCGATCTCCGCTTCGCGGAGCGGGATGTCTGGTCGTCAGGTGCACCGGAGTGCCGCTGCCACGGCGGTTCTGAACCCGACCGTGGCAGCGCTGTCACTTTCGTGAGTGTTCGAAGCCGTACTCGCGGAGTATCCGACCGGTCCGCGCGTCCGCCCACGCCTGGGCCAGGAAGTCCAGCGCGTCGTCGGGCAGCGCGTCCGGGTCCGCCCAGACGAGTTCGCTGCACTTGTGCGGTTCCCGGATCCGCGGCTCGCCGTCCCACTCCGACGCGGTGAAGAAGAGATCCACCCTCGGTTCCAGGGAGCGTCGAAACATCGTCCCGCACGCCCTCAGCCGTCCCGGGTCCAGGATGATCCCCACCTCCTCGGCGACCTCCCGCACCGCGCACTCGATGGGTGTCTCCCCGAGGTCGACGTGGCCCGCAGGCAGGCCGAGTTGGCCGTCGGCGTACCCGCTGCCAGCCCGGCGCATCAACAGCACCCGACCGTGCCCGTCGAGGAGGAAGACGTGCACGGCCAGCGGGTAGCGGTCGTGCCTGGTGTCGAACACGTACTCGGGGCGGGGCAACTCGGGGCTCCAAACCTTCGGTTCTCTATCACGGGCAGCATGGCTGCCGTGCCGGTACGAGGTCACCTGTTCTGTGCTTCCCGATAGGTGTTCAGCACGGCTTTCACCTCGTCGGCCACGGGCTGGTCGTCGGTGAGGGGCGTCCAGGTGTGGCCGTCGCACTCCTGGAGTGCCACGGGTTCGGGTGTGGCCACGTCCACCGCGAAGGTGAACTGTCGGCTCCTCTTCCCGCTGCCGGAAACGTAGTCGAAGCTGCCGAGGTAGCCACCGACGGCGGTCACGTCCAGGCCGGTCCCTTCGGCGACCTCCCGAACCAGCGCGGCGTCCAGTGCCTCCCCCGCTTCGACCTTGCCGCTCGGCAACTCGAAGATCCCACCCATGAAGTCGTCCCGGGGTCGCTGAAGCAGCAGCACCTTCCCGCCGTGCTGTACGACAGCGCCGACGATGAACTGCTGCACACCGTTTCGGTCGGCCTCGGCGGTGAGATCGGCAAGCAGGGAAGAAAGGTCCATGCTTTTCCTCGTTCCAGCGGGTCGCGGTGGTTCTCAGTCACTCGGTTCTTGGCCTCCGGAAGCCTTCGGGCGGGTGCTCCGGTCCGCCACCGTATCCGGAAGGCGACGGCTCGGGCCGGTGAAACAGCGAAAGTGAATTGAGCGGACACGTCGATCCTGACCGGTTCCTTCGCGGCGGCCCTCGGCCGGGGCCGTGGACCGGTGAGTGTCACCGCTGGGTGTCCGGCCGCGTCGCCTCCCGGAGTTCTCTTTCTGTCTGTCGGGTCGCCGGATGGTCCTCCCCGAGGACCGACCGCCGGATATCGAGGATCGCGGCCAGTTCGTTCCGCGCCTCCGCGGCCTGTCCCACGCCGAGCAGTGCGAGAGCCAGTCCGTGTCGGATGATCAGCGTGTTCGGATGGTCTGCGCCGTAGACCCGGTCTGCGACGGCCGCCACCTCCCGGTACTCCTCCAGTGCGGCTTGGAAGGCTCCCCGTTCCCGCAGGGTCTCCGCGAGTTCGTAGCGGAGATCCAGGGTGGTGAGGTCGGTCGCCGGGAAGGCAGAGAGTCAGGCAGTGAGGGCTTCCCGGTAGAGACTCTCTGCCTCGGCGTACCGCTGCCGGTCACGCAGGGTGCGGGCCAGGTTGTACATGGCTGCCAGGGTGTCGGGGTGGTGGTCGCCCAGGACTCTGCGCGCCATTCGGCTGATGTCCGCGAACTCGGTTTGGGCTGTCACGGAATCGCCCCGTTCACGAATCGTGCGAGCCAGGTTGACGCGGATGCTCAGGGTTTCCGGGTGCTCGTCGCCGAGCACCCGCCGCGCGGTCTCCAGTACTGCCCGGAACTCCTTCTCCGCCGCCGCGCTGTGGCCTCTCTCCCGCATGGAGCGGGCCAGCCTGTTGCGTACCCGGAGTGTTGCGGGGTCTTCGGGGCCGAAGACGGAGCTGACCGCGGCGTGGATGGTCGACAGGTCGCCGGTGGAGCGCTCGTAGCGTCCGGCCATGTACTGGTACCAGGCGGCTCCCAGCGCTGGACGCAGCGCCCGGGCCACTCGGTCGCGGTCCGGCGTCGGCGCCCCGGCCGCCGAGGACAGCGCCGCCAGCGCGTGTTCGGCGAGAAGTTCCCACCGGGGCCAGTCGCGGGTGTCCTCCGGGTCAAGGCCGGTGCTCGCGGCTTCGAGAAGGTCGACGAACAGGTCCCGGCAGTTCTCGAACATTCCCGAACGTTTCAGGTTGCCCCGGGTCACGGCGCGGACCAGGGGGTGCAGGGTGACCGTGCGGCCCCATTCGGCTTCGGCTCCGTCAGCGGTCTCGAAGGCGATCAGGCCGAGTCTCGCCAGCGCCCGCAGCGAACCGCCGAGCCGCCCGTGGGAGACGCCCGCGAAGAGTTCGTGCCGTCCGAGGATTCTGAGGTCGAGGAACGGTCGGTACGGAAGGGGAGTCGCGGCCGAACACGCCAGCAGTCGGAGCAGCGGACGCGCGAACTCATGTCCCTGGGCGGTGAGGAGGTCGAGGGAGATCTCCCAGGTCGTCGACAGCACGCGCCGGTCACGGCCACCGGAGGGCGGGGCTTCGTCCAGGGGCAGCGCGGTCAGCCTCTGTTCGAAGAATGCCCGGTAGTCCGTGAAGGAGGTGATCGCGTCCGGTGGCGGGAACGGGTCGGTGGCGGCCGAGGCCAGGTATCGTCCCGCCAGTTCCAGAGCGAGCGGGACTCCTCCCAGGGCGGCGGCCAGTGCCCGTGCGTCCCCGTGCGTCCCGCCTTCGGGCGCCAGGTCGAGGAGTACCTGCGCCCCGTCGTCAGGGGTGAGTGATTCCACGGGCAGCATCGTCGTCCAGGAAGGCCATCGGTTTCTTCGGCCGTCGCGGCTGGTGACCAGGACTGAGCCCTGCTGCCCGGTGGGGCGCAGCCATCCCGTTCCCGCTGTGAGGGTTCCGCCGTCCACGGACAGGACGTCCGGGTCGTCGACGTTGTCGAGCACCACCAGCCAGGGGCCGCCGTACGAGTCCAGATTGTTCCAGAGGACGTCGGCGGGATGGGCGTGGTCGAACTCGGTGTCGGCCGCTCCGGCGGCAAAGGCCAGGGCGTGCAGTGCGGCGGTCAGGACCGTTGTGCTGCTTCCGTTGAGCCACCAGACCCGCGTTCCCCGTCCTGCCGCCCGGTGGGCGAGTTCCAGAGCGAGGGTGGTCTTGCCGACGCCGCCGATTCCGTGCAGCACCACGGTGGAGGTTGCCTGTGCCTCCGCCTCGCGGGCACGGACGAGTTGTTCCTCCGCCAGGCGGAGTGTTTCGGTGCGGCCTCGGAGGAAGTCTGGCGGTATGCGGCGCTGCGGCAGCGCGATCGGTGGAGCCGCCGATGCCACGGACTTGGCCTGAAGCGCGCCGATGAACGTGTTGACCTGCACCCCAGAGTGCTGGGCCGCCTGTTGGGCGGAGTTCAGCGCCTGCGCGACCTGCTGTCCGTCCATGGTTGCGTCCAGCGGTGGGTCACCGCCGCGGGTCGCGGGTGAAGGTGTTGGTCTGGGTACCGCTGTACTGCACGGCCTGCTGGGCCTGACCCTCGGCGTGGGCGTGCTGGTTCCCGGTGGCGAACTGCGTCCCGATGTTCGGGGTGAGTTCCCTGATCAGCCCCAGGAGTTCCTCGGCGACCCGGAAGTCCTCGACCATCGCTTCCCTGAGCAGGTCCCGGAGACGTTCCCGCTGCGCCGAGAGGTCCCCTTCCGGATTGCGGACGACCTCTTCGTGGACCTCGTCGATCACGGTGGTGCGTTCCGCCTCCTTCTCCGGGGTACTGCGGCTGAGGATGCGCGACACCCTGTCCCGTACGGCGCTCCAGGTGTCGCCGACCATCGCCGTGACCAGGGTGGTGGCTCCGGCGGTGGAGACTGAACCGATCACTTCCACGAGTTCGGCGGACATGCACTCTTCCAGGGGATGACGGGGGCCTGTCGGTTCGGGGCGAAAGCGGTGCGTTTCACCGTTTTCGCCAGGAGGCGTAGATCGGGCTGTCCAGCAGCGGGGCCGACCGGTTGATCAGTTCGTCGGAGAGCGCGACGTACCGGGCGACGAGTTCGGGGTCCTCCACCAGGCGCGCCTCGCGCAGCCTCGCCGTGTCCTCGTCGTAGAGGAGCGCGACGACCCGCCGGTCGTCGAACAGGACGTAGTCGGAGACTCCCGTCTGCGCGAGCAGGTCGGCGACATCGGCGGAGTCGACCAGGCGGATGTCCTCGCCGCACTCCACGTCGGCCAGGTAGGCGGCCATCTCGTAGTGGACCAGGTAGGGGCTGAGCGGCAGGTCGCAGATCCGGACCCGGACCATCGAGATGCCCCGTTCCCGCACCAGCGAGTAGAACCCGGTCTGGCTTTTGACCATCTCCCGGACGAGCCGCTGGGCTTCGGCGTGGTCGCCGCGCCGGAAGGCCAGGTAGCCCTCGAAGGGCGACTCGTCGTACTCCTGGAGGCGTTCCACCTTCACCCACCGGGTGCGCAGTTCGTTGAAGAGCGCACCGAACTCCTCGACACGGCCGTCGGCGACGGTCAGGCGGGAGTACTCGGCGGGCGGGTAGATGCTTATGTCCTGCCTTCCGCTGGTTTCTCTGGTGGTCTGTTCGGTCACGGTCCGGTGGGGTCGTCTCGTCGGGGAACCGCGCGGGGACGGGGCAACGGATTATTCGAGGGGAATGTTCTCACGAGCTTTCACGAGGACACTGCGAGGCAGGACAACAATCGCCTCTCCCGGGTCGACGAAGGCATCGGGGGGAAGGTGGGGCAGGAGTTGTGCGGTGCGTTCGAAGCCGATCACCGCGAAGTCGCCGGAGTCGAGTTCCCATATGTCAGGACAGCTGTTCACCGCGGCGCTCTCGCCACCTTCGTGCGGGGGAGGACCGATACGGAGTTTGAACATCGCTTCTCCCAGCGGGATCGTGGACGGGCAACGATTGACAGTCTCCCAGAGCGGGACATGTCTGTGAAGTCCGTTGCGCACCTCAGAGAAAACACCGATCACTCTTCTGGTGATCAGCACATTCACGAGGAAAATGCATCTGGTACGGCAACCGGGCTGACACCATCGGAACGCGAATCCTCTCCCAAAAATCTCACTTTTCGAGGCGTTGGCATCCCGGGAGAAGGGTGGTGGTAGCGCACTGGTCGACGTGAAGAGGACGGGACGCCTCTCCGGTATGGCACGGGACAGCCTGCGTCTCTTCGACTGTCAGCTGTCGCCGCTAGGATCCGCTCATGCTCGATTCAGAAGCCGGCTTCGTCTACGTCCTGACCCACCCCCGTTTTCCCGAATTGGTCAAGATCGGCTTCACCTCGCGTCTTGTCGAGGAACGGATCGCTGATCTGAGCACAGCCGTTCCCGAGGACTTCACCATTGCTCTTCGCCTCACGACCCTCAACGCGCGCACAGTGGAGCGGTACACACATGAACTGCTCGGCGAGCACCGGTTCCGAAAGGACAAGGAGTTCTTCGAAGTCACCGAGGAACAGGCCTGCGCTGCAGTACACACAGCGGCCGAAGCTGTCAATGGAATTCGCGCCTGGGCTTCGGAGAAACTGCACCGCCTGCGAGCCAAGCACCGGGTTTTCCTTCCGCTACGGGCGGGCCAACACTTCGTGTGGTTGCGCTACACCGATCCGCTCGCTCTGCTCGCAGGTGGCCCGCCGTCCGTTGTCGACATCTGGGAGGTCCATTCCGAGGGGGACGTCCTCGAACTCCATGGAGCTTCTTCGGCGAAGCACATAGCGGGGTTCAGCGACGACGATCCGAACTCCTGCGATGACCCGGTGCCCTATCTGAACCGAACGGGAACTGCACCCAACGGTGATCTCCTGAGCCGGGAGCGTCTGCTCGCCGGGGATCGACTGGTCTGGCTCTCCGTCGACGAACAGACTGAGGAGTGCACGTCCGCTGTATTCGAGGTGGCTCACTACTGCCAGGCCGTCTACCGGACGTGGAACCCCCAGTCCTCGCCAGAAGGTTTTCCTCTTTTCCCCACCGACACCCTTTCGCTTCCCTCTCCCCCGGCTCAGGAACGTCTCCGGGAAATCCTGAATTTCGGCCCCCCTCGGAGCTGGTCCGAAGAGTCTCTTCACGATTCCCTGTCTTCACGGTTCGGCATCGAACCGCAACCACCGGCCCACTGGCTCCCCCCGTTGGGGGACCGCAGGGGCAGGTCGCGGCGGCGGTCCGGGCCTTCTTCTCCCACCACGTGACCATGTCCCCAGTGCCGTTTTCGGTGCTTCGCATGGCACTGGGGACATGATCGTCGGTGCGGGGTCAGCCGAGGTGGCCGAGGAGGGTGCCGAGGTGGTGGGCGAGGGCTCCGGCGGCCACGGCCAGGGCGTAGCCGAGGGTGTCCAGGACCGGGGCGGGGACGGGCACGCGGAGGCGGCGACGCCGGCGGGTGCCCGGGCGGGGACGCGCCGGGACTTCGGGGAACTCCACGCGGGTGGGAGTGGCGCGCATCCAGGCGGGCAGTTCGCCCTCCCTGATGCGGCGGGCCACCCACGGGTTGTCGCGCATCTGCTCCAGCAGGGCCTTCTCCCGGGCGAGGCGTTCGGCCTCGGTGAGCCGCCGCGCGGGCGGCGGGGCGGGGGTGTGGGAGAAGCGGCGGCCGTGCGGGGTGCCCAGGACGCTGCGCACGCGGGGTGTGAGGGCGCGGCTCATCGGGCCGCCTCGGTTCGGACGGGGCCGAACTCGGCCCACACGACGGTGCCGAGGTGGGCGCAGCCGGGGAAGGCCACTACCGGCCGGGTGCCCCACGCGGCGGCCAGGGCACTGATGAGCAGCAGGCCGCGCCCGGTCTCGGCCGTGGCCCATTCCTCGGCGGTGCGCCCGACCGGGATGCGGGGCGCGGTGTGGGGGGTGCCGTCGTCGACGACGGCCAGGCGCAGCCGGTCGGGGGCGGGCCGGGTGAGGGCGCGCACCACCCGACCGCCCGCCCGGCCGGAGCGGGTGTGGGCCACGGCGTTGGCGAAGGCTTCGCCGGCGCACAGTTCGACGGCGTCGACCAGGTCGGCGCCCGTGCCGGGCAGGGCGGCGAGGTCGGCGCGGACCTCGGCGCGCACGCGGGCGGCGTGCGCGAGGTCGCCGGGGTAGATCCGGCACGGCCACGCCCCCGTCACGGGAGGCGGGAACGGCGGGGTGTGCGGCATCATGGACATGTCGGCAACTCCTTGCTTGAGAGTGCTGTGGTTGCTGGCCGTGCTCCGGGGGTGTTGGCTCACCCGCCGGAGCTTTGCCGTGTGCGGGTGCGGGGGTCAGCGTGCGGGTTCGCGGTCGCGGCCGGCGGCCGGGACGGGTGCGGGGGCGGTCCCGGCGGTGAGGGCGCGGCGCGGCCGGTCCTCGCCCGCGCTGGCGGCGGCGTCGGCCAGCAGCGCCAGGGAGGCGTCGGCGGACAGGGCCGCGCCCTGGAGGGTGGCGAACAGGTCGGCGTAGCCCTTGACGTGGACGGCGTCGGTGACCAGGTGGCCGCTGCCGCGCGGGTGCGGCAGATAGGCCAGCGCGTGGCGGGGCGAGTACGACAGCGTCCAGAACGCACCGCGCAGCCCCGGGTGCTGGCGGGTGCCGCTGGGGATGACGTGCACGGTGACGTGGCGGGCTTGGGCCAGGTCGTGCAGGTGGGCCAGTTGCGCGCGCATCACCTCGGGCGTGCCGACCACGCGGTGCAGCGCGGTCTCGTCCACCACCAGGCAGTGGTACGGCGGGCCGGAGCAGGTCGCCATCAGGCGGCGCGAGTGCGGCCGGTCGGCGACCACGTAGTGCGGTTCCAGGGGCCGTTCGGCGGCGTCCAGGGCGCGGGTGTAGTCGGCGGTCTGGAAGTGCTCGGGGACGACGAGCGGCGCGTAGGCGCGGATCTGGAACGCCTCGGGCCACAGCCCGTCGATGTCTGATCCGCTGCTCAGGCGGTCGCTGATGTGCGCGTGCGCCCAGGCGTCCAGCAGCACTCCCTGAGCTTCGAACTCCCGGTCCAGGATCTCCACGATCCGCCGCCCCGGGTCCATGCGCCCGGCCTCCACCTCCTCCAGCACGTAGACACTGCTGACCGCGGTCTCGGCGAGGTCGTCGAGCAGTCGTCCGGTCCTCTCCCGGGCGGCACGCAGACGGGCGCCGAAACGGGGCCAGGGGTCGGAGACCGGAGGGCTGCTGCCTGCCCGCTGGTCAGTCTGTTTGTTCCTCACGAGACCCTCCCTGGAGGTCTTTGGGAAGTTTTCCGACAAGTTGCCGATAGCAAGAGAGCGTCCACACAGACAGAGATGCGGGAATCTTCTGCATGGACACGGCCGATCGGCCACAGTTAGAGTATGACTCTGCGTCACACAAATGACAAGGCTAATTGGCAACTCTAATTTGTGAGGCTTTGATGGCGACCACCCCTACCGTCGCGCAGTGGCAGCTCGCTCGCGAACTCCAAGCCCTACGAGAGCGTCGTGGTCTGAACCTCACCGAGGTGTCCGAGATCCTGAGCGTCCGGATCTCGACGGTGAGCCGCTGGGAGGCAGCGGAACGTGTCCCCAGGGAGAAGGAACTGCGAGAACTGCTGCAGTACTACGAACTCCCTGAACAGGAAGCCGAAGCTCTCCTCCAACTCCGCCGCCAAGCAGGCAAACGCGGCTGGTGGCAGTCCTATGACCTGGAGCAGCGCTACGGCACCTTCATCGGTCTCGAAGCAAGTGCGGCGGAGATCGAGGTGTACAGCAGCACTGTGGTGACGGGTCTGCTCCAGACCGAGCGCTACGCCCGCGCCGTCATCTCCGGGGTTAACAGCGCTGTCACCCCTGAAGACCTTGAACGGCAGATAGAGGTTCGCCGCGCTCGCATCAACCAGGCCCTTTCGGACGACGGCCCGAACCTGTGGGTGATCATGGGCGAGGCCGCTATCCGCCAGCAGGTCGGCGGCACCGAGGTGATGCGTGAGCAGATCACCCACCTCCAAGACCTGTCCACGCATCCAAAGGTCACGTTGCAGGTGATTCCGTATGCCGCAGGAGCCCACATCGGTCTGGTGGTGCCGACTTTCATGATCCTGAAGCTGCCCCACCCCGGACTCTCGACCGTATACGTGGAGGGGTACCGAAGTAACCTTTTTCTGGACAGCGCCCAGGATCTGACCAACCACGAAGCGATCTTCAACCAACTTCGGCTCGCAGGCGTGGGTGGCAACATGCTGCGGAACCTGCTGTCCGACATCCACAGAGAGCTATAAGAAGGACCAACAATGGTGTCGCAGAATCCGCAGGCCACGCTGAACACAGCCAACTGGAGGAAGTCGAGCTACAGCGCTGACCAGACGGCCTGCGTCGAGGTCGCCGACTGGGCCGCTGGTGCGGCGATCCGCGACACCAAGCACCGGGACCTCGGCGCGCTGGTCTTCCCCGCTGACGAGTGGCAGGCGTTCCTCGGTGCGGTGAAGAGACGCGGTCTCTGACACCTCCGCAGAACTCCCCGCACGGCAGGCTGGGATGGTCGGCGCTGGAGCGTCCTGCCACGCGCGCCTTCCAATCCCTCCCCCGGCCCAGGGGGCGGGGGAGGGACCAGCCCCTTCCCCGCCGCTCTGGGCCACACCTCTTGCACCCAGGGTCATCTTCTCCATGCCCCCGGGTACAAGTCCGGGTGGAGGACACCGACTCGCGGTCGCTGATACCCATCACACGCGGCCACCGGAGACGGAAGGACTGACGTGCACTCCACTCCCAAGACCAGTTGGTTCAAATCCAGCCACAGTGCCGCACACGGAGACTGTGTCGAGGTGACCCACTTCCCGGATTCGTTCCGAAAGTCCAGTTACAGCGCGACTGAAAGTCACTGCGTCGAGGTCGCGCACCTCCCCACCCCGTTCCGCAAGTCTTCTCACAGTGGGACGTCTTCGAACTGCGTCGAGGTGGCCCACCTCCCTGCCCCATTCCGTAAGTCGAGCTACTCGCAGGGCGAAGCCGCTTGCGTCGAGGTCGCCGACTGGGCGACCGGCGCGGCGATCCGCGACACCAAACACCGGGACCTCGGCGCACTGGTGTTCCCCGCCAACGAGTGGCAGGCGTTCCTCAACGCGGTGAAAAAACGCGACCTCTGACACCCCCGCAGCACTCCCCGCGCAACAAGCCGGGAGGGTCGACACTGGAGCGCCCTACCACCCGCGCCTTCCAACCCCTCCCCCACCCGAGGAAAGGACAAGGTTGCCGGGCCTCCCGGCCGAAGCAAGCCTGTCGGCCAACCGGGGACAGCTGCCACACACCCGGTCTGCTTCGGCCGGGAGGCCCGGCAACCTTGAGGTGGGCACAGGGCCGGTGAGGGATTAGCCCCTCCCCCACCACTGTGGGGCGCGGTCGTGTCCCTGGGGGCATGCTCGTACGCCGAGGATGGCCCCAGGGACAAGATCACTGCGGTTTTCAAGCCGGATCGTGGCGCGGGCCGTGGCCAGGCGGCGGGGTGAGGTCGGACGTAAAGTTCTCGCCGTCGATCAGCGGAGTGTCGAGGGAGACCCCGGCGTCGGCCATCCGGTCGTAGACCTCCAGGATCAGGTTCTTGGTGCGGTAGGTGCCGTACTTCCTGATCTCGTTGTTCTTGAGGCCGCCATTCTCGGTCTGGAAAGACTCCATGATGTAGTCAACATCATCACGGTCGATTCCGTAGAGGTAGAAGAAGTAGGCGTCCAACTCGGCGCGGATGATCGCGCGGCGCTCCTCGTCCCAGCGGAACGGCTCTCCCTCGTCTCCCAGGTCGCGGGCGAGCGGGGCCATGTCGTAGGCGGTGTAGACCAACTCCAGGACACGCGGGACGATGAAAGTGGTGTGGGGCTTCAAGTCCTCTGGACGCGGGACCGGAAGCTGCTTCCACGTCATGAGCGCCATATGCGCCCCGCTGCTCTTCTGACGACTGATGTAGTCGTACACGAAGGAACTCTGCACTGCCCCCAGGACCGCGACAAGGGTCGGCTGTTGCATCGGGAGCATGAGCGGGTACGTATGGCCGACCCCAACGCGAGGAATGAAGGCGGGGATGGCTGTCCGCTCATCCGTCGCCCGGGCCACATCACGCCACCCGTAGAGCCACCCCCTGTCCCACCCCAATGAGTCCAGGGCCGTCGAGACTCCCGCCGCCATGACCGGAAGGCCCTTACGGTCTGTCTTCCCCGTCGGAGTGTCCGCTTCAGGAACCCAGTAGCGAGGCATGGCCGCCGTATCCGGTGACTGCTTCTCTGAGAGTTCAAGCCCTCGGACATCGTCCGTCTCCATGCCGGTGAAGTGGTTCCACCGGTGGTCGAAGTGGTGGACCATCTTGCCTTCGTACAGCGGAAGCATCCGGCTTCCGTCACGCACGAAGACGTTCCCCTCCAGGGTCCACCCTTCGTTCTCCAAGGACTCGCGGGACCGGAAGAGCGCCGAATCGTCGGTCATGTTGAACAGGTTCTTGAACTTGATGCTCCAGTGGTTCCCGTCCCGCTTCTTCTCGTTCCACAGCA
Organism: Thermobifida alba; assembly: GCF_023208015.1. Lineage (NCBI taxonomy): Bacteria > Bacillati > Actinomycetota > Actinomycetes > Streptosporangiales > Nocardiopsidaceae > Thermobifida > Thermobifida alba. The sequence continues at coordinate 837,335 of NZ_CP051627.1, read as the reverse complement.
CGGGAATCCGCTTGTACACGGACGCCGTGAGTTCCGCGTCGCGGCGCTTGCGGAAGATGGGAAGCGTTCCCGTGTTGGGGTTGATGAGCTTGATCTCTTCCGGGCTCAACTCGAACACCCGGTCGGCTTTACTCAGGTCCTCGACGTCGTGCAGGAAGAACGCGAGTTTGGTCACCGGTTCATGCAGTCCCTGACCGACCAGGGAGATCATGCAGAACGGGTAGCTGGAGTGAACGCTCGGGAACAGTGGTTTAGCGTTCTCGAACCCGTACAGCACCCGAATCGCACCGCGCCCGGTGAACTCCTTGAAGAGATGCTGTGCACCCGCTCCCGTGGCGATCGTCGTGGGGATGATGGCGGCATACCGCCCTTCCGGAGCGGCGATGGCCGCGAACCGCTCGGTGAACAGGTGGTCCGTCTGTAGGGAGTTGACCCCCTTGACCTTCAGCCCGTCCGCGCAGCGCTCGAAACTCCCCGACTGCGCCGCGAAGTGGAAGGTGGCCTTCTGCGTCCGTCTCGCCTCCCGGTACCGCTCCCCCGCTTCCGGGTTCTCCTCGATCCACTCGGCGATGCGGGTGCGGCGTGCTGTTCCGGCGATCGCCGCGATGGACGGTTCGACGGTCGCGAAGTACTTCTTGTCCTCGAAGTCGACCTTGTCCCACGGGGGGTTGCCCATCACGCAGTCGAAGCCGCCGGACCATCCGGTTCTCTCGTCCACTCCCCGACGGTCGTCGGGGACCGGAAACACGTCCGGGAACTCCAGGTGCCAGTGGAAGAACCGGTACTGTTCGCGCAGGCGGACGATCTCGGCGTTGGTGGCCTCCGACGCCCCGGCGCCCTCCGGGTCCTGAAGGGCCTGGAAGACGCTGTAGGTGACCGGACGCGGCGCGTCCGGTGTCTTCTTCCACATGAAGGCCGCGCACCAGGCGTCCGCGATGTGCTTGGCCTGGACGTACTCGGCGTCCTTCTGCCAGTCGCGGTACTCCTCCTCCTGGCGGCGGACGTCAGCCAGGGAGTCGGCCGGAGCGGCCGTGATCCGGCGCAGACGGCTCGCGAAGACCGTGTTGGCGACCTTGACCGCGTCCTCGTCGATGTCGAAGAAGCTCAACTGGTCGCCCCGCTCGTTGGCGTTGACCTTCTCCAACGCGTTCGCGTGTTTCGGGTCGTCGCCCTCGATCGGCTTGAACGCCTTGTCCGGAATCCCCTTGCGCAGCAGTGCCGGTGTCGCCCCGATGAGCGCGTTGCCGTGCTTGATGTGCGCGTCGAGGAAGCCGAGCGGCCTGCCCGGTTCCAGCGCCTCCAGCCACAGGGACACCTTCGCCAGTTCGACCGCCATCGGGTTGAGGTCGACCCCGTAGATGCACCGGGCGACGACCTCGTGCAGGGCGCGGCGGACCGCCGGGAGGGTCGGTTCCGGGTTGCGTTCGCGTACCGCGGCGACCTTCTTGGCGATGCGGCGGGCCGCCGCGACGAGGAAGTGCCCGGAGCCGCAGGCCGGGTCGCAGACCTTCAACTCCAGCAGTTCGGCGGCGATGCGGTCGGCCGGGTCGGGTTCTCCCGCAGCCGCGGCCTTGGCTTCGCCGCGTTTGACCGCCTCGTCGACGACCGGGTCGAGGGCGGAGTCGAGCAGGCATTCGATCAGTGAGGACGGCGTGTAGTACGAGCCGGTGGTCTTGCGGGTGTTGCCCGCCAGCTCGACGAGTTCGAAGACGCGCTCCGAGGCGCTGTACTTGGGGACCAGTTCCAGCAGGGACTCGTAGATCGACCCGAGTTCCTCGGCGTCGAGGTTGCGGTAGTCCACGGTGCGCCAGCGGCGCGACTTGGGGTCGCGGACCTGGGCGAGGTGGCGGACGGCGCCGAGCAGGGACTCGTTGGACAGTTCCAGGCCGTCGAGCACCGTGTCGGCGTCGGTGTGGTCGAACAGGCCGCCGAGGGCGGGCAGCGCCAGTTCGGGGCGGCCGTTCTCGTCGCCGAGGGCGTCCAGGACGAGGCGCAGCGCCCGGTAGCGGTCGCCGTGCGCGGTGCCCCTGCGTCTGCGGGCGTGCCTGCGCAGCCGGGCGGAGGAGAAGTACTTCTCGTACCGCTTCCGGGCCTTCTCGTGCGCCTGCTTCACCTCGGCGGGGGCGTCGTCGGGGACCGGCGGGTGCAGGGCGTCGCGGTCCTCGGCGACGAACAGGAACAGCATCCGGTACACCAGGCGCAGCAGCGCGGTGTGGAACTCGCGGGCGTCCAGGTTCTCGCGCAGCGCGGTGTTGGCGGGGTGGCGCAGGAAGCCGGTGCCGAGCACGGTGACGGCCTCCTGCACTCCCCTGCGCAGCTGCTCCAGGGCGCGGGTGCCGGAGTCGATGGCGTGGGTGCGCCACTTCTCCAGCCAGCACGCCGAGGGGGCCTCGTCGTCGGCGGTCTCGAAGCGGGTGGCGTGCAGCAGCCGGTACAGCAGCACGAACTCGCTGAACAGTTCGCCGTCGAAGATCGCTTCCAGGTCGAACTCGACGTAGGCGGCGGTGGCCAGGGCGCTGGAGTCGCGCAGCAGCCGCAGCTGCCGTCCGTTGGTGAGCACGGCCCACAGGTGAGCGGAGGTGCGGTTGAGGCACTCCTGCACCAGCGACTGCGGGGGCACGGCGCCCGCACCGGCGGGGCGCCGGTCCAGGTCGGTGTGCCACGCGGTGACGTGGACGGGCACGTGCCGCCAGTGGTGGCTGACCGGGAAGGTCTTCGTGCCGTCGTCGGCGGTGATGCCGGGCGCGGCGACCGCGGCGAGGCGGCCGAAGCCGAGTTCGGCGAAGAGCGGTTCCACCCACTCCCTGACCGCCCGGCCCGTGGGGTCGGACGGCGGCTCGGCGGGCGGGGCGACCGGCAGGTGGGTGCGCAGGTCCTTCCAGAGGCTCTTGAGGTAGTCCCAGTGGCGTTCGGCCTCGTCGCGCACCGAGCGGGAGCCGACCACGCCGTAGTCGGCGGGCGCGCAGCCGGGCACGTCCCTGCCCTCGCTGATGCGGGCCAGCATGTCGGCGGGCAGCAGGCCGCCGACGGTGTGCACGGCGGTGAAGACCTGGTTTCGGGCGATCGCGGACATCAGGCGGCTCCGGCGGAGACGGCGGGGAGGTAGACGTAGACGCCGAGCACGTCGGCGGGTTTCTGCACGGTGACCTTGAGGCCGCGGATGATCTCGCCGGCGGCGCTGCGCACGCGGCGGTGCGACTCGGCGAGTTCGGCGGCCAGTCGCTCACCGTGGGCGTCGAGGTGGCCGGTGGTGGCGGCCAGTCCGGTCAGGGTTCGGGTCATGGTGCGTTCGGCGAAGAGCGGGTCGGTGTTCTCGGTGGCCTCGGCGTCCAGCAGGGCCGTGGCCTGCCCGTGGTCGAGCCATTCGGGGTTGGCGGGGGTGCCGGTGAACGCGAGCAGGCGGGCGTCCTCGGCGACGAGCTGCCGGGTGCCGCTGCGCGAGGGCAGGGTCAGGTGGAAGCGGTAGCGGACCAGCAGCAGCGTGGTGACGCGGGTGACCGCGTCGGTGCGGACCACTCCGCAGCGGCGGGCCGGGCGGGGGCCGGTGGCGGCGGCGTCCAGGGCGGTGTCGAGGACGTAGGAGGCCAGGGCGCTCACCGCCGGGTCGGTGCGGACCAGGGCGGCCTCGCCCCGGGCCACGGCGGCGGTGCCGCGGAACGGCACCGGGCGGCCCGACTCGACGGCTTCGGCGCCGAGCGGCTGGGCGAGGGCGTCGCGCAGCCCCGCCGGGGTGGCCGACACGTCGGCGGTGAACCCGTCGTCGGCGGGACGCAGCAGGCCGCCGAGGGCGCGCAGCGACTCCTCCACGAAGGCGCGGACCTCGCCCGCGCCGCCGAGGGCGTCGCGGATCGCGGCGACCTCGCGGGCCACCTCCTCGGGGTGGATGGCGCGCTGCGCGAACCGGGTGCGGGAGGCCTTCTCGCGTTCGGCCGCGGACTGCCACTCGGCTTGCGCCCGGGCGGCCTTCGCGTCCAGCTCCTCGGCGCCGAACAGGGCCTCCTGTTCGCCGCGGCGGGACCGCAGCAGCAGCCACTCCACGATGGCGTCGGTGACCCCGGCCGACGTCTCGTCGGGCACGGAGACGCTGATGCCGAGGTCCTTGCGGATCTGGCGGTGCTTGGTGATGAGGACCTCCAGCACCTTGCCGTCGATGCCGTTGTCGCTGCCGTAGATGGTGACGACCTTCACCCGGTCGCGTTTTTGGCCGTAGCGGTCCACGCGGCCCTCGCGCTGGTCGTGGCGGGTGGGGTTCCACGCCAGGTCGTAGTGGACGACGGCGTCGAAGTAGTGCTGGAGGTTGACGCCCTCCGACAGGCAGTCAGTGGCCACGAGGACGCGGCGTGCGCCGGTGCCGGTCCCGGCCTCCTTGGCGGCCTCCTCCGCGAGTTCCTCGATGCGCTGCACGCGCTGCTGCGGGGACAGGGTGCCGGTGACGGAGCGGACCACGGTCTTCCAGCCGGGGCGGTCGCCTCTGGCGCGGCCGTTGAGCCTGCCGTCGAGGTGTTCGGCGACGTACTCGGCGGTGTCGATGTAGCGGCAGAAGACGATGGGGTTGTAGCCCTCGGCGAGCAGGTCCTTGAGCTGTGTGACGAGGACCTTGAGTTTGGTGTCCCGTTCCGGCCCTTCCAGGGCGGCGGCGCGTTCGGCGAGTTCGCGCAGGCGCGGGTCGCCCTTGGCGGCGGTCTGCTCGGTTTCGCCTTCGGTGTCGGCGCCGGGTGCGGCGTCCAGGCCCTCCAGGGTGTCGGCGTCGGCGGAGTCGCGGATGACGGGGGCGCCCAGTTCGTCGGCTTCCCGGTCCGTCTTCGCGGCCGCGGCGGCCGAGCGGGTGGTGAGTGTCTTGGCGGCGGCGCGCGGCGAGGACACCAGGGAGCGCAGCAGCGCGATCGCCGACCACCAGGCGATGCGGGCCTCACGGCGGCCCTGTTCGCCCGCCCGCTCCACGCGTTCGCCCGCGTAGGCGAGGGCGTCCTCCAGCAGTGCCCGGTACTGCGGGGACAGGGTGTAGGTCTCGTCCTTGAACAGGCGGTCGGCGGGGAAGGCGGTGCGTTCGGTGAGCGTGTCGTCGGCCAGGCCGTCCTCCGTGCCCAGGTAGGTGCGCACGTCGGCGCGTTTGCGCTGCACGAAGTGGCGGGCCAGCAGTCTGCGGCCCGCGTCGGTGTCCAGGTCGGCGTCGGCGAGTGCGGGGTTGAGCAGGCCCAGCAGGTTGCGGAACGCCGACTCCTTGCCGCTGTGCGGGGTGGCGGTCACCAGGATCAGGTGGCGTTCGGGGTCGGCGGCGACGCGTTGGAGGAGTTCGTAGCGCAGCTGGTTCTGCCGGGAGCCGACGTCGTCGGCGGCCACGCAGGTGTGCGCCTCGTCCACGATGACCAGGTCGGGGCAGTGGCGGACGAAGTCGTCGCGGTGGCGGGTGGACTTGATGAAGTCGGTGGAGACGATGACGTGCTTGTGCCGGTCGAACAGGGACTGGCCGAGGTCGAGGTCGCGTTCCAGGCGGGAGACGGTGGAGGCGAGCACCAGTTCGGCGTCGATGCCGAACTTGGTGCGCAGCTCGTCCTGCCACTGCTCGGCCAGCGCCGGGGAGCACAGGACGGCCAGGCCGCTCGCGTCGCCCTGCTCCAGCAGTTCGGCGGCGATCAGGGCGGCCTCGACGGTCTTGCCGATGCCGACGTCGTCGCTGATGAGCAGGCGCACGGTCGACTGGCGCAGCGCCATGAGCAGCGGGACGAGCTGGTAGGCGCGGGGTTGCACGGCGATCCCGGCGAGGGAGCGGAACGGGCCGGCACCGGAGCGGAAGCCGATGCGCAGCGCCGAACGCAGCAGTCCGGCGGCGCGGGCGTCGCCCAGGTCGGCGGGGGTGGGCGGGGCGAAGCTGGCGGGCTCCACTTTCTCGAAGGCGGGGAACAGCGCGGCGACGTCGTCGTCACCGCCGCCGAGGGGGCGCAGCACCAGCATGTCGGGTTCGCTCTCGGGGAGCACCACCCATTCCCGGCCGCGGGCGGCAACCAGGGTGCCGGGGGCGTACGTGGTGGTCATCGGGTGTCCTCGTGACGGGGTCGGTAGTCGGAAAAGGAGGGCGGGGCTGCGGGAGGACGGCGCCGGGCGGGGCGGCGGCGGGGGCGCGCCGGTCACGGCGCCGGCCCCCGCCGCCGCCCTCAGCGGGGGCCGGTCGGGCGGTCGGGGGTGCGGCTGCTTCCCGGGCCGAAGTAGGACGGCATGGTCGCGACGATGGCCGCCCAGTCGGCGTCGTGCGGGAAGCGCACCACGTCCCATCCGGCGTCGTACAGGCGCTGCTCGGCCTGGGCGTCGCGTTCGGCGACGCGGGCGTCGGCGTGCACGGGGCCGTCCACGAACACCGCGACCGGTGCGCCCGGCAGCCGGTACACGAAGTCGGGTCGGGCGTTCGCCTCGGGCACGTACACCTGGGCCTCGTGGGGCATGCGGTGGCCGCGCTCCTTCAACCAGGCCAGGAACCGCTGTTCCAGGTTGGTCTCGGAGCGCTCGGCCAGGACCCGCATCTGCTCGGTGCGGGTCACGCCCACGCCGGTGGGCAGGGTCTCGGCCGCGGCCAGGCGCAGCAGCAGGTCGCGTACGGCGTGCCGGTCGATCAGCCCGTGGTGGCGCTGGTTGCCGTAGGTGAGCAGGCAGTTGTAGCAGCCGCGAGAGCAGTTGTTGCCGCCCTCGGTGCCCAGGTCGGCGCCGTCCGGGCCGAAGTGGCAGATCTCCAGTGCGGTGCGCGCGGCCTTCGCCAGGTTGCCGGGCAGGGCCAGCAGCTGCCGCAGCACCCCGGCGCCGCCCTCGGCGGCCTCGGTGAACAGCATCCGGTCCCGGGTGCCGCCCTCCGGGGGCAGCAGTTCGCTGGTGAGCTCGTCGTCCTCCAGTTGGAAGGCCGCCTCGACGCCGCGTTCCAGGGCGTACATCAGGGACACGGCCCCGGCCTCCGACAGCGCCTCGGCCAGGTGCAGCACCAGGATGTTGCGGCGGTCCTCCACGTAGGGGATGACGCGCTTCTTGCGGCCGCGCGGCTCCTCGCCGTCCTCCACCAGCGGCAGCTCCTCGGCGTCGCCGACGGCCTTCTTGGCGTCCTGCTCGTTGAGCCACCGGCCGGTGGCCGGGTCCAGCCAGAAGCCGTCGGGTTCGTTCTCCCGGGCGCGCAGGCGGCCCAGGTTGGTGATGCGCACCGTCGCGGAGTCGCCGTAGTGCAGGGTCGCGATCCTCCCGGCGTCGTCGGCGACGTGGGCGTCCTGGCGGCCCAGCCGGTCGCCGTGGTCCTGGAACCGGTAGGAGGTGACCAGGCGGAACCCGGCGCGGCGGCGCTCCTCCTCGTCGGAGGAGATCTTCTCGCGGCGCCGCGTGTAGACGGTGTGCAGGTGCAGCAGGCCGTGGGCGGCCGCGCCCAGCGGGTGCCCGCACAGCTCGCAGCGGTCGGCGCGGTCGCTCGGGTCGTGGTGGTAGCCGCACTGTTCGCAGCGCTTGGCCTGGGAGGTGACCAGGTCACCGGTGCTCTCCGGCGGCAGCTGGATGCGGGTGACCTGGTAGCGGGCGCCCTCGTGGTAGATGAGCGCGCCGGGCCCGAACTCGCGGATCGCCACGAAGCGGGGGCGCTGCAGGAAGTCGCCCTCCTCGGCGCGGCGGCCGGAGGCGGGGATGTAGGCGGCCAGCGGCAGGCGCGGGAACGAGTAGCCCGGCAGGAAGCCCTCGCTGGCCAGGTAGCGGTACGGGTTGAAGTCGCTGAGCAGCGACTTGCTGTCGACGCTCTCGTTCTTGAGCAGGGTGAGCTGGGTCTCGGCCTCGCGGCGGCGGCGCGCCGCCTGGTTGCGGTCGCGTTCGGACAGGCTGTGGTCGAGGATGCGGCGGTGCTGTTCGGCGCGGTCCACCAGCGCGGCCCGGTACAGGGACCGCCAGCGGTCGAAGGCGCGGTCGAACTCGGCGGGGGCGGCCTTGACCCTCCGTTCCAGCCACTCGTCGTCCCACCAGGTCGTCGCCGCCAGCTTGGGGAGGATGTCGTCGAACACCTGCCGGGCGGCGGCGACGGTGCGCCGCTGGGCCGCCTCGTCGCCGATCGCGGCGGCGACCGTGTCGTGCAGCGGCAGTGCCGGGTCGGGGCGGCGCTGGTCCTCGTCGAAGCTGACGTCGATGACCTCGGGGACGGCGCGGCCCAGCCGCAGCCCGGTCTCGGCCAGCCAGATCGCCTGCAGGTGCGCGGCGACGAGGTCCTCGTTGGCCAGGTCCAGCCGGGGCGGCACGACCACACCGGAGACCATGCGGTCGGAGTGGCGGAAGTAGTACTGGTCGTGGCTGTTGCCGGTGGCGCAGTAGGTGGTGACCAGGGCGGGCTGGCCGCTGCGCCCGGCGCGGCCGCTGCGCTGGGCGTAGTTGGCGGGGGTGGGGGGCACGTTGCGCATCATCACCGCGTTGAGTTCGGCGATGTCCACGCCCAGTTCCATGGTGGGCGAGCAGTACAGCAGCTTCAGGTCGCCCCTGCTGAACTGCTCCTCCCGTGCCTCCCGGTCCTCCGGGGACACCTGGGCGGTGTGCTCGCGCGCGGCGAGCCCGGCCAGGGACGCGGCGGCGTCGCGGTACAGGTCGCGGAAGAAGGTGTTGACGCGCGGCCCCTGCCCGGCGGCGTAGGTGCGGGTGAGCGGGTCGTGCACGCCGTTGCGGCCGTCCCCGGCCCGCCAGATCAGGCAGGCGGCGTCAATCCGGTAGCCGGTGGCGGCCGGGGTGCTGGAGCGGCGGTACCCCGCCCGCCGCGGCGCGGCCTCCACCTCGCTGACCAGCCCCACCCCGGCCAGCGCCCGCAGCAGGAACTCGATGGCGTGCTGGGCGTCGTCGACGCCCATGTCCGGGAAGTGGACGCGGCGCAGGTACTTGCCGAACTTGCCGCGGCCCGACAGGAAGAGTCCGCTGCGGTCCATGCCGGGCCGGGAGGGCTGCGGGTAGGCGGTGCCGACGCGGGGCCGGTCGGACTCGGTGAGCGTCCACGCGTCGGAGAGCCGCTCCTCGCTGGCGCGGCGCAGGACGTCGAAGTCGTCGCGGAAGCACTGCACGTCGATGGCGAGGGAGCGGCGCATCTCGTCCATGAGGACCCGCAGGATCTCCTCGCGGACGTGCGGTTCGGCGGCGCGCAGCCAGTGCGGGGCGTCCTGCCAGGCGTCCTCCTTGGCGGCCAGCCAGTCCAGGTCGGCGTAGTCGACGCGCAGCAGCCCGGTCTGCTCCAGGTTGGGCATGGTGACCCGCCAGCCGCGTTCCAGGTCCAGGTAGAGGCGGAAGGCGACGACGTCGCGGAGCGTGGCGGCGGCGTTGGAGAGCATCTTGGGGCTCAGCTCGGTCCGGTCGGCCTTGCGGGCGTAGTCGGCCGGGTCCAGGGCGAGGGCCTCGGTGACCCGCCTGGACAGGTCCTCGTGGGTCAGTCCGTCCTCCCCCGCCTCGGCCAGCGCCCGGTACAGCGCCCCGCGCAACTGGGTGACCTGCACGAAGTCGTTGAAGTGTCCGGCCTGCAGAGAGGCGTCCTGGCGGTTGTCGACGAAAGTGAGGAGTTTGCGGGCCTCGGCGGGCAGCGCCTCGGGCGGCACCGCGTTGAGGGAGCGGACGATGGACGCCGACACCAGGGAGGTCGCCGAGGAGCGGCCTTCCTGGTCGAGGGAGGCGAGCTTCGCGAAGTCCTTGCCGCGCACCTGCTCGTAGCTGACGCCGCAGTGCAGGCAGAACAGGAACGGCGCGGGGATGAACGCGGCCTGCAGCTCGCCCCGGTCCTCGACGCCGTACGGGTCGACGGTGACGCGGCGCGGCACCCGGTCCCGGTAGGTCTTGCGGAGGCGTTCCTGGCCGTGCTCGTCGAGCTCCAGCCAGGACTCGGGGAGCCGACGCTGCTCGACGGCGTCGGCGGCCGTGGCGGGCCAGGGGTTGTCGGGGGCGACGTACAGGTAGCCCTCGACACCGCCGTCGGCGGCGGCGGTGGTGTCGCGGCGGGGCCGGTAGACCGTGCCGTCGGGGGTGTCGGCGCGCCAGACCGTCAGGTACTCCTGTCCGCACTCGCGGCAGAACGCGAGCGGCAGCAGCACCTTGCCGCCGGAGCCGGGCTGCTCCATCTGGTAGTCGCGGGTGAGGTAGCGGTGCTCGGGGTGTTCCAGGGTGACGTAGACGGTGTCGCCCTTGGACAGGAACTGGTGCAGGCGGAACGCGAACAGGGGGCGCTCGCTGACCGGGTGGCGGGCCTCGGCCCCGGCCTCCAGGGTGCTGCGGATGGCGTGCGCGCACCGGTCGTGGGGCACGCCGGTGGCCGCGGCGAGTTCGGCGGCGGCGTCCTCGATGCGGCCGGGGCGTTGGCGCACCAGGCGGCCGGTGGGCTCCTCGGCCAGTCCGAAGCGGCTCTCGATCCACCGGGCCAGCGGGTCGCGCACCAGGTCGGCGTAGGCACGCGGCGCGTCCGCGCGGGTCAGGCACTCGACGGGGACGGTGTCCGGCGCCTCGCCGGTGGCGCGGACCAGAGTCTCGGTGATGACGTCGGCCGGGTCGATCCCGGTGCCGAAGATCTCGCCGGCGACCTTGGCCACGACCTCCTTCTGGTCCTCGACGCCCCCCTCGGAGGACATGGTGGCGGAGGTGCCGACGCACTGCACGTCCGGCGCCTCGCAGGCCTGGCGGACGCGGCGGATGAGCAGGGCCACGTCGGCGCCCTGGCGGCCCCGGTAGGTGTGCAGTTCGTCGAAGACGAGGAAGTCCAGGCCGCGCGCCATGGAGATGAGGGAGCTGCGGTCGCCGGGACGGGTGAGCATCAACTCCAGCATCACGTAGTTGGTGAGCAGGATGTCGGGCGGGTTGTCGCGCAGCTCCTTGCGGCGGCGCTCGTCCTCTTGGCCGGTGTAGCGGGCGAAGGTGACCGGTTCGCGGCCCCTGCCGTAGCCGTGGACCAGGTACTTCTCCAGTTCGTTGAGCTGGCTGTTGGCCAGGGCGTTCATCGGGTAGACGATGATGGCGCGGACCCTCTTGGCGGCCCTGGCGCCCTGGGCCTCGCGGTCGCGCAGCACCCGGTCGACGATCGGGATGATGTAGGACAGCGACTTGCCGGAGCCGGTGCCGGTGGTCAGCACGTAGGACCGGCCGCTGCGGGCCGCGTGGATCGCCTCCAGTTGGTGGCGGTGGAGTTCGAGAGGGCGCCCGGTGCTGCCCGTGGTGTCGTGGGGGGACTTCCTGGTGCGGAAGATGCGGGCGCACTCGGGGTGCAGCAGTCCTTCGGCGACCAGGTTGGGCACGGTGCCGCCGGAGGCGAAGAACGGGTTGAGCGACAGCCACGGGTCGGGCCACTGGGACTTGGCGTCCAGGTCCTCGGCGAGGAACGCGGCGATGCGCTCGTCGCGGATGACGGTGCCGCCTTCGGTGAAGGCGCGGTAGTCGTCGATCAGCTGCTGGTGCAGGTCGAAGACGTCCATGACGTTGGCGGGCGCGGTGCTCGGGGCGTCCGCCCGGGAGGGGGGCCGGACGGCGGAGGCGGTCCCGGGCAGGCAGCGCAGCGGGTTGTACTCCTCCCAGCCGGGCACCGTGTCGTCGCCGGCGGCCAGCGGCAGCAGGGCGTCGCGGACCTCGGCGGCCCCGGCCGGTCGCTCGGCGGGGTCCTTGCGCAGCAGCCGGTCGACGAGGCGGGCCAGCGATCCGGGCACGTTCTTGCGCACCACGCCCACCGGGGCCGCCTCGGCCTTCTGGTGGGCCTGCCCCAGTTCCAGGAAGGTGTTCCCGGTGAACGGCGGGCCTCCGGTGAGCAGTTCGTAGAGGACGCAGCCCAGCGCGTACAGGTCGGCGGCGGCGGTGACCCGGCTGTCGAGGAACTGCTCGGGAGCCATGTAGCGGGCGGTGCCCACGGTCGCGGCGGTGCTGGTGAGCCTGCTGAGGTCGGGGTCGTCGACGACGCGGCCCATGCCGAAGTCGAGGACCTTGACCCGGCCGCCGCGCACCAGCATCACGTTGGCGGGCTTGAGGTCGCGGTGGACGATGCCGGCGGTGTGCGCGGCGTCCAGGGCGTCGGCGATCTGCGCGCCGAACGCGGCGACCCAGGAGACCGGCAGGCGCGGCTCCTCCTCGGCGAGGTCGCGCAGCGGGTGGCCGTCCAGCAGTTCCATGGCGAGGTAGGGCCGGACGCCGTCGGAGGTGTCCACGCCCCCGTCGACCAGGCGGGGGATGCCCGGGTGGTCGAGGCGGCGCATGATCTCCACCTCGCGGGCGAACCGCTTGACCCGGGCCTCGTCGGGGGCGACCGGTGCGCCGGAACGGCGCTGCAGGATCAGTTTGACGGCGACCTGACGGTCAGGAGACCCTTCGTCAGCTCTGGTGTCCTCGGCCCGGTGAACCTCGCCCATGTTGCCCCGGCCGAGGAGTCCACACAGCCGGAACCGGTCCGCCACGATCTGCCGTTCCATCGCTCTTTCTCACGCTCCGCCGTCTCCGTGGGCGCACCTGTCGGCGCGTGCGGCCATAATCCCAGACGTGATGCGGCGCTGTCAGGAGTAAACGGGATTCCCCCAGCAACCACCGCGCACCACTGTTTACTCTGCAAACATACACTGCTTTCCTGCGGCGAACAAGCCCGACCGCTCTGGAGACCAAACTCCGACCACCCCTCCCCACCGCCGTCGGCTTCGTACCGGTCCCCGGTGTTAGCGCAGCACACGCCTGTGTACTGTAGGGAGCATGGACAGCACCGCGCGCACTGTCGACGAGCAGCACGTCACCGCGGCCGACATCGCCCGGCTCGCCGGGGTGACGCGGGCCGCCGTGTCGAACTGGCGGCGGCGCCACGACGACTTCCCCGAACCGGTCGCGGGCACCAAGTCCAGCCCGCTGTTCGCGCTGTCGCAGGTGCGCGCCTGGCTGGAACGGCAGCACAAGGGCGCCGAGGAGTCGCCCGAGGTGCGGCTCTGGCACGCGCTGCGCGGCGAGTACCCCGAGAGCATGGTCCGCGGCATCTGCGAGGTCGTCGAGGCGCTGCGCGACGGCGTCGAGGACGACTCGGCGGCGCTGCGGGCCGCCCGCGCGCTCGCCGCCGAGACCTCGCCCGTGCAGGTGCTGGGCGCGCTGGTGGCGCGGCTGCGCAACTCCCCGCAGCGCGGCGACACCGACACCTCCTCCACCGACCGCCTGGTGCGCGCCGTCGCGCACGTCGCCGGGACCGACGCGGCCAGCGTGTTCGACCCGGCCTGCGGCATCGGCTCGCTGCTGCTGGCGGTGGGCTCACCCGACGCGCGGCGCACCGGCCAGGAGACCGACGCGGACGCGGCGCGGCTGGTCCAACTGCGCGCCGAGATGGAGCGCTCCACCACCGCCGAGGTGCGCCTGGGCGACTCGCTGCGCGCCGACGCCTGGCCGGACCACCGGGCCGACCTGGTGGTCTGCGACCCGCCGACGGCCAACGCCGACTGGGGCCGCGAGGAGCTGCTGCTGGACCCGCGCTGGGAGCTGGGGCTGCCGCCGCGCGCCGAGGCGGAGCTGGCCTGGCTGCAGCACGCCTACGCGCACACCGAGCCCGGCGGCCGCGCCGTGGTCGTCATGTCCACCTCGGCCGCCTACCGCCGCACGGGCCGCCGCATCCGCGCCGAGATGGTGCGGCGCGGCCTGCTCACCGACGTCGTCGCGCTGCCCGCCGGGATGGCCTCCGCGCACTCCCAGCCGGTGCACCTGTGGGTGCTGCGCCGTCCCGTCGACGCCGCCGACGCGGCCTCCGTGGTGCGCATGGTCGACCTGTCCGAGGCCGACCCCGACGGCCCGCTGGAGGCGGCCGAGCACCAGCGGGCCGAGGTGCCGCTGGTCGACCTGCTCGACGACCGGGTCGACCTGACCCCGGCCCACCACGTCACCCAGCCCGCCCCCGACCACTCCGCCGAGTACGCAGCCGTGCGCGCCGAGCTGCGCGAGGTCCTCGACGCGCTGGCGCTCGCCCTGCCCGCCCTGGGCGAGGGCGCCCCGGACGAGGCCGGCCCCCAGGTGCGCGTCGGCGACCTCATCGACAACGGCCTGGTGGAGGTGTCCGGCGACGAGCTGCGCTCCACCAGCGACCTGCTGGACACCGACTTCCTCAACGGGTTCCTGCGCAGCGCGGCCAACACACGCCGCTCCACCAGCGCCAGCGGCGTGTTCCGCACCGACGCCCGCTCGGCGCGGGTGCCGCAGATGGACGTGGCCGAGCAGCGCCGCTACGGGGCGGCGTTCCGTTCCCTGGAGGAGTTCGAACGGCAGGCGAAACGGCTGTCGGAGCTGGCGGCGCGGGCGGCGCGGCTGGCCCGCGACGGCCTCACCAACGGCGCGCTCGTCCCCGAGGAGGACTGAGCGGGCATCTGGTTGCCACCAATGGCACGCTCACCGCAGCGTCGAAGGACGGTCAGAATTCGTCCAGTCCTGCAGTGAAGGCGGTCCACTCCCTCGGAGAGAAGCAAAGAACAGTTTGGTAAGGGTGTACGGAGTCGCGGAGGCCGATGATGTTGGGGGTGTGATGGGTGATGGCAGCCTCAACGCAGCCGTAGTCGCCACTGCGATCGGACTTGCGGAAGTCAGCATCGGTGAACGGGTGGTCGTTCATGGTTCCTCCAGGAATCGGTCAGCGTTCGGCTGACAGGCCAGCGGATTCGAGGTAGTCGTCCAGCGGGATCGCGGCATCCTGGGCGGCGCGCCGCCAGGCGGCGTGCCGGGCGACGCGCTCCGGGCCGACGAACTCGACGCCGAGGAACTCCCCGCCGTCGCCGTAGTGGAGCAGGGCCGAGCGCTCGTCGTCGAACAGCCAGTAGTCCTCGGCCTCCGGCAGGCCCAGCGCGTCGGCGGTCGCCCGGTCGAGGATGCGCACGTCCTCTCCGGCGTCCACGCTGGAGGGGTAGGCGCAGGTGAGCTCGAACCTCAGGTAGTCGGTCAGCTCGTCGGGGACGATGTGGACCCGGCCGATGCTGCGCCCGCTAGAGCGGATGTCGCGGACCAGTCGCTGCCAGGGGCGCCGCCACGCCAGGTCCTGGGGGAGGCCCGCCAGGAAGCGGCGGTAGGGCTCGCGTTCGTTGTCGGCCGTGTAGGCGTCGAGGGTCTCCAGGCGGAACACCGAGGTGCGGAACCAGGAGAGGAAACGTGCGGCAAATTCGGAGGGAGGGATGATGCTCATGGTGCTCCTTGCGCCCCGCGATGCGGCCGTAGTCCTTGTGAGTAGGGTGCTTCCCCGAACACCCTCTCTTAGACTAGAAAAAGACTAGAAAAGGAAGACTTTTGTCTGAGTCGATCCAGCAACACGCGGCCCGTGCAGAACTGGCGCGACTCCTGCGCTCCCTCCGGTTGGACAGTGGCAGGTCGGGAGAGCAACTGGCCACCATACTGGGCTGGTCGCAGTCAAAAGTCTCCAAGATCGAACGAGGCCGTACTCGTCCTTCCCTAAGCGACGCCGAGTCCTGGGCACGGGTATGCGGCGCGAATACGGCTGCACTGACCAGGGTGACGGAGTTGGCCGAGGCCGCACTGGTGGAGGCACGGCACTGGCGGGTCTCGCACCAAGGAGGCCTGGCGCGTCGGCAATGCGAAATCGCCGCGATCGAAGAGCGCGCCGCTCTGGTCCGGTCTTTCCAACCCACCTTGGTGCCGGGACTGTTGCAAACGGCTGCTTACGCGCGCCAAGTGCTCGCGCTCGCCGACCTCTCGGGACGAGGGGACGTCGCAGCGGCAGTGGCCGAACGCCTGCGACGGCAGGAAGCACTCTATCGGGAGCAGACCGGCTTCGCGTTCGTGCTCACCGAAGCCGCGCTGTGGTGGCACGCCGAGGAGCGCTCCGTACTGCTGCCTCAGATCGACCGTTTGCTGTCGGTGGCTACCCTGCCCAACGTCACTATCCGGGTGCTGCCTCTGGACGCTCCTTCCGGCGCGGTGCCCTCCCACGGCTTTCTCCTGTATGAGGAGGACGAGGAGTCCCGTGTCATTGTTGAGACCCATACCCGCGAGCTCATCTTGACCGACCCTGACGAGGTCGCCGCCTACCGTGTCCTCCATCAACGCTTCACCGAACGCGCTCTGTCCGTGGCGGACACCCGCGACTTCCTGCTCGCACTGCGACAACGGATCAACGACGGATACTGAGCGGCTCCATCTCGCTCTCTTGGACACAGCCAAGTCTTTTACTAGTCTTAATTTAGTCTGATTTACTGTCTTGGCAGTTGCGAGCGAACGGGAGAGCGTGTTGGACACCTGGAAGTTGGTCAAGCCCCGGACCGCAGCAGGGGGAGCAGTCTGGCGTTCCAGGGATGGCACCCTGTTCAAGCGGACCGGCGGGATTGAGGTGCGCGACGAGGCCCGCTTCCAGCGCATGCTGGCAGAGCAGGGTTTCCCGGTGCCTCGAATCGTGCAGACCGGTCGGGGGCAGGAAGGGTTCTTCTTCGTCGAGCAGAGCCTGGGCACACAGTCGCTGCACGATATGGCGATACGCGACACCCAGGAGACCGGAGCCGTGCGTCAGACCACAGTGGACACAGCAGCAAAAGTCTCCGCCCGGCTACTGACTGCCCAGCTTCGTACAGCCGAGCCCTCCGGACAGGCGGCGGACTGGGTGAGGTGAGCCGGCTTCGTCGACACCGTGTTCGCCGAAAACCCCGATCTGGACACCCACCGGACATGTACAGCCCTGGATACAGTCTCCACTCGGCTGAGCGGGGTTCCGGTGTCGTTCGGCCACCTCGACTACGGCTTACCCAACGTCTTTCCCACCGGAGTCATCGACTGGCAGCACCACGCCTTGGTTCCTGTCGGGTTCGACGTGTATCCGATGCTCGATATCGCAGCGTTCAAAGGTGGTGACAGAGGCTACATCTTCACCCGCAGCCAGCGCCGGTCCTACCTCGCTGCTCTGGACGAGGTCAGCGAGAATCTGGCCGGTCTCCGTCTGAGTCGTTTCCTTGGCGACTTCCTGCTGGTCAAGTGCTTCTTCTTCCTCGCCCTAATGCGCCCGAAAGACCCAAA
This sequence comes from Thermobifida alba, assembly GCF_023208015.1. Lineage (NCBI taxonomy): Bacteria > Bacillati > Actinomycetota > Actinomycetes > Streptosporangiales > Nocardiopsidaceae > Thermobifida > Thermobifida alba. Next base: position 820,373 of record NZ_CP051627.1, on the reverse strand, counting down.
CGATCGACGCAAACGAGCCAAGTGGGCTTACCGCAGAAAACTGCTCGCCCTAGGCCTCGACTCCTACGAACGTGACCACCGGATCGACACCGCGGCGTTTCCCACCCTGACGGCCTTCCCCACCGACTACGACCGGAAAGACGGGTGAACATGACCACGGCGTTCCTCGGCACCACTCTGGTACGGGACCGCGACTATCTACTGGCTGACAATGAGATCGGTTCTAGACGCACGAGCAGCGGTACACATAGCCGCTCTTGCTGAAACTCGCCGTCTGCGGGGCACTGAGATCGTCATGACCGCCACTCCCAAGGCGATAGCCAACATTGCCGCCCACGGTCTCCTGTTCCGGGAACACGAGGGCATCCGCCTGCGCTATGGCCCACATGGCCGCGTTCCCGCCCCTGCCGTGCGCCTGACGGACGTCGACCCAGCGGACCACCAGCGCATTCTGTTCCGGCGCTGGTTTCTGCCCTTGACAGTACTAGGACGGACCACCGATCTATCCAGCTCCCAAATTCCCGCCATCTTCACGTACTTCCGTAAGGCATGGTTGCTCCGCGAACAGAAAACGGCAGGGTACACGCTCCACAACGTTCGGAAGGCAATCAGAACCGGCGATCACCAGTGGATCATGCGCAAACACGTATTAGCCTCTCTACTGCGCACACTGGCACCGCCCACCACGTGCGTCAGAGACCACTCCAGCAGCATCGGAAAAGCCAGGGACCCTCTATCAGGGTAAGTTGTCAGCCGCCGATGGCGGACATGGGGCGGGCCGGTTGCAGGAAGCCGGGGTCGTCGATGCCGTGGCCGGGCCGTTTCGTGGCGACCGCGGCGCGCCACCGCTCGGCGAGTTCGGCGTCGGTGGCGCCCGCGCGCAGCGGGCCGCGCAGGTCGGACTCCTCGCGGGCGAACAGGCAGTTGCGGACCTGGCCGTCGGCGGTGAGCCGCACCCGGTCGCAGGCCCCGCAGAACGGGCGGGTGACCGAGCCGATGACGCCGACCGTGGCGGGGCCGCCGTCGACGAGGAACAGCTCCGCCGGGGCGCTGCCGCGTGCGGCCCCGCCGGCGGGGGTGAGGGTGTGGGCGGCGCTGAGGCGGTCCAGGATCTCGTCGGCGGTGACCATGCTCTCGCGCTGCCAGCCGTGCTGGGCGTCCAGCGGCATCTGCTCGATGAACCGCAGCTGGTAGCCGTGTTCCAGGCAGTAGGCGAGCAGGTCGGCCGCCTCGTGGTCGTTGACGCCGCGCATCAGGACCGCGTTGACCTTCACCGGCGTCAGTCCGGCCCGGGCCGCCCCCGCCAGGCCCGCCAGCACGTCGTCCAGCCGCCGCCGGCGCGTCAGCCTCTCGAACACGTCGGCGTCGAGGGTGTCCAGGGAGACGTTGACGCGGTCCAGGCCCGCCTCGGCCAGCGCGGGCGCCAGCCGCGCCAGGCCGATGCCGTTGGTGGTGAGCGCGGTCCTGGGGCGCGGCTCCAGCGCGGCGGCGGCCGCGACGATGCCGGGCAGGCCGCGGCGCAGCAGCGGCTCGCCGCCGGTGAACCGCACCTCGCGGATGCCCAGCAGGGTCACGCCGACCCGGACGAGGCGGACGACCTCCTCGTCGGTGAGCAGCTCCGGCCCGGGCAGCCAGTCCAGCCCCTCCGGCGGCATGCAGTAGGTGCAGCGCAGGTTGCACCGGTCGGTGAGGGAGACTCTCAGGTCGGTGGCGATCCTGCCGTAGGCGTCGGACAGCACCGGCGTCACCTCCCGTGACGTGTCGGGGCGCGGGACCGTGGCCTCCCACCCTAGCTAGTGCGCGCCGCGCCCGCGGGGGCGGCGACGGCCGGGGCGCCGCCGCCGCGGGGCGCAGGCCCGTTATCGTCGGGAGGCGACAGGCACGGCACGGAGAGGGGCTGTTGTGATCAGCGTGCGCGACTGGAACCTGCCCGGCGGGCCGCAGGGCTCGCAGCGGCTGCACGTGCGGGCGTGGGCGCACGCCGAGGCCGAACCCGACCACCTGGTGGTGCTGGTGCACGGCTACGGCGAGCACATCGGGCGCTACGAGCACGTGGCGCGCTGGCTGTGCGAGCACGGCGCGGTCTGCTACGGCGCCGACCACCGGGGCCACGGGCTGTCGTCGGGCGAGCGGGTGCTGGTCGAGGACTTCGCCGGGATCGTCGAGGACGTGCACCGCGTGGTCACCCAGGCGCGCAGCGCCTACCGGTCGCTGCCGCTGGTGCTGGTCGGACACTCCATGGGCGGGCTGGTCGCCGCCCGCTACGCGCAGACCCACCCCGGCGAGGTGGCGGGCCTGGTGCTGAGCGGCCCGGTGCTGGGCGAGTGGGCGGTCGTGGACCGCCTGCTGGAGGCGGACGAGATCCCCGACGAGCCCGTCGACCCGGCGACGCTGTCGCGCGACCCCGGGGTCGGCGCGGCCTACGCCGCCGACGAACTGGTCTGGCACGGCCCGTTCAAGCGGCCCACCGTGCGGGCGTTGCGCGTGGAGCTGGACCGCGCCGCGGCGGCCGGGCGGGTCGGGGTGCCGCTGCTGTGGCTGCACGGCTCCGACGACCGCCTGGTGCCCCTGGAGGGCACGCTGCGCGGCGTCCTCGCCCTGGCCGGTCCCGACACGGCGGCGCGGGTCTTCCCCGGGGCGCGGCACGAGGTGTTCAACGAGACCAACCGCGAGGAGGTGCTGGCGGAGGTGTCCCGCTTCGCCGCGCGGGTGGTCGCGGGGGCGCGCGGGGAGCGGTGAGCCCACCGGGCGGCGCCCGCGGAACGACGGACAACCCTTTCCGTTCCATCCCGTTCTGTCGTGATTACCCCTTCGGGGCGGCGGCACGCCAGGATCGTGCCCATGACACGACCGACTCCCCCCGGCGGCCCGTCCGCCCGCTGGCGCTCCCTGGTCGACCGGGCCTTCATCACCCCCCTGCTGCCCCCTCCCCGGCTGCGCCGCCTGGTGCAGCTGTGCGTCGGCCTGTACCTGTTCGGCCTCGGCCTGGCCGCGCAGGTGGTCACCGGACTGGGCGTGGCCCCGTGGGACGTGCTGCACCAGGGCCTGCACCTGCGCACCGGCTGGTCCATCGGCACGTGGGCGGTGGTCACCGGGGCCGCGGTGATCGTCCTGTGGATTCCGCTGCGGCAGCGCGCCGGGCTGGGCACCCTGCTCAACGTGGTGGGCGTCGGCACGGCGATGGACGTGTCGCTGCTGTGGCTGCCCGTGCCCCAGACCCTGGCGGGGCAGGTGGCGCTGCTGGCGGCGGGGATCGTGGCGGTGGCCGCGGGCAGCGGCCTGTACATCGGCGCGGGGCTGGGGCCCGGCCCCCGCGACGGGCTGATGACGGGGCTGGCCGACCGCGGCATGTCGATCCTGGCGGCCCGCACGCTCATCGAGGTGGCCGTGGTCGCCGCCGGGTTCGCCCTGGGCGGGACAGTGGGGGTGGGCACCCTGCTGTTCGCGGTGGCGATCGGGCCGTTGACCCAGGTCTTCCTGCCGATACTGCGCGCGGACCGGCGCGCGGGCGGATAGCGTGGAGGGACGGGGCCGCCGTCGCCGCCCGGCCCCCCGGGGGGCCTCCGGCGACAGAAAGGGACAATGCACACGAACGACGCAATGAGATTCTTACCTACCCTTCTTTCCGCTGAAATCTCCTCTTCGTGAGCGTTGTGTCGGGAACGTGACCTATACATCGGTCTAGGTGGCAACAGACACGCTCCGGCATGACTAACGTTGCCTCCAACAGAGCCCGGGGGGCTGCGCGTGGGGGAACCACCGCCGCACCCCCGCATTCGGCGACCCGTCCACGCACGGGGCCATCCGCAAACACTTGATGGGGGTGATCGGCGTGTCCGCACTGATCGAGGACTACGCGATGATCGGCGACATGCAGACCGCTGCCCTGGTCGGGCGAGACGGGTCGGTCGACTGGATGTGCCTGCCGCACTTCGACTCCCCCGCGTGCTTCGCCGCCCTGCTGGGAGACGAGCAGAACGGCAACTGGTGGATCCGTCCCGCGGTCGGGGAGCCCCGGGCCACCCGCCGCCGCTACCGCCACGAGACGCTGATCCTGGAGAGCGAGTGGGACACCCCCACCGGGACCGTGCGGCTCATCGACTTCATGCCCCCGCGCGGCGGCCACCCCCACCTGGTGCGCATCGTCGAGGGCGTGAGCGGGACCGTGCCGATGCGGACCGCCATCCGGCTGCGGTTCGACTACGGCAACGTGGTGCCGTGGATCCACCGCATCGACAGCGAGGTGGTGGCCGTCGCCGGACCCGACTCGGTGTGGCTGAGCGGGCCGGTGCCGCTGGAGGGCCACAACTTCATGCACGACGCGGACTTCACCGTCACCGCGGGCCAGCGCATCCCGTTCGTGATGGCCTGGCACCCCTCGCACGTCCAGGAGTCCGACCACCTCGACGCGGAGAAGGCCCTCGCGCAGACCGAGCGGTTCTGGCGCGACTGGGTGTCCCAGTGCACCTACCAGGGCCGCTACCGCGACGCCGTGGTGCGCTCCCTGATCACCCTCAAGGCCCTCACCTACCGGCCCACCGGCGGCATCGTGGCGGCGCCCACCACCTCGCTGCCCGAGGACATCGGCGGCGTGCGCAACTGGGACTACCGCTACTGCTGGCTGCGCGACGCCACCATCACCCTGGAGGCGCTGATCCGCAGCGGCTACACCGACGAGGCGCACGCCTGGCGGGAGTGGCTGGTGCGGGCCGTCGCCGGGGAGCCCCAGCACATCCAGATCATGTACGGGGTGCGCGGCGAACGGCGGCTGACCGAGTGGGAGGCCGACTGGCTGCCCGGCTACGAGGACTCGCGGCCGGTGCGCATCGGCAACGCCGCCGTGGGCCAGTACCAGCTCGACGTCTACGGCGAGGTCATGGAGGTGCTGTACCTCGCGCAGAAGTCAGGGATGAGCGCGGGCGAGCACGTGTGGGGCCTGCAGCGCTCCCTCGTCAACTACCTGGAGTGGTGCTGGTCGGAGCCGGACGAGGGCCTGTGGGAGGTGCGCGGGCCGCGCCAGCACTTCGTGCACTCCAAGGTCATGGCGTGGGTCGCCGCCGACCGGGCGGTGCGGATGATCGAGGAGTACGGCAAGGAGGGGCCGCTGGAGCGCTGGAAGGCGCTGCGCGACACCATCCACGCCGAGGTGTGCGAGTACGGCTACGACGCCGAACGCAACACCTTCACCCAGTACTACGGCAGCCGGGAGCTGGACGCGGCGCTGCTGCTCATCCCCGAGGTGGGCTTCCTGCCCTACGACGACCCGCGGGTGATCGGCACCATCGAGGCGATCCGCGAGGACCTCATGGTGGACGGCTTCGTGCTGCGCTACCGCACCGGCCTGGAGGACGCCGCCGACAAGCTGCCCGGTGACGAGGGCGCGTTCCTGGCGTGCAGCTTCTGGCTGGCCAACGCGCTGCTGTCGATCGGCCGGGAGAAGGAGGCGCGGGAGCTGTTCGAGCGGCTGCTGGCGCTCCGCAACGACGTGGGTCTGCTCGCCGAGGAGTACGACCCGCGCATCGGCCGCCAGGTCGGCAACTTCCCGCAGGCGTTCAGCCACTTCCCGCTGGTGACGACGGCGCTGAACCTGTCCCACCACGACGGGCACCGGCGCAGCGACGAGGTCTGCTGATTGGGCCGGGGGCCACGGGATAGGGGGTGGCCATGGGCGCGAGGACGGCCATGGCCACCAACCTCACCGATTTCGCGGCGCAGAGTTGGCCGCAGGCGCTGGCGCTGCTCAGCGCGCTCGTGCTGTGCTCCCTGATCGGCTTGGAACGGGAGTGGCGCAACAAGAACGCCGGGCTGCGCACCCACACCCTGGTCGGGTTGGGGTCCGCGCTGTTCATGCTGGTCGGCAAGTACGGCTTCGGGGACGTGCTCGCCGGCGACCTGGTGATGCTGGACCCCTCCCGGGTCGCCGGGCAGATCGTGTCGGGCATCGGCTTCATCGGCGCCGGGCTGATCTTCGTCCGCCGCGACATGGTGCGCGGGCTGACCACCGCCGCGGCCGTGTGGGTGTCCTGCGCGGTCGGCATGGCCTGCGGCGCGGGGCTGTGGCTGCTGGGCGTGTGGGTGACCGCCGGCTACTTCCTGGTGATGTTCGCCTACCCGCCGCTGCTGCGGCTGCTCACCCGCTCCCAGCCCACGACGGCCCTGCTGCGGGTCAACTACGACGACGGGCGCGGGGTGCTGCGGACGATCCTGGCCCTGGCCGTCGACCACGGTTTCGCGGTCCACGACGTGCACACCCAGCGCCGCACGGAACGGGACGGGGCGGCCACCGTCGACCTGGACCTGCGGTTGGCGGGCCGGACCGCCACCGGGGTCCTCGCCGCGGCGCTGTCGGAGACCGACGGGGTGCGCCAGGTGCGGGTGCTCCAGCCCGTCGAGGGCGACTGAGCCTCACCGGGCCCGCCACAGCAGCACCCCCACCACCAGGCCGGGCAGGGCCAGCACCGCGAACAGCGGACCGGGCCCCGCCCACGCCGCCCCCGCCCCGTAGGCGGCGTAGACCAGCAGTGCCACCACCTCCTCACCGACTCCGGCCAGCGAGGTGACCGTGGCCCGCGCCCGGTCGCCGACCCGCTCCTGCAACCGCGCCTCCACGGCCACGCCCGCCCACGCGAAGACCCCGAACCCGGCGGCCACCCCCAGCAGGCCCGCCGGGTGGCCGCTGAGCGCGCCGAACGCCAGCAGCACCACGCCCGCGCCCAGCACGGGGCCCGCCCACCTCATGCCGCGCCCCGCACACCACTGGCCCGCCGCGGTCCCCGCGGTGACCAGCACCACCAGCAGCGGAACGGTGGTGTCGGAGACGCCCGTGGCACGCGCCAGCAGGGGCAGGTACTCCTCCAGCGCGTCGACCACCGTGAGCGCCGACAGCAGTGCCAGCACCCCCAGCAGCGCGGGTGAGCGCCGCACCTCGGCCAGCGCACCGCGCAGCACGCCCGGCCGCGGCCCCTGCCCGGCGGCGCGGCCCCGCGGAGCCTCGGGCAGCGTCCACCCCGCGGCCGCGGCGAGCAGGCTCACCGCGACGCTGGCCCACCCCACCGCGGGGTAGCCGCCCACGGCCAGCACCGGACCGGCGAGCACGCCCGCGGCCAGCACCGCCACGGTGCCCAGCGCCCGGGAGCGGCCGATCAGGCGCGGGTAGCGGTGTGCCGCGCCCGCGGCGGCCAGCCCCTCGTAGACGAGCGCCTCCAACGCCCCGGACGCCAGCGCGCCGCCCGCGCCCCACAGCACGAAGCCGACGGCGAAGGCCGGGTAGGCGGGCAGGAAGGTCCACAGCGCGAAGGCCGCGCCGGCGCACAGGGGCGCGGCGGCCACCAGCAGGCGGCGGGAGAAGCGGTCGGCGAGCAGGCCCGAGGGGACTTCGAGGGCGAACGCGGTCAGCGACCACAGGGCGAACAGCGAGGAGAGCTGCGCGCCGGTCAGTCCGGTGTCGGCGAACAGCAGCGCGTACACCGGGTAGAGCAGGACGAGGTCCTGCAGGAACGCGTAGGCGTAGAGGCCCCGCGCCAGTCGGGACTCGGGTGAGGGTCAATGTCGCCACGTCACGGCATCCACCCTAGCGCGCGGTCCCGCCGCCGACCAGTGCGCGGCGGGACGGGAGCGCGCGGTGCTAGCTGAGGATCCGGGGGTCGCCCCACACCGCGTAGGCGTCACCGCAGTCGGGTCCCGGCTCGACCTGCAGGCGCAGCCGCAGCCCGCCGGTGACGTCGACGCTGAGCTCCCGCTCCGTGCCCAGGCCGACGGTCTCGGTGGCCACCTCGTCGCCGTCCACGATCACGCTGAAGGTGACGGTGGCCCCGGACTCGGAGGTGTCCTCCAGGCCGACGACGGTTTCGAAGGTGGTCCAGGAGCGGTTGAGGTCGTACTCGATCCACTCCTCGTCGGAGTAGCAGTCCAGGGAGCTGGCCAGCGCCCGCGGGTAGGTGACGGTGTTGACCTTCACGTTGGCCGGTTCCACGCCGTACTCGTCGATGTGCTCCAGGGCGGCCAGGTACTGCTCGCCACTGGCGGGGCGGTCCGGCCGGTCGGCGCCGACCTCCTCGGACGCGGGCTGCGCGTCGGGCTCGTCCGCCGCCTGCTCCGGTTCGGCCTCGCCGGTCCGCGGGCCGGGGGCCGGCTCCTCGGCCGCCGTGTTGATCTGGTTCCACCAGTTCATGGCGTAGAAGGTGGCGGCCGACCCGCCGGCCATCGCCAGCACCATCAGGGCGGCCACGCCGATCACCAGCGGTTTGCGCGACCTGCGTTTGGCGGGCTTGCCGGGGTCGCCGCCCGCCCCGTGGGCGGCCGGCTGCGGCGGCGGGCCGGCGGGCGGCCCCGACACGGGGGGCGCGCTCCGCGGGAGCGGGGTGGTCGGCTGCGTCGCGGGGGCGGGCATGCCGCGCAGTCCGCCGACCGGGCGCTGCGGGCCAAGACCGCCGAACGGGGCGTCCGGCTGCCGCGGGACGGCGGGCTCCTGCGGGGTGGCGGGTCCCCCCTGCTGCGGCACGGAGGGGCGGGGCGCGCCGGCCCCCTCGGCGGCCGCGGGGCCGCCCGGGGCGGGGTGGTCCGGTCCGCTCTGCGGCGGCGGACCGCTCACCCGGGGGCCGCTCGGGGGCGGCGCCGCGGGACCGGGCGGCGCGGCCGGCGTGGGCCGCGGCAGGCCCGGCTCGGTCACCGGGGCGCTCCACGGCGCCGAGGTGCTGACCGAGCGGACCGTCCTGATCCAGTCGAGCGCCGTGGGTCGGGCGTCCGGGTCGGCGGCGAACATCGCGGCGACCCGCTCCCGCTGGTCGGGGCCTGCCGCGGCCATGACCGGCAGGTTCACGAAGGCGTCGCGCAGCTGTTCGGGGGAGGGCGGCGGCTCCTCGCCCGACAGCACGAAGTAGGCGACGGCGCCGAAGGCGTAGCGGTCGCCGGCCGGGGAGTACTCGCCGTTGAAGATCTCGGGGGCGGCGTAGCCGGGGGTGAACCACGGCCGCGAGGTCAGGTGCCGGGCGGCGATGCGGCTCAGTCCGAAGTCCACCAGGACGGCCTGGCCGTCCTCGTTGACCATGATGTTGCCGGGGGACAGGTCGCCGTGCACCACCGGGCGTTTGGAGGGGGTGGCCCGGCCGGAGTGCAGCACGTCGAGGACCTCGGCGACCTGCTCCAGGTAGCCCAGCGCCGTCCGCTGCCCCCGCAGGCCCTCCACGGCGTGCTCGGCCCGCCAGTCGCGCAGGTCCACGCCCTCGACGTGGTTCATCACCAGGTACAGGGCCCGGCCGGTGGCCTCGGCGGCTGTGCCCGCGCGGTGCTCGGGGGCGCCCTCGAAGTGCTCGCGCACCCCGACCACGCCCAGCCGGGTGATGAACCGCAGCAGTTCGGCCTGCTCGCTCCAGCGCCTGCTGAGTTCGGCGAACTGCTCGGGGGAGGCGGCCGCGTCCGCGTCGAGGACCTTGACGACCACCGGCTCGGTCTGGCCCGCCAGAGTCACCTCGGCGAGGTAGAGGGTGGCCTCACCGCCCCGTCCCACCGACCGCACCAGACGGTACTTGTCCGGTTGGGAGTCCGGGCCGACGTACAACGTAGAACTCACTGGTCTGCTTCACTTTCCGGTTCGGGGGTTCGGCTGGACGGTGGAAAGCGCGAGGAGAAACGATAGCCCCTCGCGGTCACGGCGGGGGAGCCCTTCACCCCTCTGTGATCCGGATGTCCGGCGGCCGGGTTCGGCTGGATAGGTTGGCCTCGGGAGGCTCCCGCTGGAGGACGACGTGGCACAGCGTGTACTGGACGGCCGCTACCGCCTGGTCGAACGACTGGGTTCCGGAGGCATGGGGGAGGTCTGGCGTGGTCACGACGAGCGGCTGGACCGCCCCGTGGCGGTCAAGCTGGTTCACCCCGAGGCGATCTCGGACGACGGGACGGTAGCACGGTTCCGCCGGGAGGCCCGGGTGACCGCGCGGCTGGCCGGGCACCCCAACATCGTCATCCTCTACGACTACGGCGCCGACGGGCAGACCGTCTACGCGGTCATGGAACTGGTCGCGGGCCGCCCCCTCAACGTGCTGCTGCGGGAGCGGGGGCGGCTGCCGGTCGCGCTGGCCGCGCGCTGGGGCGCCCAGGTGTGCGCGGGCCTGGCCGCCGCGCACGCGGCGGGGGTGGTGCACCGCGACGTCAAACCCGGCAACCTCATGGTCGTGGACGCCGCCGCGGCCGACGGCGGCACGGTGAAGGTGCTGGACTTCGGCATCGCCGGGTTCCACGAGGCCGCGTTGCAGAGCCGTCGGCTGACCCGCACCGGCGACCTGTTCGGCACGCCGCTGTACATGTCCCCCGAGCAGATCCAGATGCTGTCCGTGGGGGCGGCCAGCGACCTGTACTCCTTCGGCGCGGTGCTGTTCCAGATGCTGACCGGGCGGCCCCCGTTCCAGGCCCCCGACCCGATGCCGGTGCTGCGCATGCACCTGACCGAGCCCCCGCCCGACCTCGCCGGGCTGCGTCCGGACGTGCCCGCGGACCTCGCCGAACTGGTGGCCGCGCTGCTGGCCAAGGACCCCGCCGAGCGGCCGGAGAGCGCCCTGTGGGTCCGCGACCGGCTGCTGTCGCTGCGCCTGGACGGCTCCGGCGCCCGGTCCGCGCCGACGGTCCCGCCGACCGCTCCCCCGCCGCCGGCGGCGGGCGCCGCCCCGGCTCCGACGGTCGCTCCGGAGCGGCGGCGGTCCCTGGAGCGGTCGCTGGAGGAGGCCGAACGCCTCGCCGACGGCGGTGCGGCGGCCGAGGCGGCGCGGCTGCTGGGCGGTCTGCTGGGCGAACTGGCCGAGGTCTACGGCGCCGACCATCCCGAGACGCTGCGGGCCCGCCGCCGCCACGCCCAGCTCACCGGCAAGGCCGGCGAGTACGCGCGGGCCGCGGAACTGCTGGGCGCCCTCGTCGCCGACCTGGACCGCCACTACGGCCGCGGCCACCCGGAGACGCAGACCGCCCGCCACTACCTGGCCGTCAACACCGGCCGGGCGGGGCGGCGCGCCGAGGCCGCAGCCCTGCGCCGGGAACTGCTGGACGACCTGGTGGCCGCGTACGGGCCGGACGCCACGCGGGTGCTCGACAACCGGCTGTTCCTCGCCGTGGACGTCGGCGAGTCGGGCCAGTACGCGCGGGCGGCGGAGCTGCTGGGCGCCCTCGTCTCCGACCTGGAGCGGCTGCTGGGCGCGGACGCCTCCCGCACCCTGGAGGCCCGCCACTACCTGGCCGCCTACACCGGGCTGGCGGGCGATCCGGCCGGGGCGGTGCGGCTGTACCGGGCGCTGCTCGACGACCACGTGCGCCGCCACGGCCCGGACCACCCGGCGACGGCGCGGACCCGGCAGCGGCTGTCCCGCTGGCTGCGTCCGGGGCACTGAGCCGCACTCCGGGACCGGGAGGCGCGAATCCGCCGCCGCTGTCGTCGGCCGCCGCTAGGGTGCCAACCATGTCGAGACCGTTGCACGAGATCATGGACAGCGGCTGGGCCGAGGCGCTGGCGCCGGTGGCCGACCGCATCGCGCAGATGGGCGACTTCCTGCGGCAGGAGGTGGCCGAGGGCCGCACCTACCTGCCCGCCGGGGAGAACGTGCTGCGCGCCTTCCGGCAGCCCTTCGAGGAGGTGCGGGTGCTGCTGGTGGGGCAGGACCCCTACCCCACCCCGGGGCACGCCGTGGGGTTGAGCTTCTCGGTGTCGCCGGAGACCCGCCGCCTGCCGGGCAGCCTGCGCAACATCTTCACCGAGTACACCCAGGACCTGGGGTACCCGATGCCGTCCAGCGGGGACCTCACCCCGTGGGCCGAACGCGGGGTGCTGCTGCTCAACAGGGTGCTGACCGTCGCGCCGCGCAAGGCGGGGTCGCACCGCGGCAAGGGCTGGGAGGAGGTCACCGATCAGGCGATCCGCGCGCTGGCCGCCCGCGACAAGCCCCTGGTCGCGATCCTGTGGGGCCGCGACGCCCGCAACCTGCGCCCCCTCATGCCGCACGTGCCGTGCGTGGAGTCCACCCACCCCAGCCCGATGTCGGCGCACAACGGCTTCTTCGGCTCCCGCCCGTTCAGCCGCGCCAACGCCCTGCTGGAGAAGCAGGGCGCCGAACCGATGGACTGGCGCCTGCCGTAACCCCGCGGCCGCCCGGACCGGAATCCTTCCCTTCCCGGCGTCCCGCTCCGGGCGGCGGGCCGCCGGGAGGCAGAATGGGAAGGGCTCCGGGCACGACGTGCCCTCGCCCTTCCCTTCCCGGAGGCTGCCGGTCTTGTCCCAGAAACCTTCCTCCGCCGCCCTGCGCGCCGACTGCTCCCGCTGCTTCGCGCTGTGCTGCGTCGCCCTGCCCTTCGCCGCCTCGGCGGACTTCGCGGTGGACAAGCCCGCGGGCAGGCCGTGCCACCACCTCCTCGGCGACTTCTCCTGCGGCATCCACGCGCGGCTGCGCGAGGAGGGGTTCGCCGGCTGCGCGGTCTTCGACTGCTTCGGCGCGGGGCAGCAGGTCGCCCAGACCACCTTCGGCGGGCGGGACTGGCGGCGCTTCCCCGAGCTCGCCCGGCCCATGTTCGCGGTCTTCCCCGTCATGCGGCACCTGCACGAACTGCTGTGGTACCTGACCGAGGCGGCGGCCCTGCCCCGGGCCCGCCCCGTCCACGGCGCGCTGCGCCGCCGCCGAGACGCAGTCGAACAGCTCACCCGCGCCGACGCCGAGACGCTGTCGGCGGTGGACGTGGCGGCCCTGCGCGACGAGGTCAACCCGCTGCTGCTGCGGGCCAGCGAGCTGGCCCGGGCCGCCGCCCCGGGCAGGCGGCAGAACCTGCGGGGAGCCGACCTGGCGGGCGCGGACCTGCGCGGCGCCGACCTGCGGGGCGCCAGTCTGCGGGGGGCGCTGCTCGTCGCGGCCGACCTGAGCGGCGCCGACCTGCGCCTGGCCGACCTGACCGGCGCGGACCTGCGCGGGGCCGACCTGTGCGGGGCCGACCTCGGCGACGCGCTCTTCCTCACCCGGTCCCAGCTCGCCTCGGCCGTCGGCGACACCTCCACCCGGCTGCCCGCCCACCTGGAGCGGCCCCCGCACTGGAGGCCGCGCCGCTGATCCCGCCCCGGGCGCCGCGGGGGTGCGGCCCGCGCCCGCGGCCCCGGATCACCCGGACACCACGCAGAACTCGTTGCCCTCGGGGTCGGCGAGCACCACGCCCCCCTTCCCGTCGGCCCCGCGGAGGTCGGAGACGAAGGTCGCGCCCAGGCCGACCAGCCGCTCCACCTCCCTGTCGCGGTCGGTGCCCGCCCCTGTCAGGTCCAGGTGGACCCGGTTCTTGGCCACCTTGTTCTCCGGCACCCGCTGGAACAGCAGCCGCGGCTGGCCGTCGGGGGTGTCGACGGAGACCTCGGGGTCGCCGGGCCTGCTGCCGGGGGCGATGGCGGCGCCGAGGGCCCCCGCCCAGAACTCGGCCAGGGCGTAGGGGTCGGCGCAGTCGAAGGTGACCGCCCGGATGATCGATCGCATTCCTCTTCTTTCCTCCCGGGTGTGCCGCCGCCGCATGGGCTCGTGCCCACAGCGGAATTTGGGCAACCGTCACGGGAACGTCACAATGGACATCCCTCCCACTCCGTAGCCGGAAGGCGGCCCCCCGTGGCGAAGAAGACCCTCTCCTACGCCGACGCCCTGCGGATCCTCGGCGGCGACGACCCGACCCTACTCGGGTTCGGTGAGGCCGTGGTCACAGGCACTCTCGGCGCGTTGGGGGTTCCCGACGTGCTGGGACTGCAGTCGCAGGTGGTGCGGTACGGGCAGGCCGCGGTCACCGGCATCCGGGAGAAGATCACCGGGGTGAGCCGCTGGGACCGCACCGAACGGGTCGCCGCCGCCGACCTGGTCCTGCGGATCACCGCGCTGTTCGAGGCCCTGGACGAGGCGCTGGACCGGCCCGGCTGCCCGCTGGCCCTGCGCGACCTGCGCATCACCCGGGAGGAGCAGTACGCGCTGTTCGGCGACGTGCTGCGCGCCCCCGAACAGGACGCCCCGACCCTGCCGCCGGCCGCGGACGGCGGCGAGCACGCGCCGCCCTACCGGGCCGCGACCGCCGCCCTGCTCCGGTTCCTGCAGGGCCTGGAGGCGTGGGAGGGGCTCGACGAGGCCGGTCGGGCCCGGGTCGCCGCGGCCCTGGACGAGGTGCCCGCACTGGCCCGCCGCCGCCACGTCGAGTCGTACCGAAAACTCGCCGCCGACGTTCCGGAATTCGGGGTGTGGGCGAACCTGGCCGCGCACGAGGACACCCGCGCACGGGTCGCGGAGGTCCGCGTCGGCCTGACCGAGATCGCCGACCTGCTGGGGCAGCTGACCGCCCCGGGCGCGCGGCGCAGGCTCACCGAACTGGAACGGCTCTACCAGTCGGTGCTGGAGGAGCCGCTGCTCGCCACCGGCGAGGCCCCCGACGGGGTGGTGCTGCCCTTGGTGCGCGACGCCTACGTGGACCTGGGCGGCCGGCTGCGGTTCACCGACGCCGACGCCGCCCCCTCCGCGGACCCGTGGTGGGACGGCGCCGCCCGCCACGACGACCTGCAGCCGCTGCTGGTGTCGCTGCTCACCCAGCGCGAGTGCCACTTCCGGCCGATCGTGCTGCTCGGCCACCCCGGTGCGGGCAAGTCGCAGCTCACCCGGATGCTGGCGGCGCGGCTGCCGTTCGGCGACTTCCTGCCGCTGCGCGTGGAGCTGCGGTCGGTGCCGGCCGACGCGCCGATCCACGCGCAGCTCGACGAGGGGCTCTCCGCGACTCTGCACACCCGCGTGTCCTGGCGGGACCTGGCCGACGCGGCCGAGGGCGCGCTGCCCGTGGTGATCCTCGACGGCTTCGACGAACTGCTCCAGGCCACCGGGGTGCACCGGTCCGACTACCTGGAGCAGGTGCAGCGGTTCCAGGAGCACCAGGCCGCCCTGGGCCGCCCGGTGGCGGTGGTCGTCACCAGCCGCACCGTGGTCGCCGACCGCGTCCGCTTCCCGCCGGGCACGCCGGTGATCCGGTTGGAGCCGTTCACCGACGCCCGGGTCACCCGCATGCTGGCGGTCTGGAACAGGGCCAACGCCGCAGCGCTGGCCGCGCGGGGGCTGCGCCCGCTGCCGGAGGAGACGCTGCTGCGCTACCGGGAGCTGGCCGAGCAGCCGCTGCTGCTGCTCATGCTGCTGGTGTTCGACGCCGACGGCAACCGGCTGCAGCGGGACGCCGCCGCGCTGGGCCGCGCCGAGCTGTACGAGCGGCTGCTGACCGCGTTCGCCGAACGGGAGGTGCGCAAGCACCGCCCCCGGCTGGGCGGGGCGGAGCTGGCGCGGGCTGTGGAGGAGGAGCTGCGCCGCCTGGAGGTGGTGGCCGTGGCCATGTTCGTCCGCCACCAGCAGTGGGTGGGCGCCGAGCAGCTGGAGGCCGACCTGGCGGTGCTGTTCCCCGACGCCGCGGTGGACGCGGGCGAGGCCGGGCTGGGCGGCCGGATCAGCGCCGCCCACCAGGTGCTGGGCCGGTTCTTCTTCGTGCACGAGGCCCGCGCCGTGCAGCAGGGGCAGACCCGCAGCGTCTACGAGTTCCTGCACGCCACCTTCGGGGAGTACCTGGTGGCGCGCACGGTCGTGGGCGAGCTCGCCGACCTGGTCGCCGACCGCGCGCACGCCGCGCGCAGGCGCACCCCCGTCCCCGTGGACACCGGCCGGTTCCACGCGCTGACCTCGTTCGCCGCGCTCGCGGGGCGTGCCGCTGCGGTGGAGTTCGCCGCCGAACTGCTCGCCGCACGCACCCGGGACGCGCGCGACCGCGCGGAGTACCGGTCGCTGCTGGTGGAGATGTTCCGGGCCGCGCTGTACCCGCGCGCCGGGGCGACGGTGGACTACCGGCCCTACGAGGCGACCGTCACGCGCCGCCTGGCCGCGCACACCGCCAACCTGGTGACCCTGCTGGTGCTGGTGGCCGACGAGGTCGGCCTGGACGAGCTGTTCCCGGACTCCGGGCAGCCGTGGCTGCCGTGGCGCGAGGTGGCCGGGACGTGGCGGGCGCTGTCCGGCGACGAGTGGTTCGGCTTCATGGACACGGTGCGGCTGCGCCACCTGGGGCACTGGGAGGAGGACGGCACACCGCGCGCGCTGCTGGTCCGGGAGCGCCGCGAGCCGGTCAACGTCGGCGAGTGCGTGGGCTTCGAGCTGCGCGTCAACGCCGCGGGACGGCTGGACATCACCGACCCGTACACCGTCACCGTGGACTACGACGGCACCACCTCGCGGCTGCTGCGCTCCCTGGGCCTGCGGATGCAGGGGTGGACGGCGCGGCTGGTGCTCATGCTCGGTCCGTACCTGAAGTACGCCAGCGCGGACCTGGGAACGTGGATCTCCGAGCCCGACCTTGCCTCGGCTCTGTCCACACGGCGCGCCGGAGAGCCGCTGCCGGTTCTCTCCTGGTCGGAGATCAGCGACGTCCTGGAGCTGCGGCTGGGACCGCCCGGCGACGAGGAAAACCAACGCAACCGGGGCAACCGGTATGCCAGACTCCTGCGAGGCCGCCAGTTGGGCCGTCTGGAGTTGGCCGTGCTGCGCCAGGCCGCCGAAGAGCTCTCCGCTCGACGGACCCAGACTTCGGCCCCCGCTGCGGTCGGCGCACACACCGCGCTTCGCTCGGTGATCCTGAGTTACCTCGAAAGGATCGACTCCGTGGTCACCGGTCCCCGGCTGGCCTCCCGGTTCGTCCGGCCGGTCCTGGACGCGCTGCGGCCCCATTTCGAGGGTTCCGAGCTCTCCGAAACCTTCGACCGAAACTGCGACCGAATCCTGGCCCTCGCCGCCGCCAACGACGCCCTCGACTCCCCCGACGGCCCCGCCGACACCCCTGTCCACCTGCCCGAAGACGGGCGGGGCGGGGCCTCGGGCCACAGCGGGTGACGGCTCTTCACCGTCTCGTACCCGTTCCGTTATCACGAAAAATCCCAAAAGACCACTGCTCGTCGTCCGGGCACGTCATGATGGGCGCTGAGACTCGGTAGCCTGCTGCCGACGGCCGTTCCCTGCGGCGTCGGCCCTTGGCGAACTTCGGTGGTGGCATTGCGCGAACCCGTCCGGTACTGCGACGCGATCCGGCTCCTCGGCGCCGACGACCCGGACGTGGTCGACCTGATCGACCGGTTGGTCGCGGACGAGGCCACCGACCTGCTCGCCGCCCGCACCGACCTGGTGGGGTTCGCCCACCAGGCCCTCAACCGGCTGGACCGGGAGTCCCACCTGCTCAGCCGGGTGGAGCGCACCCGGTTCATCGCCGCCGCGCACAGCGTCGTCGTCGTCACCGCGTTCTTCGAGTCGCTGGACGACACCGAACTGCCGTTCCGGCTGGACAACGGGCTGGACGACGCGGCGGCGGGGGTGGCCGACCGCAAACGGCTCGGCGAGTTCGTGGCGCTGCTGGTGGCGTCCGCGCCGCCGCTGCCCCGCCCGCAGCGCTCCGCCGCCGACGGGCGCACCCGGGTCCGCCGCTTCTACCTGCGCCGCTGCAAGCAGCTGCCGTCGGTGCTGCGCGGCATGCCGCTGTGGGAGGAGCTGGACCGGTCGCAGCGCGAGGCGATCACCGACCGGCTCGGCGCCTCGCTCGCCGACCGCTGCGTGCGCCGCTACGAGGAGCTGCGCGACAAGCTCGCCGCGGGCTTCCCCGAGTTCGGGGCGTGGGCGGCGCTGTCGACGGCGCGGTTCCGGCCGTCGGCGACGGACGTCCCGATGGGGCTGTCCCGGTTGCAGCACCGGCTGCAGTCGATCAGCACGGGCCGGGTGCCCAGCGCGGTGCGCGGCGCGCTGGCCCGCGCCCACCGGGAGCGGCTGGCGCTGCCGTCCACCGCGCAGACCGGCGGCACGCACGTCCCGCCGCTGTCCATCTCCTACGTCAACCCGTGCTTCCGGGTCACCGAGATCACCGCGCAGACGCGGCCGCACGACGTCGAGTGGTGGCGTGAGCACACCGAGGTCCGCGACGACCTGGCCGAGTTCCTGCTCGGCCACATCACCTCGCCGCGCGCGCTGACCCACCCCCTGGTGGTGCTGGGGCCCGCCGGGTCGGGCAAGTCGGCGCTGGCGTCGGTGCTGGCCGCGCGGCTGCCGGAGAGCGACTTCACGGCGGTGCGGGTCAGCGGCCGCAACCTGCCCGCCGACGCCGGCGCCCAGGCGCTGGCCGACCGGTTCGACCAGGCGCTGGCGGCCTCCGGCGGCGGCAACTGCGAGGCGCTGCCGGTGCTGATCCTGGACGGGGTCGAGGAGCTGACCACCCGTTCGCCGACCTCGCGCAGCGAGCTGCTGGCCGCCCTGGCCCGCTTCCAGCAGGAGCGCGCTGCGGGCCCCGACCCGGTGGCGATCGTGCTGACCTGCCGGGACTCCACGGCGGCCCGGTTGCGCTTCCCCCTCGACAGCGTGGCGGTGCGCCTGGAGGACTTCACCAAACCCCAGCTCGCGACGTGGCTGTCCATCTGGAACCGGGTCAACTCCAGCTACTTCCACCACCACGGGGTGGCCTCGCTGGACTGGGAGACGCTGGAGGCGCACTTCCCGCTGGCGCGGCGCCCCCTGCCGCTGCTGATGCTGGCGGTCTACGACGGCGTGGGCAACGCGCTGCGCCGGCTGCAGGCGCCGCTGCGGGAGACCGCGCTGTACGAGCGGTGGCTGCGGATGCTCACCGACGCCGCCGACCGGGCCGACCCGGCGAGTACGGGACGGCCCCCCGAGGCCGAGAGCGATCCCGCGGTCCGGTCGGGGCGGATCGAGCAGGCGCTGCTGACCGCGTCCCTGCTGGCACTGTCGCTGTTCCACCGCGGCGGCGCGGCGGTGGACCCCGCGACGGTGGCGGCCGACCGCGACGAGCTGGTGCGCTGGCCGTCGCACTACGCCCGCCCGCTGGACCCGCTGCGGCTGCCGTGCGTGCACCGCACCGACGCGTTGGAGGGCGCGCCGTCCGGTCTAGCGTTCACCGACCCGGTGCTCGGCGACTACCTGGTGGCGCGGCTCATCGCCGAGGAGCTCGCGGAGCTCGCCGAGGCGCGGATCCGGGAGCTGCGGTCGATCCGCCCGGCGCCGCTGGACGACTCGTTCCTGTACGCGCTGCTGTCGTTCACCCCGCTGTCGGTCTCCGGGGAGGTGCCGCGGTTCCTCGCCGAGCGGCTGCGGCTGCTGGCCCCGCACGTGCGCGACGAGCTGCGGCTGGCCCTGGCCGACCTGCTGCGGGAGGCGGGACGGCACCGCCGGGAGGCGCACTACGGCGGCTACCGGCCGGTGGACCTGGGGGCGGCGCCCCGCGACGCCGTCTACACCGCGAACCTGATGCTGGTGCTGGTGGCGGTGCACGGCGGCGCGGTGCCGCTGCGCGAGCTGTTCGGCGCGGACGCGGCGGTGCGGTGGCGGTCGCTGGCGCACCTGTGGCGCTCCCAGCTGCCCCCGGAGCAGTGGACGAGCCTGACGGACACGCTGCGGGTCCGCGACGACGGCCGCGGCGGCCTGGTGGTGCACCCGTGCGACGGGGGTCCTCCCGACGACGATCCGGGGGCGCAGACCGACCTGGGCGAGGTCGCGCGGGACGCGGCGCTGCTGGCCGACTGCGGTACGCAGCGGCTGCTGCACTCACTGTCCCCGCTGATCCGGTTGTTCGGCGGGGACGTGACGGCCCGCGTCGACGGCGGTGTCTCCGACGCGTACGCCGTGCTGGCGTTGGCCTTCGGCTCCGCGGAGCTGGCCGACGAGGACCTGGTGGCCTGCTACGAGCGGGCCTTCGCGCTGGCCGACGTGCTGGGTTCGGACGAGCGGCTGCGGTTCACCGTGTTCCTGCTGCGGCAGCTGCGGGGGCACGCGCACCGGTTGGGGGCGCGGCTGGTGCCGCTGACCGCGCGGTACGTGCGTCCGATCGGCGTGGCCCGGAGCGCGCGGGCCGCGGTGCGCCGGCTGGCCGAGGAGCACAACGGGCACGTGGCGGCGATCCGCGACGTGCTCGCGGGCCGCTGGTGACCGGTTCCGGTCAGCGGCACCACCTGCGGGGCGGGCGAAATAGTCATTCTTGAGGGTGGCGGCGGCCGGTTTTCCGGTGTTATCCCTTGAGGCGGCACTTCCCAGACTGCTCAGAAACGAGGGCGCCGTGGACCCCGAGGACGTGTTCGAACTGGCCGAGGCCATCGTGGAGGGCGACACCGAGGAGATCGTCGAGGAGACCCTGGAGATCCTCTTCGACGTCGACCTCTGATCGCGGACACGGCGGCGGCCCCGGCGGGTCCTCCGTCGGGGCCGCCGCCGTGTCCGGTCCGGTTCAGTCCGCCCCGGCGGCCAGTTTCACCAGTTCCGGCAGGACGGTCTCGACGGGGTCGCGGAGGACGGCGTCGGCGGCCTCGTCGTAGGGGGTGGGTTCGGCGTTGACGACGACCAGCCGCGCGCCGCTGCGCAGGGCGACGTCGCACAGCCCCGCCACCGGGTGCACCGTCAGGGAGGTGCCGACCGCCACGAACAGGTCGCAGTCCTCGGCCGCGGCGACGGCGGCGTCCAGGACGGCGGCGTCGAGGCGCTGGCCGAAGGAGATCGTGGCGGCCTTCTGGATGCCGCCGCAGGCCAGGCAGTGCGGGTCGGACTCCTCCGCCAGGCGGGCCAGCACCTCGGGGGTGGGGGTGCGCCGCCCGCAGGCCAGGCACTCCACCTCGTGGAGGGTGCCGTGCACCTCGATGACGCGGTCGGGGTCCATTCCGGCTTTCTGGTGCAGGCCGTCGATGTTCTGGGTGACGACGGCGCGCAGCCGCCCGGTGCGGTCCAGGTCGACCAGGGCCCGGTGGGCGGCGTTGGGTTCGGCGGTGAACGCGGGGTGGTCGCGGCGCATCTGCCACACCTCGCGCCGCACGTTGACGTCGGAGCGGTAGATGTCGATGTCGAACATGGCGGCGGCGGCCGGGTTCCGCGTCCACAGGCCCTGCGGTCCCCGGAAGTCGGGGATGCCCGAGGCGGTGGAGACGCCCGCTCCGGTGAGCACCGTCGCCCGCGCGTCGGCGAGCCAGGTTGCGACGTCGGTGATGTTCGCGGTGGCGGCCACGGCCTTCCTCTCCTCCTCAGGGGGACCGCACTCCGACGGCCTCGGCTTCGGGCGGGGGGCCGGGTCCGCGGTCGGCTGCACGGTTACCGCCTCCACCCTAGCCGCGGCCGTGACGCGTCCGTTCCCGTGTCGTGACGCCTTGGAGGAGCCCACCCCCTGACAAGCTCCCAAAACATGACAAAATCAGACCACATATGAGACAACCGCCGCACATCCTCGTGGTCAACGGGACAAAGATCCGCCGTCCCGTCTTCGTGCTGGGCGCCCCCCACTCGGGGGTCGGCCTCATCGCCCGCGCGCTGCGCCGCGTTCCCGGGTTCCACCTGGGCGGCGGCCATCCCAGCGTGCTGGACGCGGTGCACGCCGTGGCCCGGCAGCCGTCAATGGTGCACACCAGGGAGTCGGGGACGGCGGTGCTGCTGCGGGACGCCCTGGCCGAGTCGTGGACGCTCACCCCCGCCACCTGTGTGCGCTGCCGCGGGGTGCCGGTGCCGCTGCGCGAGGCGGTGGAGCCGTGCCGGCACGCGGCGGAGGCCCACCGCTACGGGGACGCCGGACCGGACCTGCTCTACAGCGCCACCGCGCTCGCGCGGGCCTTCGGTGACGCCGTGTTCATCCAGGTCATCCGGGACGGGCGGGACGTGGTGGCGGACATGCTCGACGACGAGCACCAGCTCGCCTGGTTCCGGCCCGGCGTGGCCAACCTGGACGAGGAGTTCCCCCACCCGTTCTTCGGGGTGGAGACGGAGGAGGAGCGGGAGGAGTACCCGAACCTGTCGCTGGCGGGCAAGTGCGCGCTGCGCTGGCGCAGCGCGGTGCGACTGTCGGCGCGGCTGCGCGCCGAGCTGTCCGCGGACCGGTTGATGACGGTGCGCTACGAGGAGATCCCCGGCAAGGAGATCGAGACCGCCCGGCGGCTGTCGGAGTTCGTGGACGCGCGGGTGTCGGCGGTGGAGCTGGTGAACACCGGGGACGACGGGACCGGGTCGTGGCGGACCCGGCTGGACTCCCAGCAGCGCGCCGACGTGCTGAACGCGGCCCGCCCGGAGCTGGGCCGGCTCGGATACCTCTGAGGCGGGGCGGCCTTCGCCGCGGCGCGCGGGCGGCGGGAGGGCGTCCCCACCGGCGCGGGCTCCCCGGTCCCGGTGCTCGCCTCCCGCACCGGCCTCCGCCCCTGACGCCGCCTCCCCCTCCTCCGACGGTTCCGCCGCCCTGCCGTGGGGCGTGGCGGCGGAGACCGCGGTCCTGTTCCTGCTGGCGGCGGCCGCGCTCGTCGTCGTGCCGGTCGTGGTGGTCCGCGAGCTCTCCGGCCCCGCCGCCGGGCGGCGCTTTCGGAGTCCGGGGGCCGGTGACGGGCGGGCGGTGCCGCTTCTAGGATGGGCGCATGGGAGCACTCGGAATTCCGGAACTCGTCGCGCTCGCCGTGATCATGGCCGCGCCGGTCGCCGTCCTCGTCGCGGGGATCGTCTTCACCGTCCGCATCGCCCGGCACGGCGCCCCGGCCGTCTTCGCCCGCGCCCGCCGCCACCGCGAGATCCGCTGACGGCTACCCCGCCCCGGCCGTGCCGGGGACCACGGCCGCGACCAGCTGCCTGACCGCGTCGACCAGTTCCAGGGGGCGGTCGAACATCAGGTGGTGGTAGCCGCCGGGGATCTCGATGTAGGAGGAGGGGGGCCGGTTCGGGCCGCCCCTGGCGAACTCCGCCAGCCGCTCCCGGTCCGGTGGGGGGACGACGCCCCGCTCGGCGACGACCGCCCCGAACGGGCAGCGCACCCGCGCCATGTCCGCGCCGAGGTCGGCGGGGCGGTCGGGCTGCCCGTCGGCGAACACCCGCGGGTCGAACTTGAAGGTCCACCCCTCGGGGGCGGCGGTGACGCTGTGCTCGGCGACGTGCCGGACCAGACTCGGCTCGGCCGTCGGCTGCTGCGGCAGCGGCCGGAACCGCGCGACCGCCTCCTCCCGGGTGCGGTACCACCGGCTCCGGCCGTAGGTGCGGCGGCTCCTGCTGGTGGAGGTGTGCAGCGGCGCGTCGATCGCGATCGCCGCGGCGAGGTCGGCGTCGGGCTGCTGGGCGGCGAACATCGTCACCATCCCGCCCATCGAGTGCCCGACGAGGACCGGTTTGGCCTCGGAGGGCAGGGAGTGCGCCACGGCCAGCGCCTCGGCGGCCCACAGGGCGAAGCGGTACTTCTCGCGGCGGCCGCTGTCACCGTGGCCGGACAGGTCGAGGGCGACCACGTGGTGGGTGTCGGCGAGCAGCGGGGCGGTGAAGCTCCACCACCACGCGTGGGCGGCGCCGCCGTGCACGAGGACCAGCGGCTGCCTGCCGGGCTCCCCCCAGGACAACCAGGCGATGTCGCAGTCCGCCACCCGGGTGCTCCCCCTGACGGGTCTGCGCGTGATCGCTTCGGCCACCGGTCCTGGAAGCTCCGACATCGCCACCCCTGTCGACGGTCCGTCCGTGTCGTCCCGCCGTCCGGAACCCCGGCGCCCCCGGGGTTTCCGAACAACGTTCGGAGGACACGATATCCACCGGCCCGTACCGGGCGGCCGCCCCCTCGGCCGTAGCGGACGGCGGACGCGTCGCGGAGCGTCCGCGACCGGGCGTCCTGTGCCGGGGCCCGGTCCGCCGCCCGGGTCAGGAGAGCAGTTCGCGGCGGAGCTGGCGAAGCGTCTGCGAGAGCAGACGGGAGACGTGCATCTGGGACAGTCCCACGTCGGCCGCGATCTCGCTCTGGGTCTTGTTGCCGAAGAACCGCAGCAGGATCACCCGGCGCTCCCGTTCGGGCAGGCGGTCCAGGGCGTCCTTGAGCGAGGTGCGGTCGACCACGTTCTCCAGGTCGACGTCGGCGGACCCCAGGGTGTCGCCCAGGGCGGACTCGTCGTCGGCCTCGCCGAAGGGCATGTCCAGGGAGAGCGCGCTGTAGGCGGAGGAGGCGTCGATGAGTTCGATGGCGGCCTCCAGGTCCAGCTCCAGCGCTTCGGCGATCTCCCGGGTGGTGGGCGTGCGTCCGTGCTTCTGGGTGAACTCGGCGATCACCCGGTTGAGTTCACTGCGCCGCTCCTGGTGGACGCGCGGCACCCGGACCGCCCAGGTGGTGTCCCGGAAGTGCCGTTTGAGCTCTCCGGTGACCATCGGCAGCAGGTAGGCGACGAAGGGTTTGCCGTACGACGGGTCGAAGCCCTTGATGGCCTTCATCAGGCCCAGCATGCCGACCTGGTAGAGGTCGTCCATGGGCTCGCCCCGGTTGCGGTAGCGGCGCGCCTCACGGCGGATCAGGGGCGTGTACAGCCGTACCAGTTCGTCACGGATCCGCGCGCAGGCTTGCCCGTCCCCCTGGTTGGCGGCCAGCGCGGCCAGCAGCCGCTCCGCCTGCCCGGTGCTGCGCGAGTGGTGCGCGGGGGGTCGGACCGACCCGCCGCGACGCTGGGCTGGGCTGCGGCGGCGCGCCGTCGTGCTGTTGGTGGTCATGTCGACCTCCTCGTCGCAGGCTTGTTCCGGCAGGACCGCTCCGGCCGGGCTCCCCCGCTGATCGGCCCGGTCGTTTCCCTCCCGGTCGGGGCGGGCCCGGCTGGGCGGACAAGACCGCCTTAATCGGACCTGCCCTCGCCATGCCCCCCGCATCAGGTCACAAACACGTCACACGAAGAAGCCTGAGAATTCTGGGAGTCCGCGCCCCGAAGGCGGACCGAAACCGGGCGCTTTACCTGCCTTGACCCCCGGATCTGGAACGGCGAATCCGGTTTTCGTGAAGCAGGCCACGTTTTTCTCGAACTGCCGCGGACTCCCTCCCGCGGCACCGTCCCGAAAAAGACAGGAGTGTTCCCGGAAACCGCTGGGCGAAACCGGGGGGCCGAGTGCGGACGAGAAGCGACGGTCCAGGTGGAAAGGGAAGTCCTCCCGTTCTGTTGCCGCAGCGGCCGTTCACGAACGGTTCGGCGCGTCCACCCGAGCGGAACCGGGACACCGGACCGGTCACCCCTCCGGCATTGTTCTGAGAATCCTGGGAAGCACCACCGTTGAAGACCGACCGAAATACGGTGCCCCGGGAACGGCTGCCGCCGTCCCCGGGAGCCCTCTGCCCCGCCCCGGTGGCCGGACCGCGGTGCTCCCCGCCTTCCCGCACCGGCCCGGGACCGCCCCGCGGGCTCCGCGCGCCCCGTCCCCGGTCCGGTCACCCGTCGAAGCAGCGGCGCAGCACCCGGCTCCACCGGTTCGCGCCCATCCCCGGATTGACCACGGCCACCGCCGCCGCGTACTTGCTGAAGCCCACCGGACGCACCCCGTGGCGGTGCAGCAGCCGCTCCGTGCCGGTCATCCCGTGCCGGGTCTTGACCTCCAGCAGCACCAGGTCCTCCCGCATCGTCGCCACCTGCCCGGCGTGCCGGCACACCAGGCCGGTGTCGCAGGTGATCCGCTCGGTCCCGGAGAGTTCCACCAGCGTGGTGCGCCGGTAGTCGGTCACCGCCGCGACCCGCAGCGGCCGCGGCGGCGCGGCACCGTACTCGTCCAGGACGTCGCGCAGGAACGCCGCCCCGGCGGGCGTCAGCTCGCCGGGACGCCCGTCGTGGGGGGTGCGGCGCTTGTCCGTGACCCCCCGCGCGCCCTTCAGCTTGGCCTCCAGCATGGTCAGGTCCGAGTCCAGGTAGCTGCGGGTGCGGATCTTGAAGCGGCGCCGCCGCTGCTGCCGGTGCTGGCGGAAGGTCAGCAGGTCGGGGGTGTCCAGGTAGGCGGAGGAGTAGCGGAACGCGGTGCGCCCGCCCTCGCACAGCACCCCGAAGTCGCGCTCCATGTGCTCCAGCAGGACCGGCAGCAGCCCGGCGGGGACGACGTACTTGCGGCAGGAGCGCAGGGTCAGCGACGCCAGGGCGTTGACCTCCGCCAGGGACAGCGGCCGCAGCGCGGCCGCCTCGGCCAGCGCGGTCACCGCCCCACCCCCGCGGTGCCGTGCGCGGTCCGCACCGCCTCGGCGCTCTCGCGGAACCGCACGTCGACGACCATGAGGTCGCGGACGTAGTCCACCTCCAGCACGGTCATCGCGCTGACCCTGCCGCCCAGCCGGGTCTCCAGGTCGGCGCGGAGCATCTCCGGGTTGCGGTGCACCACGTCCAGGGTGACCGTCTGCCGGCGGGTGCGCGCCATCAGCCGGGGATGGTCGGCGACGAACGCCACGGCCAGCAGCACCACGTTGAGGCCCACCAGCAGGACGGGCGTGTCCCGGGCCGCCGAGTTCACCAGGCCCAGCGCGATCGCGGTGAAGTAGTAGGCGACCTCGGTCTGGGTGACGGAGTCCGACCGCAGCCGGATGATCGACAGCACCCCGAACAGGCCGAAGCCCACCGCGAGCTCGACGCCGGCCGTCACCATCACCGCCATGGCCGCGAACACCCCGACGTTCAACGCGACGTAGGCGAACAGCAGGTCACGGCGACCGTGCCGGCGGAAGTAGAGGAAGTGGCCCAGAAGGGCGACGGCCACCAGGTCGACAGCGAGCGCAAACCAGATGTTCATGCCCTCGATGCTTCCTGGCGGCCGTGAGCCGGTCATGAGCGGATGATGAGGAGTTCCTCATCATCCGTCCAGCCGGTACCCCATGCCCCGGACCGTCTCGATCCGGTGCGCGCCGATCTTCTTGCGCAGCGCCCGGATGAAGACGTCGACCACGTTGGAACCGGGGTCGTAGTCGTAGCCCCACACGTGGGAGAGGATCTGCTGGCGGGAGAGCACCTGGCCGTGGTGGCGCAGGAACAGTTCCAGCAGGGCGAACTCGCGGGCGGTCAGGTCGACGGTGGCCTCCGGGGTGGAGGCGCGGCGGGTGCGCAGGTCCAGGGCGAGGTCGCCGGCGCGCAGCACCGTCGACTCCGCGCTGTGCCCGGAGCGCATCCGCAGCCGGATGCGGGCCAGCAGTTCCTCGAAGCGGAACGGCTTGGTCATGTAGTCGTCGGCGCCCGCCTCCAGGCCGGTGACGGTGTCGTGCACCCCGTCGCGGGCGGTCAGGATGAGGATCGGCAGTCGGCAGCCCTCCTCCCGCAGCCGCCGCAGCACCGTGAACCCGTCGGCGTCGGGCAGTCCCAGGTCGAGGACCATCAGGTCGAAGTCGCCGGTCAGGGCGTAGTCGACGGCCGCGCCCGCGCTGTCCACCACGGTGCTGGTGAACCCGTTGGCGCTCAGCCCCTTGCGGACGAACGACGCGATGCGCTCCTCGTCCTCGGCGATCAGGATGCGTCCCACGGTCCCGTACTCCTTTCGTCCACGGGCAGCACGAGTGTGAACGTCGAGCCGCGCCCCACCGCCGAGTCCAGCCGCACGGTGCCGTGGTGGGCTTCGGCGATGGCCCGCACGATGGCCAGTCCCAGCCCCGCGCCGGGACGGTCGCCGCGGGCGCTCCCGGCCCGGGCGAACCGGTCGAAGATCCGTTCCCGGTCCTCGGGGGCGATCCCGGGACCGAAGTCGCGCACCCACAGCAGTGCGGTGCGCCGGCCGTCCCGCTCGGTCAGGGCCGAGCCGAGGACGATGGTGTCCCCCGGGCCGCTGTGCCGCACCGCGTTGCTGGCCAGCTGCACCACGGCCTGGGTGACGCGCTGCGGGTCCAGCCGCACGGTGCCCTCCCCGACCTCGTCGAGCCGCCAGTCGCGGTCCCCCAGGGCCCGCACCTTGGCGTCGATGTCGCTGGTCAGCTCCGCCAGCGACACCTCGTCGCAGTGCAGGAAGTCGGGGCGCTGCGCCTTGGCGAGCAGCAGCAGGTCCTCCACGATGCGCGCCATGCGGTCCAGTTCGTCGGTGACCAGGCGCACCACCTCGCGGCGCTCCTCCGGGTCGTCGCCCATCAGCTCCAGGTGGCCGCGCACGATGGTGATGGGGGTGCGCAGTTCGTGGCTGGCGTCGTCGACGAAGCGGCGCTGGGTGGAGAACGCCTCCTCCAACCGGTCGAGCATGGCGTTGAACTGCTCGGCGAGCGCGGCGATGTCGTCGTTGCCGGTGACGTCGATGCGGCGGGTGAGGTCCTCCTCGGTGATCTGCGCCGCGGTCTGGCGCACCAGGCGGACGGGGGCCAGGATGCGTCCGGCCACCCACCAGGCGGCGCTTCCGGCCAGCACCAGTCCGGCCGCGCTGACCAGCAGCAGCAGGCGCAGGAAGCGGTGCATGTCGGCGCGGTCGGCGTCGACGAAGTAGCCGACGACGAACCAGCCGGCCGGCACGTCCGAGCCGGCCGGGGGGCCGACCCGGAGTTTGGCCCAGCGCAGTTCGCCCTCGGGGGTGTCGACCGTTCCCCGGCCGCTGGGCGAGGCGAGGACCGCCCCCAGGGTGGCGGGGTCGGCGGAGACGTCGAACAGCGGTTCCTGTCCCTGGCGGACGCGGCCGGTGGGCACGGTGGCGTCGGGGACCTCGTCGACGTGGCCGAAGATGATCTCGTTGCGGTCGGGGTACTGGCGGCCCAGGTGGACCCGGAACAGGTTGTCCAGATCGGTGAAGCCCGCCCCGGTGCGGGGGTCCACCCCGGCGGCGGCGAACTCCTCGAACTCCGCCATCTCCTGGTCGAGAGCCTGGTCGACCCGTTCGCTGACCCTGGTCTCCAGGGTCTGCCACACGACGAGGTTCACCAGCGTCAGCACGGCGGCCATGAGCAGGACGACCCACGCCATGATCCGCACCCTGGCGGGCATCCGGAACCGGCGGCCCTCCTCGGGGGGATCAGTCGTCATCGTCGTCCCAGTCGTCGTCCCCGTCGTCGTCCTCCCAGTCGTCGTCATCGTCGTCGTCATCGTCACCGTCGTCCCAGTCGTCATCGTCGTCGGTGACGGCGGGCGGCGGGTTCACCACGTCGTCCTCGGCCGGATCGGAAGCGGCGGGCGGCGACGGATCGGGCGAGCGGGAGAAGTCCTCGGAGGACTCTCCCACGACGACCTCCCCCGGCGGTCCGGGCGGCGGGTCGTTGGTCGACCGCAGCCACAGCAGCGCGGCCACCACGGCCCACACGGCGACGAAGGAGAGACAGGCGAGCAGGACACCTCGGGATATCGCTCTCATGTCTCCACACCCTGCCGCGCACGCCTTGAACCACCATGAAACGGAAATGAGGTTCTTTTCATCTTCGCAGGTGGCAGGGATGGCTCGTGCCCCCTCCCGGTCGTCCCGCAGCGTGGCCGAGGACGGCCACCGCCGTTTCCGGCCCACGCGAACCGGTCGGGGCCGGCACCGTGCGAAGGGGGTGGAAGCAACCGGCCGGCTCCCGGGAGTACGCCTGGCTGTCCGCTCCGTCCCCTCCGGCCCGGGAGCCTCCCGGAGGCCGGCCCGCCGGGAACGCCCCTGCCGGTCCCCCGTCTCCTTCCGGACCTCGATCCCCCACCGGGCCCACCGGTGCTCGGGTTCGGCGTCCCGGCCGGGGCCCGCTCCGGCTCCTCCACGGATCTCCCGGGGCCGGTCGTCCGCGAGAGGAGGCCGCTGCCCGGCCGGGGCCGGGGGCACCGCCGGAGTGCTGGCCGTTTGCGTCCGGTACGCGGTATGGGCGACCATCCGTGCAGAGGAGAAGCGGGCGTGGTCCTGTTCGTGCTCGCCGTCGTGACCGCACCGAATCTGCTCGCATCGCCGGCCGCGTTCCCGGTCGCGGCCTGGCCGGATCCGGCCGCCCCGCCGTCCGCAGCAGAGAGTACGGAGGCCGTCCCGCCGTGAACGCCCACGCCGGTCCCCCTCGCTCCTTCTTCTCCCTGTTCTCCTCCCCGGCCTCCGCCCTGCTGCGCCTGCCCGGCCGACTGTGGCCGCTTCCCCGGCGCGTCCTGTCCCTCGTGCGGCGCACCCTCCTCCCGCTGGCCGTCGGGATGGTCTCCGCCGTCCTCATGGTGTTCGGCCTCGTCCACCTTCCCCGGCTCCACCCGGACCTCCCCCTCATGCCGCCCGCTCCGGTGCTCGGGCTCGGTGTCCTCGCCGGGTTCTACTCCGGCTGCGCCGTCCTCCTGCTGAGGACCGTGCTCCGCGGGAGGAGGCCCCCGACCGGGAGGACGGACCACGACCGGCGGTCCGTCCCGGAACCGGCCCACCACGTGCGGCGCATGTTCGCGGTGGTCTTCCCCCTGGTCTTCGGCGGACAGGTGTGGCAGCTCCTGGACACGTGGCCGACCCGCGCGGTGTTCCTCGTCGCGATCAGCCCGTTCGTCTCCGTGACCCTGTTCTTCCTCCTCCTGTCCCCCCTGGCCGAGCGCCGCCGCCGGGCCCGGTCCCCGCACGGGGGCACGCCGTGAGCGCTTCCCCGGCCCCCGCTCCCGGCCGGCACCGTGCGGGCCGACGGGGTTCCCGCACCGCGGGCGCTGCGGACAGGTTCACGGTGTGCGCACGCCCGATCCCTCCGCCCCCGACGCCCCGCTCCCCCGGTTCTGGTCGTCCGCCCGGCGCTTCCCCCGGGCCTGCGCCGTGGTGGCCGCGGTGTGCGCCGGAGCGTTCTGCGGGATTCCGCTGGGGTTCGTCGGTGCGCTGACCGGTTTCAACCGTTTCGGAGCCTCCGTTCCCCTCGAAGCGGCCCACCTGCCGTTGCGGCCGGTGGTGGCTACCCTGGCCTTCCTGGTGGCCGGGGGCATCACCGGGCTTCAGACCGGTTGCCCGTGCGCCGTGCTGCTCCGTTCCGACCACGGGGGACACCTGCTGCGCGGGCGCGCCGCCCCCGCGCCGGTCCGCGCCGCCCTGGAGCGGCTGCGCTCCGGCGTCCTCGGCCCCGACCCCGAAACCAACCGGCTCGCCCGCGCCCTGGTCGATCCCGCGACGGCTCTGCTGGACCTGGCCGTGGGAGGCGCCGTGCTGTTCGGCTTCTTCGCCGCGCTGTTCCACGTCCTCCTGCTCCGGGCGGTGCGTCTCGACTTCGTCCCCGAGACGCTGCTCTTCGGTTCGCTCCTGGCACTGTTCGCGCTGCTGCTCCTGGCCGCGCTGCTCCGGCTGCCGCGGCAGCGCCGCCGGATCCGCTCCTTCCGCTGGTCCTACGACCGGGCGGCGCACCCCGGCCCCGGCCGCCCCGGCCGGCCTGCGCGCGACGAGACGTGACTCCCGCCCGGGCCGGTCCCGGTCGGATGCGGTGCCGTGGACGACCGGTTCACGGTGGTTGAGCGTCTTTGTATAGTGAATGCGGAACCCGAGGAGGAGGTGAGCTGATGGCCGTCGCGGTGGCTGCCGCCGTTGTGCGCAACGTTCGGTCCGTCCTCATCTCCCGGGACCTCGGCTGACCTCTCTCTTCTGCTTTCCCGCCCGAGCCCCGCCCGCTTTCGCGGGTCGTCCGGGTGCCTCCGGCGTGCCGGGGTCCCTTCACACGAAGGGTTTCCCACCGTTGTCCTCTGAGTTCACCTCTGCACCGTCCGACTCCGGGCTGCTCGCCGCCTACGGCTGGAACGCCTCGTTGGACGCCGCCTTCGCCGACCACCGCGCCGCCGGACTCCTGCCCTGCCGGGTCACCGGGGTGGACCGCGGCCGCTGCGACGTGGTCACCGACCACGGCCCGGTACGGGCCGTGAGCACCCCGGTCCTCTCCCCCGACCCGGTGCGTACCGTGTGCGTCGGGGACTGGGGGGCGCTGCGTCCCCGGACCGGGGAGCCGCCGCTGCTGACCGCGCTGCTGCCCCGGCGCAGCGCGATCGTGCGGTCCACCGCCTCGGCCCGTTCCGAGGGGCAAGTGCTGGCCGCCAACGTCGACACCGCCGCCGTGGTGGAGCCGTTGACCGGCCGCGTGTCCCCCGCCCGCGTCGAACGGCTGCTCGCGCTGGCCTGGGAGAGCGGCGCCGCGCCGGTGGTCGTGCTCACCAAGGCCGACCGGCATCCCGCCCCCGGCCGTGCAGCCGCCGAGACGGCCGCGGTCGCGCCGGGCGCGGACGTGGTCGCGGTCAGCGCCGTCACCGGTGACGGCCTCGACGCGCTCACCGCCCTGCTGCGGGGGACGGTGGTGCTGCTGGGCCCCTCCGGAGCGGGCAAGTCCACCCTGGTCAACACCCTGCTCGGTGCCGATGTGCTGGCCACCGGCGAGGTGCGGGACCGTGACGGCAAGGGCCGCCACACCACGGTCCGCCGGGACCTGCTGCCGCTGGGCGACGGCCGCGTGCTCATGACACCCCCGGGCTGCGCGGGGTGGGGCTGTGGGACGCCGCCGAGGGGCTGCACCGCGCCTTCCCCGAGATCGGGGAACTCGCCGAGGAGTGCCGCTTCCACGACTGCTCCCACACGAGCGAACCGGGCTGCGCGGTGCTGGCCGCCGTCGACGGCGGCATCCTGCCGCAGCGCCGCCTGGACAGCTACCGCACACTGCTGCGGGAGAACGAGTGGACGGCCGCGCGCAGCGACGCCCGCCTGCGCGCCGAGATCCGCCGCCGGCACCGGGAGGGCTCCCGGTCGCTGCGCCAGTTCTACCGGCTGCGCGGCAGGAAGGAGTAGGTTCCGGCCCGCACCGGGGCACCGCCCCGGTGCGGGCCTCGGTGCGGCCGTGGCGCGAGCGCGGCGGTCGCGTCCGGGCCCGGTCGGCACGGGCCCGTCCCGCTGGTGTTCGGACGGGTCGCGGGCGCACCCCGCCGGTCGACGGCACCGGGACGACGCGGCGGACCGTCGGCTCCGGTGATGCCGTCTCTCCCCGGGGCCGCCTCGCGCGGCGTCGCCGCCCGGCCCTCCAGGCGCCGTCTTCTCCGGTTCGGCCGCTTCCGGCGGCTCTCCCCTCGCGCACCGGGGAGGACGGTGCGGACGGCGGCGCTCAGTGCGCGGTGTCGGTGCGCAGGGAGAACGCCGACAGGCCGCGGACGGGCACCCCGGCGCGTTCGGCGTAGGTGTGCACCAGGGTGTTGACGGCACGCGGGCGGGGCCGGGTCTGCGCGATGCTCCCGCCCCGTCGCAGGCGGCGCACCAGCGGTGCGGCGGAGTCGCGTTCGGGCGCGGTCAGCACCGTGCAGGCGTGGGCCGCGTCGCCGATGCCGCGGGTGGGCAGGGCCGCGAACTCCTTCTCCAGCTGCGCGTAGCCGCCGTGGTCGGCGATGTCGAGGATCTCGCGCCAGTGGACGAACGCGCACACCGCGCACTCCAGGGGGTCGTCGGCGGGGGCGAGCAGCAGGGCGTCGCGGTCCGTGTCGACCCGCAGCGCGGGGGCGTCCTCCCGGCGGACGGCCGACAGGGGCAGGGCGAGCAGCGGGTCGGGTCCCAGGCCGGTGCCCCGGGCGAGGGTGAGGACGAGGCGGTCGCGGCGCCGGGTGACGGCTTCGGGCCAGGTGTCGGGGGGCAGGGCCGTGAGCAGGCGGCGGTACTCGGTGCCGGTCAGCGTCCTGGAGATGAGCTTGCGTCCGGGGCGGGCGCTGCGGACCAGGCGCAGCAGTTCGGTGAGCGCGGGGTCTGCGACGGGGTTGGGCAGACCGTGCGCGGTGTGCACGACCGCGATGACCGCGCTCCACCGGTCGACGGTGGCGGCCGATGCCGCCGGGCGTCCGGTGGCGGGGTCGGTCAGGTGGGAGGTGGCGAGGTAGACGGCGAGGTCGGCGGGGTCGGCGGGCAGCGGCGGCCGGTTGTTGCGCACACACCAGGCCCACCAGCGCCGCCAGTCGGAGACGTAGGCGCGGCGGGTGGTCTCCGGCCGGTCGCGCAGCCGGTCGCACAGCACGTCCAGGGTGGCCTGCTCCTCGACGGAGACCGGCCGGTCGGCGAGGGAGAAGCCGCTGGGCAGCGGGACGGCCCCGGCCAGCCGCGGCAGGAGCGCGGGCGGCAGCGCGTCCCGAACCCGGTCGTCGTGGCTGCGGGCCGGCGTGGCCACGGTCCTCCCCTCCCGGAACTGCGGAAACGTCCCCGCTTCGATTCTGGCCCACGGGAAACGGTGGCGCGTGAAAGGCGGGGACGGCGTGCCGTCGGGCCCGTCGCCCCCGCCCCGGGAAGCCGTCGTCCCGGATGCTTCGCATGCTCCACCGCGGACAGGGCGGCGGCGCGTCGTCCGTGGCCGCGGGAAGCGGGCCCCGCTCCCGGGGCTCCTCTCCGCTGGTCGGACTGTGCCCTTCGGCCCCCGCGGGCTACCCCGCCCGGAACGCCCCCCGCAGCCAGCGTCCGGCCAGGGTGCCGTCCGCCTCCACCAGCAGCCGGGGAACAAACGTCTGTTCTATCGGGCGACCGGCCAGCAGCCGCAGCCGGTCGCCCGCGACGAGGCGGGGGGCGAGGGTCAGGCACAGCTCGTCCAGGAGGTCGGCCGCGGCCAGGTCGTGCAGCAGGTGCGGGCCGCCCTCGCACAGGACGCGGCGCAGTCCCCGGTCGGCGAGCACCCGCAGCACGTCGGCGGGGGCGACCCCGTCCCCGTCGACCACGACGACCTGCTCCTCGCCCAGCCCGGCCCGGGCCTGCTCCAGCGCCTCGGAGTCGGCGGCGCGGCAGGTGAGCAGCAGGACCCCGCCCGCGTCGGCGCAGGGCTCCAGGAGCGAGGACGGCAGCCGCGCGGAGCGGCTGACCACCGCGACCACGGGGTGCGGCGCCTGGTCGGCGCGGCGCACCCAGCGCCACCGCGGCGCGGTCCTGGCCCGCCGGTACTCCTCGGTCCGCACGGTTCCCGCGCCCGCGACGATGACGTCGGACAGGGCCCGCAGCAGCGAGAAGACCGCGCGGTCGGCGCCGGTGTTGATCGACCCGGACCTGCCGTCGTCGCCGGTGACCGCGCCGTCCAGGGTCGTCACGAAGTTCGCGCGCACCCACGGCCGCCGCGCGGCCTCCTCCGGGTAGGCGTACAGCTCCGCCAGTTCCGGCCCGTCGACCTCCCGGCCCGGCCCGGCGGTGGCGGGGGCCACCTCGTTGAGCAGGACTCGCACGCAGACTCGCCTCTTTCCGTCTCTCCGGTCACCAGCGCCACTCGGCGACCGCGTACATCACCCCGTAGGGGTCGTCAGCGTAGACCAGGTCGGCCCGGGGCGGCGCGTCCTGTGCGGCGGCCGCGCCCGCGAGGACCTGGAGGGCGGCGCGGCCCTGGGCCATGAGGTCGCGGGCCAGGCCGGCGTCGAGTCCGGCCAGCCGCGCCGGGTCGCCCTCCCGCAGGGCGTCCACCAGGTCGGCGTCGAAACCGTGGGCCCGTTCGTCGAAGTGGCCGGGGGCCCTGGGGCCGCGCCGCGCGCTGCCGTCCCCCATCACCAGCAGGGCCGTGGGCCGCGGGGCCGCCGCCAGTGCGCGCCCCCGGCGCAGGCACTCGTCGGTCGGGGTGTCGTCGGCCACCGGGTGCAGTTCCACCGAGTGGGCCCAGCCGGCCTCCTCCAGCAGGTGCACGCCCACGCGCAGGCTCAGCGGCAGGCCGCGCGCCAGGTCGGGGTGGGCCGTGCCGGGGACGGCGGGCGCCCCGCCCACGACGGCGACGTGGTCGGCGTCGCGCAGGACGCGGGCCAGGACGGTGCGGCACGCGTCGCGCACCTCGGCGGCCCCGTCCTGCCGGCCGGTGAGGTCGGGCAGGAGCATCGGGGGGTGCGGGCAGACCGCTGCGATGGTGATCACGTGATCGTCTTCCTAGGCCAGTCCGCGCACGGCCCGGGCGGGGGCGCGGAGTCCCTTGATACTGCTGACCATGTCGAGGACCTGACGGGTCTCGACCACCTGGTGGACCCGGTAGACGCGGGCGCCGTGCCAGGCGCACACCGCGGTGGCGGCGAGGGTGCCCACGAGGCGCTCCTCGACCGGCAGGTCCAGGGTCTCGCCGACGAAGTCCTTGTTGGACAGCGACACCAGCACCGGCCACCCGGTCGCGGTCATCTCGTCGAGCCGGCGGGTGACCTCCAGGGAGTGCCGGGTGGTCTTGCCGAAGTCGTGCGCGGGGTCGATGAGGACGCGGGAGCGGTCCACCCCCAGCGACACGGCGCGTTCGGCGAGGGCGACGGTGTCGTCGATCGCGGAGCGCACCACGTCGTCGTAGTGGACGCGGTGCGGCCGGGTGCGCGGCCGGACCCCGCCGGTGTGGGTGCACACGAGGCCCACGTCGAACTCGGCGGCCACCTCGGCGAGGCGCGGGTCGTAGCCGCCCCACGCGTCGTTGAGGAGGTCGGCTCCGGCCCGGCACACCTCGCGTCCCACCTCGGCGCGCCAGGTGTCGACGCTGATGACGAGGTCGGGGTAGGCGTCGCGGACCTTCGCGACGAACCCGGCGACGCGGTCGATCTCCTCGGCGACGGGGATCTCCTCGCCGGGCGCGGCCTTGACCCCGCCGATGTCGACGATGTCGGCCCCCTCCGCGACGACCTGGTGCACACGGTCCAGGGCGCGCTCCTCCTGCCAGGTGGCGCCCCGGTCGTAGAAGGAGTCGGGGGTGCGGTTGACGATCGCCATGACGAGCGTCTGGTCGTCGGTGAACGTGCGACTGCCCAGTCTCAGCATCGGGCTGCCCCTCTCTCAGCCTCCGGCCCCGGTGCCGGTGGTCGTTCCGTCCGGACGGCATACCCAACGGCCGGGGGTGTCGCCCGGGGGTGCGGGTGTCCCGCGGGGGTCCGCGGCCGAGGGGCGTGCTCCGCACTCCGCCGCGGCGCGACCGGGTGCGTCGCGTCGCGACTCCCGCGCCCCCACCGCACCCCGCTCCTCCCCCCTGCCGTGTCCCCGTGTCCGGCGCGTCCGGGACGGGGAACGGCCGCCATGCTACCCATCCGCCCGCGGCGCGGGCGCCGTGGCCGCGGCCTCACCGGGGCGCGGCGTCGGCGGCGCGGTGCGGACCGGGCGGCGGCACGGGCGCGTACCGCCGCTCCTCGTACCCGGCGTCGCCGCGGCCGGTGCGTTCGGCGATCGCCCCGGCCGCCCCGGAGAGGTCGTCCGTCCCCGGCGGTGCCGTCGGCCGGCAGGGTGCGGGCGAGCCGGTGCGGACCGGTCCGGGTTCGACCG
The DNA here is from genome assembly GCF_023208015.1 of Thermobifida alba. Taxonomy (NCBI): domain Bacteria; kingdom Bacillati; phylum Actinomycetota; class Actinomycetes; order Streptosporangiales; family Nocardiopsidaceae; genus Thermobifida; species Thermobifida alba. Next base: position 783,504 of record NZ_CP051627.1, on the reverse strand, counting down.
GCACCACGTCCACCCCGAAGGGCCGCACCTCGTGGCGCAGGGCCTCGCCCATCGCCTCCAGAGCGTGCTTGGTCGCGGCGTCGTGGCCGGCCAGCGGCATCACGCGGCGTCCGGCGACGGAGGAGACGTTGACGATGCGTCCGCTGCCGCGCTCCCGCATCGCGGGCGGGAACGCGCGGATCAGGCGGAGCGGGCCCGGGACGGTGGTCTCCCACGGGGTGCGCAGGTCCTCGTCGACGGCCGGCTCGACGGGGGGCGCATGCCCCGGCCCGCGTTGTCGACCAGCACGTCCACCGCCCCGACGCGGTGGGCGGCGCGCCGCACCGACTCCGGGTCGGTGCCGTCGAGTCCGCCCCGTCCGGCGACGGGCAGGTCGTCGCGGGCGGCCGCGGAACGCGCGGCGGCGACCCCCTCGTGGCCGCGTCGCGCCAGGCGGGCGGCGGGCGCGCCCCACTCCCCCCGGGGCATCCGGTGATCAGCGCACGGCGACTGCGCACGGTCCCCTCCCCGGACCTCCCGCCGCGCTTCCCGGGCCGGTACCGGGAGGCCCGGGAAGCGCGGGCTCGTCCGGGAGGGTATCCGGCCCCTCCCGGCCGCCTTCCGGCGGGGCTCCGGTCAGCCGCGGGAGCGGCGCAGGATCGCGCGGGCCTGGCGCAGCAGCGGCTCGTCGATCATCCTGCCGCGGAAGCGGAACACGCCCGAGGGCGTCCTTTCGGCCTCCTCCAGCACGCCGCGCGCCCACTCCACGGCGGCGGGGTCGGGGGCGAACGCCGCGCGGATGGGGGCCACGTGGGAGGGGTGGACGCACAGGCGCGCGCTGAACCCCACCTGGGCGGCCTCGGCGGAGGACGCGGCGAGCCCGGCGAGGTCGTCGAGGTCCAGGTGGACCGTTTCCACGGCGGGCCGCCCGGCCGCCGCGGCGGCCAGCAGCACCTGGGAGCGGGCGTGCCGGGCCACGTCGTGGTAGGAGCCGTCGGCGCGGCGGCTGGCGGCCCCGCCCAGGTCCGCCATCAGGTCCTCGGCGCCCCAGCTGAGCGCCGCGCACGAGGGGGAGGCCGCGAGGCGGGGGGCGGCGAGCACCCCGGCCGCCGTCTCGCACAGGGCGATCACGCGGGCGGGGGCGAGCGCCTCGACGTCCTCGGGGCGTTCCGCCTTCGGCAGCATCACCAGCCGCACGCCGGCCTCCCGCACCGCCGCCACGTCGGCGTCCCACCACGGGCTGCCCGGCGCGTTGACCCGCACGACCACCCGGTCGGGGTCGAGGTCGGCGAGGCCGGCGACGAGGAGGGCGCGGGCGCGGTCCTTGTGTTCGGCGGCGACGCCGTCCTCCAGGTCCAGGACGACCGCGTCGGCGCGCTCGGCGGCCTTGGCGTAGCGGTCGGGCCGGTCCGCCGGGCAGAACAGCAGGGCCGGTCCGGGCAGGTCGACCTCGGCGCGGTTCACCGCCGCTCCTCGGGCAGGCGCAGCATCAGCGCGGAGCGCTCCACCCGGGCCACCAGCACCCCGTCCTGGTTGCGGGCGCGGTGCTCGAAGCGGACGACCCCGTTGTCCGGGCGGGACCGCGACAGCCGCTTGTCCAGCACCCGGGTCTCGGCGTACAGGGTGTCCCCGGCGAACACCGGGTGCGGGAAGGAGACTTCCCCGAACCCGAGGTTGGCGACCGTGGTGGCCTGGGTGAGCTGGTTGACGCTCAGCCCCACCAGGGTCGACAGCGTGAACAGGCTGTTGACCAGGGGGCGGCCGAACTCGGTGGCCGCGCTGAAGTGGGCGTCCAGGTGCAGGCTCTGCGGGTTCATGGTGAGCGTGCTGAACAGGACGTTGTCGGCGTCGGTGACGGTGCGCCCGGGGCGGTGGACGTAGACCGCACCGGTTTGCAGCTCCTCGTAGTACAGTCCCCGCTGCTCGACGCGGACCTCTTCCTCTTCCGGCGCTGCGCCGTCCGCCGTCATCAGCTCCTCCTCGTCCCAGCGGTCCCCGTCCGTGAAACGGCCCCACCCTACCGACACCGCCGCTGCGGGGAAACGGCGCCGCTCCGGCGGACGCGGCCGGGAACCACGGCCCCGGCGGGGTGCTTCGGAGCGGGAATCGGGGGTAGTGCGCCGGGCAGGACCGGAGAGGACGCGTCCCGGGGGGCCGGGGCGCACCGCCCCACGCCTCGCAGAGGGGGAGCGCATGACCATCGACCTCGGAGCCGACGCGGCCCACGCCCTGCTCACCGACGGCACGATCGTGCTGGTGCGTCCCGCCCGCGCGGAGGACGAGGAGCGGGTGCGCGCGATGCACGAGGCGATGTCCCCGGAGAACCGGCGGATGCGTTTCTTCGTCTCCGGCTCCGTCGCGGTCGACGAGCTCTCCCACCGCATCTGCGCGGAGCCCGGCCGGGACCACCAGGCGCTGCTCGCGGTCCTCGACGGCGAGGTGATCGGCGCCGCCAGCTACGACGCCACCGACCGGCCCGACGTCGCCGAGGTGGCGCTGGCCGTCGCCGACCGGTTCCACGGCAGGGGGGTGGGCACCCTGCTGCTGGAGCACCTGGCCTCCCGGGCCCGCCGCAACGGGATCACCGCGTTCCGGGCCGACGTGCTGCCCGACAACCACGGGATGCTGCGGGTCTTCGCCGACATCGGGCTGCGTCCGCGGCAGCGCTTCGACCGCGGCGTGGTGGAGCTGACCATTCCGCTCGCCCCCGACGACCGCTACCTGGACGCCGTCGGTGAACGGGAGAGCCTCGCGGGCCGGGAGAGCCTGCAGCCGCTGCTGCGTCCGGCGTCGGTGGTGGTCCTCGGCGGCACCCGGCGCCCGGTGTCCGTCGGCAACGCGATCCTGCGCAACATCCGCGACGGCGGGTTCACCGGCCGCCTGTACGCGGTGCACCCGCAGGCCGCGACCGTGGCCGGCGTCGCCGCCTCCGCGTCGGTGGCCGATCTGCCGGAGGCTCCGGATCTGGCGGTGGTGTCGGTGCCGCCGGGCGCGGTGGTCGACGTGGCCCGCGACTGCGGCGAGCGGGGCGTGGGCGCGCTCGTGGTCATCACCGCCGACCTGGACGCGGACGCCGGCCGGGAACTGCTTGCGGTGTGCCGCCGCCACGGGATGCGGCTGGTCGGCCCGAACTGCTTCGGGGTGGCGTCCCTGACCGAGGACGTGCGTCTGCAGGCGACGTTCGCCGCGAACCCGCCGCTGCCCGGGCGGGCGGGCCTGGTCGTGCAGTCCGGCGGCATCGGCATCACGCTGCTGGAGCACCTGTCCCGGTTGGGCATCGGCGTCTCCTCGTTCGTGTCCACCGGCAACAAGCTCGACGTCAGCAGCAACGACCTGCTGCGGTGGTGGGAGGCCGACCCGGCCACCACGATGGCGATCATGCACGTGGAGTCCTTCGGCAACCCGCGCAAGTTCTCCCGGGTGGCCCGCCGCCTGGGACGCCGGATGCCGGTGCTCACGGTGCTGGCGGGGCGCTCCGCCGCCGGGCAGCGGGCCGCGGCCTCGCACACCGGGGCCTCCCTGACGCCCGCGCTGACCACGGAGACGCTGTTCGCGCAGGCGGGCGTGCTGGCGGCGCGCAGCCTCGGGGAACTGGTCGGCACCGCCGCGTTCCTCGCCCACCAGCCGCTTCCGTCGGGTCCGCGGATCGCGATCGTCACCAACGCCGGAGGCACCGGGGTGCTGGCGGCCGACGCGTGCGCCGACGCCGGGCTGGAGGTGCACGAACTCGGCGAGCGGACCCGCCGCGACATCGAGGCGCTGCTGCCGGCCGGGGCGGCCTGCGCCAATCCGGTCGACACCACGCCCGCCGCGCGCAGCGACCAGTTGCGGGCCTGTCTGGAACGGCTCGTCGCCGCCCCGGAGGTCGACGCGGTCATCGCGATCATGGTGCGGACCGCGCTGGCCGACCCGCTGCCGGTGGTGGCGACCGCGGGCCACGGCAAGCCGGTGGTCGCCGTCGCCCCGGGCCAGGCGGAGACGGTGACCAGCCTTCCCGCGGGCGAGCACGGCGTGGTGCCCTCCTACAGCGGCCCCGAGGCGGCCGCCGCCGCGCTGGGGCACGCGTGGGCGCGCGCCCGGTGGCTGGCCCGCCCTGTGGGCGCCCCGCCGACCCTCACCGCGGTGGCCGCCGACCGCGCCCGCACCATCGTGCAGGACTTCCTGAGACGCCACCCGGAGGGCGGCTGGCTGCCGCTGGACCAGGTGATGGACCTGCTGGGCTGCTACGGGATCACGGTCGCGCCGTGGCGGTGGACCCACGGCCCGGAGGAGTCGGCGCGGGCCCGGCAGGAGCTGAACGGCCCGGTGGCGTTGAAGGCGGACGTGGCCGGGGTGGTGCACAAGAAGCGGGCGGGCGCGCTGCGCCTGGACCTGACCGACGCCGGGCACGTGCGCCGGGCGCACGCGGAGCTGGCCGACCGGTTCGGTCCGCGGCTGCGCGGGGTGCTGGTGCAGGCGATGGCGCCGCGCGGGTTCGAGGTGCTGCTGGGGCTGGTGCAGCAGCCGGTGTTCGGGCCGCTCGTGGTGTGCGGGCTGGGCGGCACCTACACCGAGGCGCTGCGCACCCGGGCGGCACGGCTGGCCCCGCTCACCGACGTCGACGCCGACGAACTGGTCCGCTCGGTCCCCGCGCTGCGCACCCTGGGCGAGCAGGAGGGCGACACCGCGGTGGACCTGACGGCGCTGCGCGAGATGGCGCTGCGGCTGTCGCAGTTGGCGGTGGACCTGACGCAGGTGTCGGAGTTGGACCTGAACCCGGTGATGGCGACCCCGTCGGGGGCGGTGTGCGTGGACGCGCGCATCCGCCTGGCGGTGCCGCCGGCGGGCGACCCCTACCTGCGGGCGCTGCGGCCGCTGTGACCCGGCGGGCCGGGCCCCGCGTTCCCCGTCCCGGGGCCCGAAGACGGGCGGACCCTGAAGGAGCAACCCATGTCCAGCACTGTCGGCGACCTCATGACCACCCACGTCGTGGCCGCGTTCGAGGAGGCCGGATTCAAGAGGCTCGCGATGTCGCTGCGGATGAACGGCGTCAGCGCGCTTCCCGTCCTGGACGCCGACCACCGCGTGGTCGGCATCGTCTCGGAGAGCGATCTGCTGCTCAAGCTCGCCGCCCCGGACCTGGAGGAGGCGGTCTTCCACAGGGAGGAGTCGGGCGGGCCGGTGGCGCGGGACCTGATGAGCGCGCCCGCGGTCACCATCACCGCGGACGCGACGCCGCGGGAGGCCGCCGAGCGGATGCGCCGCCACCGGATCAAACGGCTGCCGGTGGTCACCGACGACGGGCGGCTGCTGGGCATCGTCAGCCGCTCCGACCTGCTGCGCGTCTACTTCGTCTCCGACGGTGAACTGCGGGACACGGTGGAGCGGGAGGTGCTGCGCGGCGAGTTCGACCTGTCGGGCGTGGCCGTGTCGGTGGACAACGGCGTGGTCACCCTGGACGGGCGGGTACCGGTGCGCTCGGTCATCCCCCGCCTGGTCCGCTCGGTGCGCCGGGTGGAGGGCGTGGTGCGGGTGCACGACAGGCTCTCCTACGCCGCCGACGACCTGGCTCCGCTGCACCGGGTGCGGTGAGCGTGCCCGGCCGGTTCAGCGGGCGGACGCGGCGTGCGCGGCGAGGAGGCGGCGCAACCGGTCCCGTTTCCGCTCGTCGTCGCGGACCTGCGCGCCCCAGGTGCCGCCGAGGGCGAGCGCGTGATCGCCTTCGGCGAGGGCGCGCAGCGCGGACGGCAGCCCGGCCGCGTCCGCGCCGAGTTCGCGCAGCGTCTCGGCCAGCCACTCCGGTTCGGCCAGCCACTCCCGGGTGCCCTTCCGCTCCTGTTGCAGGCGGGCACGGCACTCGTCGAGGAGCGGCCCGGCCTCGCCGGTGATCCGGCGCAGCGCCAGGGCCGCGGGGTGTCCGGCGTGGGGGTCGCCGAGCAGCGCGCGAAGCCGCGGGACCAGGCCGCGGACGGCCTCGCCGAGCCGCCCGGCGAGGTCTGCGGCCTCCGCCACGGCTCGCGCGATCCGGCCCCGTTCCAGCGTGTGCGCGGCGGCGCGCAGCGGGACCGCGGTCTCGCCGGTGGTCTCGTGCAGCAGTCGGGCGGCGACGCGGTCCGTGTCCGCGGCACGGCCCCCGGCGAGGGCGCGCAGCGCGGGCAGCAGCGGTTCGACGTCCAGGTCGTGCTGGTGGACGAGCCGTGCCGCGGCGTCCGCGGAACCGTCGGCGACCAGCCGGGCGAGGCACTGTTCCAGGGGTGTGGTGTCGCCGGTGAGGGTGGCGAGCGCCGCGGCGCAGTCCGCACGGACGTGGTCGGGTGAGGCGGGGGCCTCGAAGGCCCGCCGCAGGGCGGGAACGGCGGCGCGGGCGCGCTCCCCCATCGCGGCGAGCGCGGGGACGGCCCAGTGCTGTCCGTCCTCGACCAGGGGGAGGAGGTCGTCGACCGCGTCGGCCGCCGCCTCACCCCAGTGCCGCAGCAGCAGGGACAGTTCGACGAGCTCGTTGTGGTGCTCCTGGTGCGACCAGGGGTCCGACGGGTCGGGGCCGGCCTCCAGGACGGCGGCGGACGGCGGCGAGCAGGGCGGGGTGGTAGGCCAGGCCGCGTTCGTCGAGCAGGTCGAGCAGGGGGATGCGGCCGTGGGCGAGCGCGGCGGCGAGCAGATTCGGCACCGGGGGTCGTCGATACGGATCAGGGCGTCCAGGGCGTGGCGGACGAACACGGCCCCGGTCGACTCCTCGTCGGCGAGCGCGTCCGTCTGTGCGGCGGTGCGGGCGGCGAGGGAGTCGGCGGCGAGGCGGGCGGCCGCGAGGACGTCGTCGACCGCGAAGGCCGCTGCGGAGCGGACCGCGGGAGCGGGGTGGTCGACCGCGCAGGCCAGGAGCGGGGCCAGGGCGGGACGCGCGGACCGCTGGGCGGTGCAGCGGTCGTGGGCGACGGCGCGGGCGGCGACTCCGGCGGTGCCGTGCCGCAGCAGGGCGTCGAGCATCGCCGCCACGGCCCGCACGTCGGCGACGCCGAGGGCGATGTCGCCGAGCATGCCGCTGTCCGACCAGTGCCAGGGTCCTTTGACGGGTTCCCCGTCCCGCCAGCAGTCGACGACCGCGCTGCCGGCCTCCTCCGTCCAGGGCAGGCCGTACCGGGCGATGGCCCACGCCGCTCCGGCGCGGGCCGCGGCGGGGCGGTCGGCGGCGAGTTCGCGGGTCAGCCAGGCGCGGCCGCCCTCCGGGGCGAGCCGTCCGATGGCCGCGGTGACGCCTGCGAGCGCCGGGGGCGAGGTCTCGACCCGGCTGCGTTCCCGTAGTGCGGCCAGGACGGCGGACGCGCAGTCGGCGGGCAGGTGGCCGAGCAGGCAGGTGGCGGCGTGCCGGATCTCGTCGTCGGGGTCGTCCAGCAGCGGCAGCAGCCGGTCCGCCTCGGCGACCAGGGCCGCGCCGGTGTGCGTGAGGACCTCGTCGGGGGCGTCGTCGGCGGCGGCGACGGCGGTGAGCAGGAGGGTCCACGTCCGTCGGTGCGGGGCGGTGGGCTCGATGGCGAGCCGGGCCAGGAAGGGCACCGTAAACGTGGTGCAGTGCGGCCCAGTCGACGGCGTCGAGTCCGGTCAGGAGGGCAGGCGGCATGGGGGTCCTTCCGGGAGGGGACGTGTCCGGGAAGGGTGGCCGCGGCCCGTGACAGTTCCGGGAGCGAGGCGCCGTGGCTTCGGCGCAGGTCAGGTGTTACCTACCCCTTGTTGCACCGTAACGGACATCACGTAACATTCGTGACGAACAGCCACATACGACCACATACTTCTCAGGATCCCTGGGAGGCCGCCCCCTCTGAGTCCGACCAGATCGACCGGGCAGTACGCTCTGTTCGGCTCACTCAAATCATGATAACAATAATAAACCTCATAATGAGTTCACTCACCCCCGTCATTGGAGGAGCGATGAGTACACGCCGCTGGCTGCCGATCGGCTCGGTCGCCCTGGCCCTCACCCTGTTCGCGACCGCCTGCGGCGGCGGAGGATCCGCCGGCTCCGAGGGCGGCGACCTGGTCGAGGCGGCCCAGAACGAGGGCATCGTCACCTGGTACGTCTCCATCCCCGACGAACCTGTCCAGGCCGCGGCCGCCGCCTTCGAGGAGGAGTACGGCATCCCCGTCGAGGTGGTCCGGATGGGCTCCCCCGTCCTGGCCCAGCGCTACTCCACCGAGCGCGACTCCGGACAGTCCGTGGGCGACCTGGTCACCATCCCCGAGGCCCACGTGCTCGACGAGTACCTGGAGAAGGGCTGGATCCGCGAACTCCCCGCCGACCAGGTCGAGAACATGGCCGACTGGCCGGAGGAGGCCCTGCACAAGGACGCCTACTTCCTGGTCAACTCCCAGCCCATCGGCGTCGCCTACAACACCGACAAGCTCTCCGCCTCCGACGTGGAGAGCTGGGAGGACCTGCTCGACCCCAAGCTGAAGGGCGAGATCGACACCGCCGACCCCCAGTCGTTCCTGTCCTGGACCGAACTGCTGCGCATCCTCAAGGAGGAGTACGGCGAGGAGTTCCTGGAGGGCCTGGCCGACAACGACATCAAGAAGGTCGACAGCGCCATCCCCGGAACCCAGCAGGTGGCCGCCGGCGAGTCCCTGACCACCTTCCCCAGCCTGCCCTCGGTGGTCAACCCGCTGCAGGAGTCCGGCGCCCCCGTGGAGCTGGCCTACCTCGCCCCCACCACCGGCGTCGAGCAGTACACGGCCGTGGCGGAGGGCTCCCCGCACCCCAACGCCGCGCTGCTGTTCGCCAACTTCCTGATGTCGGAGAAGGGCCAGATCGCCCTCAACGAGGGCTTCGGCATCTCGCCGCTCGGTGAGCTGGAGGGCACCCTGCCCGAGCCCGAGGGCTACGTCACCCCGGACCTGAGCCTCGCACTGGAGGAGCAGGACCACCTCAACGAGCTGCTCGGCTTCTGATCCACCCTTCTAGGAGAACTCCCGATGACCATGACCACGCACGACACCCCGGCGTCCGCCGTCACGGAGGAGCCGCGCAACGGGGTGGACATCGTCGGTCTGCGCAAACGCTTCCGCGCGCCCGACGGAACGATCGTGGCGGCCGTCGATGACGTCACCCTGCACATGCCCAAGGGCGACTTCTGCGTCCTGCTCGGCCCCAGCGGCTGCGGCAAGACCACGCTGCTGCGCTGCCTGGCCGGTCTGGAGCACCCCGACGAAGGCCGCATCACCATCGACGGCCAGCCGGTCTTCGGGCCCGGACTGCGCACCGTCGAACCCCAGGACCGTCCGGTGGGCATGGTGTTCCAGAGCTACGCGCTGTGGCCCAACATGACCGTGGCCGACAACGTGGCCTTCCCGCTCACCACCGGCCCCCGCAAGGACCGGATGCCCAAGGAGCAGATCCGCGCCCGGGTGGACGAGGTCCTCAAGATCATGGGCCTGTCCTCGCACGGCACCCGCGCGATCGGGCAGCTCAGCGGCGGCCAGCAGCAGCGTGTGGCGCTGGCCCGCGCCATCGTCGCGGGCACCGACGTGGTGCTGTTCGACGAGCCGCTGTCCAACATCGACGCCAAGGTCCGCGAGATCCTGCGCCGGGAACTGCGCGCCATGCAGCAGGACCTGGGCTTCACCGCGGTCTACGTCACCCACGACCAGGCCGAGGCGATGGAGCTGGCCGACCAGATCACCGTGATGCGCTCCGGAAAGGTCATGCAGAACGGGTCGGCCCGCGACATCTACGAGCGGCCCCGCAACCGCTACGTCGCCGAGTTCATCGGCACCGCCAACCTGATCCCGGTGACCTCGGCCGGCGGTGACTCCCACCAGGTGGCGACCGCCATCGGGCCGATGCGGATCGCCGACCCCGGCCCCGGGGCGTCCGCGGACGGCTCCCGGTTCGTGGCCAGCCGCGCCCACCGCTGGTGGATCGACACCGTCGAGCGTTCCGGTGAGAACGTCTGGTCCGGGGAGATCACCAACGCCGTCTTCGCCGGCTCCTACACCGAGTACGTGGTCCGGGTCGGCGAGACCAGCGTCCGGGTGTGGGCGGACGACGATCCGGAACTGGTCCCAGGTCGGAAGGTGTGGGTCGGTGTGGACCCCGCCGCGTGCGTTGTGGTGCTCGATCATGACTAGTACGTTGCAACGGCCTGAAACCGTTCCCGCAGCCGCCGCGCGGCCGGCCCGGTCCGGCCGCAGGTTCTCCTCCTTCCAGCTGGTGAGCTGGGTGGCCGCGGCCGTCGTGGTCGCCTTCATCGTCTACCCGGTGGGCCGCGCCTTCATCGGCGAGCTGGGCATGGAACTGCCCGCCGTGCTCGACGTGCTCACCAGCGCCAGGACCCTGGAGGTGCTCCGCAACGCGGTCGTGGCCGTGGCCCTGGGCGGCGGGCTGGCCTTCCTCATCGGCGCCGTGCTGGCGTGGATCAACGTGCGCACCGACGCCCGGATGGGGTGGGCCGCCGAGGCGCTGCCGCTGATGCCGCTGTTCGTGCCCGCCATCGCGGGTTCGATCGGCTGGGTCTTCCTGGCCACGCCCGAGGCGGGCTTCCTCAACCACTGGCTGCGGAAGCTGCTGGGGCTGGTCGGCGTCCACCTGGAGACCGGGCCGCTGGACATCTTCACCTGGCCCGGGCTGGTCTTCGTCTACGCCCTCTACCTGACCCCCTACGCCTACCTGGCGATCTCCAGCGGGTTGCAGTCGCTGGACCCGGCGCTGGAGGAGGCGGCCCGGGTCTCCGGGTGCGGGCCGGTCAAGACCCTGTTCCGGGTGACCCTGCCCAACCTCAAGCCCGCCATGGGCGCGGCGGTGCTGCAGCTGATCACCATCGGCTTCGCGCTGTTCTCGGTCCCCGTGGTCATCGGCACCTCCGCCCAGATCCAGGTGCTTCCGGTGTCCATCGTGCAGGCGGTGACCCGCAAGTACCCGCCGGACCTGATCACGGCGCTGAGCATGAGCCTGATCCTGATCACCATCGTGGTCGTCGCCTGGTCGGTGGAGCGCCGCATCATGGCCAAGGGGCGGTTCGCCCGCATCGGCGGGCGCGGGGCCCGCGCGGCGCTGGTCTCGCTGGGCCGCTGGAAGCTTCCGGCGCGGCTGCTGGTGCTCGGCTACCTGGGGGCCACCTCGGTGCTGCCGTTCCTGGCCCTGCTGCTGGTCTCCTTCCAGGGCTTCTGGACGCCGCAGGTCGACTTCGGCACCCTGAGCGTCGACAACTACGTCGACCTGTGGGGACGCCTGGCGGTGCGCCGGGGCATCACCAACAGCCTGCTGCTGGCGCTGCTGACCGCGACCATCACCACCCTGCTGGCGGCGCTGCTGGCCTACCTGTCCTACCGGCGCCGCTCGTTCCTGGGGCGTCTCGTCGACGGCGTCATCAAGGTTCCGGCGGCGATCTCGCACATCGTGGTGGGCATCGCCTTCCTGGTGGCGTTCGCCGGTCCGCCCTTCCGCTGGAACGGGACCCTGCTGCTGCTGGTCAGCACCTACGTGGTGATCTTCCTGCCGCAGGCGTCGTTCTACGCCAACTCCGCGATCCAGCAGATCGGTCCGGAGATGCGGGAGGCCGCGGAGGTCTCCGGCGCCCGCGACTGGCGGGTCTTCCTCCGGGTGATCCTGCCGCTGATGGCGCCGAGCCTGGTGGCGGGCTGGTCGCTGCTGTTCATCCTGTCGGCGGGCGAGATCAACGCCTCGGCGATGCTCGCCGGACCGGGCTCCCCGGTCGTGGGCCAGGCCATCCTGGACCTGTGGACCGCGGGCACGTTCCCGCTGCTGGCCTCGCTGTCGGTGGTCATCACCGTGGTCTCCACGGCGGTGGTGCTGACGGTGCTGGCCCTGGGCGGCCGCCCCAACAGCGGCAGCGCCCCGTAGCGGACCGCGCCCCCGCGCCACGGCCCTCCCGCGACCCGGTCGCGGGAGGGCCGTCGTCGTGTCTCACGGCCGCAGACGGCACGGATGTCAGTCGGTGAACAGGTCGTGGGCGGTGCGTGCGGTCAGGGCCCGCTCCAGCCACCGGTCCAGGACGTCCGGATCGGCGCACTCCAGCACCCGCCGACGCGCCTCCTCGGTCACCTCCACCCCCCGCGCGGCCAGCACCCGCAGCACGGCACGGGCCTCACCCTCCGCGCGCCCCTCCGCGCGCCCCTCTGCGCGCCCCTTCTCCACGTAGCGCCTGGCGAAGTCGCTCCTGTACTCGTAGGTTCCGGTCGCCATCAGCTCCTCCAGGTGCTCACGGGCGGCTCGTCCGGACGCGTGAGGCTCCGTCGCGCTGGGCTCCGCTCTTCCCCAAGCCTCAGTCGGTGAACAGGTCGTGGGCGGTGCGTGCGGTCAGGGCCCGCTCCAGCCACCGGTCCAGGACGTCCGGATCGGCGCACTCCAGCACCCGCCGACGCGCCTCCTCGGTCACCTCCACCCCCCGCGCGGCCAGTACCCGCAGCACGGCACGGGCCTCACCCTCCGCGCGCCCCTTCTCCACGTAGCGCCTGGCGAAGTCGCTCCTGTACTCGTAGGTTCCGGTCGCCATCAGTTCCTCCAGGTGCTTACGAGCGGCCTCGGGAAGCGCCGCGAGTACGAAATCAGCGTACAACTGGGCCTGCTCCACGTCCTCGGCACTCGCCAGGGCCCCGTACAGCGCGTCCAGGACCCGGGGCTGGGACTCGCCGTGGGCCAGGGCCGACAGCACGGCCAGCTCGGGCAGGCGGGCGGCCTCCGCCACCTCGGTCACGGCGGGCAGCACGCCCGGCCCCACCACCAGGGGCCGCAGCACCCAGCCGGGGTGGCCGGTGTCGATGGGCTCGGCGCACCAGCGGGCGGTGGCGTCGTCGGGGCAGACCACCAGCAGCACCGTGGGGCAGCGCATCCGGGAACGGAGCGTGGCCAGGTAGGCGGGCCAGCTCCACTGCTTGGACCGCCGGACGTGCGCGCCGTCGCGCTGGACCTCCACCACCACCGCCATGCGTTCCCGCTCACCGCGGAGCGTCACCACCGCGTCGGCGCGGTACTCGGTGGGCGCGCACTCGGTGAGGTCCCCCGACTCCAGTCGCGCCCGGGCGTCCGCGGGCACCTCGACGTCGAACACGTCGTCGAGCAGCGCCGCGGCCAGGTCGGGCCGGTTGCGGAACAGTTCGATGAGCATCTCGTGCTCTTGGGTCGGCATGCGGCCGACGCTACCGACCGCGGCCGGGGCGTGTGACGGAATCGCGGAATTTCCCCGCTCCGCCCACTGATCCGGACGGTTCGGAACGCTTCTTTCTCCGTTCCGAACGTCTCGGAGCGCTTTGTGCGACGCATCCGCCCCGGGGCCCGTCCTTCCCGTCGGAGGGCCGCGGAAGCGAACGTCCCGCGCCGCGGGCGCGAACGCCCGTGGCGCGGGACGCCCGGCAGGCGCGGGCGGGGACGGTCCGCCGCTGCGCCGCCGGGTCTCAGACCGCCCTGTCGCTGTTCTTCCACAGCAGCGCCCGGCGGGTGACCAGGTTCATCAGCCGGTCCACGAGGAAGCCGACGATGAGCAGCGCCAGGATCGCGGCGAACGTGCCGTCGCTGTTGAACGTGCCCGCGTTCATCGACACCAGGAAGCCCAGGCCGCGGTCTCCCGCCAGCATCTCGGCGACCACCACGCCGACGATCGCCTGCGGGACGGCCAGCTTCAACGCGGCGAACACCCAGATCAGCGCGGACGGCAGCATCACCCGGAAGAGCACGTCGAGCGGGGTTCCGCCCATCACCCGGACCGAGTCGACCAGGTTCTGGCTGACGTCGCGGATGCCGAAGAAGGTGTTGTAGAAGACCAGGAAGAACACGATCGCCGCGGCGGTGAGCACCCGCAGCTCCGAGCCGATCCCGACCCACATGATGAACAGGGGGATCAGCGCGTGCTTGGGCATGGTGTAGAACGCGGTGATGAACGGTTCGAACACCTGCGCCAGCCGTTTCGACTGGCCGAGCACGCAGCCCACGACCAGCCCGGCCGCCCCTCCGCTGAGGAGCCCGAGGAAGGCGTCCTTGAAGGTGCTGGAGGCGTGGTAGAGCAGCTCGCCGGAGACGATCCAGGACCAGAAGGTCGGGAAGATCTCGGAGGGGCGGCTGGTGAGCAGGTCGTCGACCAGCCGTCCGGCGCTCAGCTCCCAGGCCGCCAGGATCGCGGCGATGAGTCCCACCTGCACCAGGTGGATCCTCCACCGGATCCGGGTGCGGCCGCGGCCCGGCTTGGCCGCCTCGGGGGCCTGCTCGGCGGTCGCCTCCCGTTCGGTGACCACGGTGCTCACCGACCTCACCCCTCTTCCTTCGCCGCCGGTACCCGCGCCTTGGTCAGCGCCTCCTGCAACTCCTGCTGGACCTGGGCGAAGCCGTCCTCGTAGGGCAGCGTCGCGGGGTCCCGTTCCGCGCCGAAGGGCATGGTGAACTCGGCCACCACTCCCCCGGGCGGTCCGCCGCCGATGACGAGGACCCGGTCGGCCAGCACCGCGGCCTCGGTGAGGTCGTGGGTGACGAACAGGACCGTCTGCTCCGTGCTGCGGACGGCCCGGCGCAGGTCGGCGTGGAGTTGCTGGCGCATCTGCGCGTCCAGCGCGGCGAACGGCTCGTCCATGAGCAGCAGCGCCGGATCGTAGATCATGCTGCGCGCGAGCAGCGCCCGGCGCCGCATGCCGCCGCTGAGCTGGGCGGGGTACAGTCCGGCCGCGTGCTCCAGGTCCAGGAAGGCGAGGTAGCGTGCGACCTCTTCCTGGATGCGCTGCTTGGGGAACCGGCGCATCCGCAGCGGCAGCGCGACGTTGGCGGCGACCGTCCGCCACGGCAGCAGGGTGTCGTCCTGCGTCATGTACCCGACGGAGGTGTTCACCCCGGTGACGGGGCGTCCGTCGAAGAGCACCTCGCCGCGGCGCGGGCGCAGCAGGCCCGCTGCCGTGTTGAGGATGGTGGACTTGCCGCAGCCGCTGGGGCCGAGCAGGGCCACGAACTCTCCCGCGCCGACGCGCAGGTCCACGCCGGCGAGGACGTCGGGCCGGTCGCCGAATCCCACGGCCATGCCCCGGGTCTCGAAGATGGTCCGCCCTGGGGCGCGGCCGGTGTCCTGGTGGTGCATGGGGGCTTCCTCGATGGAGCTTCGCACGGTCCGGGCCTCAGGACTCGCCGCGGGCGGGCTCGGCGACGAAGTCCTCGTAGTCGATGCTCGTCAGGTCCTTGTCCGTGGCCTCTCCGAAGAGCTCCACGTAGGTGTCCCAGTTCTCGCGGGTGAACAGCGCGCCCTCGGGGTATCCGGTCCGCGCCTGCTCCCAGGAGGTGGCGAAGACGTCGGCGTCCAGGTCGGCGAAGGAGTTGGCGTGCAGGGCCTCCCCGGCCGCCTCGGGGTCGGAGGCGACGAACTCCTGGGCGTCGGCGAGTGCGGCGTGGAAGGCCTCGATCACCTCGGGGTTGTTGTCCACGAACTCCCGGGTGCTGACGATGCAGACGCCGATCAGGTCGTCGAACTCCTCGATGTCGCCGCGCGGCAGCGAGATCCACAGTGTTCCGGACCCGTCGGCGATGTTGGCGTCGGCGATGCCGACGCCGAAGAAGCTGCCGTCGAACTGGCCCTGGCGGATGCCGGAGACCAGGGCGGAGGTGTCGTTGACCGGGACGATGTTGAGGTCCTTGTCGGGGTCGAGTCCCTGCTCCCTGACCAGGTGGCGCAGGGTGAGGTTGCTGGAGGAGCCGGGCGGGCTGGTGGCGATCGTCAGGCCGCGCAGGGCCTTGATCCGCTCCTCCACCGGGGCGTCGGCAGAGACGTCGAGTCCCTCGGCGACCTCGGAGTTGAGGACCACGTTGTTGATGAGTCCTCCGGTTCCGGCGACGACGACCAGTCCCGCGCCCTCGGCGACGGCGTCGGCCGCGGTGGCGGTGCCGACCCCGGCGAAGTCGTACTCGCCGGCGCGCAGCGCCGCGATCTGGTTGGTGCTGCCCGCGCCGCTCCTGGTGGGCTGCATGTCGAGGCCGTGCTCGGCGTCCAGGTCCTCGTCGATCACCAGGTTGATCAGGGCCGTGTTGAACGTGGGGGCGGCCAGGCCCACTTTCACCGTGGTGAGGCCGTCCGCGTTCTGCTCGGGGGTGTCGGACGCGGACCGGCCGCAGGCGCTGAGCGCGAGGGCCAGGGTGGCGGTCAGGGCGAGGGCGCGGACAGCTCCGCCACTGCGGGCGATACCCATCGTTTCGTCCTTCTGGTCGGGGGGAGTCCACCGCCGCGGTGCGGCGGGACGGTGGCGTTCACCGGTGGCACGGGCCGGGGCTCGGCCTCCCGACCGTGCGGGGGGAGGTGAGCCGGCCCACACCAACCTCCGCTCATGATTCAGATAATTATCAGCAATGTCAACCAATCAAGTGACTTGCGTCACTAATTTTCCGCAACGAGACGGCGGACCCGCGCCGGTGGTGTTCCGGTCCGCTGGGTCCGCCGGTCGATTCGGGGCCGGACGCTACTTCTGCAGCTCCTTGGCCAGCGCGTAGGCCTGGCGGGTGACCGCCACCAGGCGGGTGGGGGCGAAGGCGTCGCCGAGGATGTGCAGGTCCGGCACGCGCCCGCGCAGCTCGTCGTGGAGCGCCGAGTCGGAGTCGCCGCCGCAGGCCAGCACCACCGAGTCGAAGGCGCCCAGCTCGCTCTCCTGGTGGGAGTAGGTGTGGCGCAGCCGGATGCGCTCCTCCTCGATGCCGATGACGTCCTCCATGAAGCGGAACACCACGCCCCGGGCGGACAGCCGCGCCAGCATGCCGCCCAGGATGTAGCGGCCGAGCATCGGGGCGGGACCGGCCGTGGGGTAGACGATCGTCACGTCGTGTCCGCGTTCGCTGAGGTGGTCGGCGACCATCAGCGGCGGCAGGTGGTCGTCCTGGGCGACCACCAGGACCTCCTGGCCGACCGCCACGTTCCCGAGCAGCACGTCGCGGATGTCGTAGACGAAGTGGTCCTGGTCGACCCCCTCGATCTCGGCGGGACGCCGGGGGGTGGCGCCCGTGGCGACCGCGACCACGTCGAAGCCGGCGGCGAGCACGCTGTCGGCGGTGGCGCGCTCGCCGAGGCGGACCCGCACCCCCGCCGTCGCCAGGCGGCGCTCCTGCCACTCCAGGTAGCGGGCCATCTGCTGCTGGAACGGCGCGTTGACCACCGCGCGCAACTGCCCGCCCAGCCGGTCGGCGGCCTCCCACAGCTCCACGGTGTGGCCGCTCTCGGCGGTGAGGGCCGCCAGCTCCATGCCGGCGGGACCGCCGCCCACCACCAGCACCCGGCGGGGGTTGGCCGCACGCCGCCACGGCCCCTCGATCTCGTGGCTGGTGTGCGGGTTGACCGCGCAGCCGAACGGCAGCCGGTCCACGTAGCGGCGGGTGATGCACTCGTTGCCGCCGACGCACGGCCGGATGTCGTCGACGCGGCCCTCGCGCGCCTTGCTCAGCAGGTCGCCGTCGGCGATGAACGCCCGGGCCATGCCCACCACGTCGGCGTTGCCCTCGGCGAGCACCCGCTCGGCGACCCGGACGTCGTTGATCCGGCCCGTGTGGACGACCGGCAGCGACACCGCCCGCCGCAGCTCCCCGGCGAGGTCGGCCCACTGCGCGGGTTCGTAGAAGTAGGGCTGGATGTAGCTGGGGTCGCCCCACGGGCTGCCGATGACGGCGTGCAGGAAGTCCAGCAGGCCGGTGGACTCCAGGTACTGGGCGATCTCGATGCCGTCGGCGGCGGTGTAGCCGCCGGGCTCCTCCTCCCGCAGGTTGAAGCGGACGCCCAGTGCCATGTCGGAGCCGATCTCCTCGCGGACGGCGGTGAGCACCTCGACCGCGAAGCGCGCCCGGTTCTCCAGGGAGCCGCCGTAGGCGTCGTCGCGCTGGTTGGTCAGCGGCGACAGGAACCACTCCAGCATGTCGTCGTGGTTGAGGTGCAGCTCGATGCCGTCGAGCCCGGCCTTGCGGGCCTGGCGGGCGGAGAACCGGTACTCCTCCACGAACTCGGCGATCTCGTCGACGTGCAGCACGTGCGGACGGTGGTTGTACAGCGTGGAGCTGCGCCGGGTCGAGGGGGCGTGCGGCACGCCGCCGAGCAGGGTCAGCTGGGTGGTGACCACCGCTCCGGCGGAGTGCATCTCCTCGACGAAGCGCCCGATGCGCTCCACGTAGAAGGGCAGGCGGAAGTAGCCGACGGTCTCCGCGCCGTAGCCGTGCGGCTCGAACCCGGGGATCAGCTTGTTGCGGACCCGCCCGGTCACACCTCCGACCCAGGCGGGGCCGCCGTCGCTGACCCGTGAGTGCCAGTAGGCGAAGGTGCGCTCGGCCTCCTCCTCGGTGCCCCACAGGTTGCCGATCGCGGAGGAGTGCGGCGGGGCCATCACGCGGTTGCGCAGCCGCATCGGCCCGATCTGGACGGGGCTGAACAGGTGGGGGAACGCCGCGCCGTCCGTGGCCGGCACGCTCTGCTCCTGCTGGTTCTGCGTACTCCGCATCGTGCTTCCTCGTTCGTGGTTGCGGGTGTGCTCTGCGCGGACGCCCCCGCTCCGTGTAGAGCGGGGGCGGCGTGCCTCGGCAGTCCTGTGGTGCGGTCGACTTCCTCGGCGGGTTCGGGGAGGTCAGGCGCGGGGGGCCAGGCCGATGACGGCGTCCACCGCCGCCGCGCCCTGTCCGCGGAGGCCGACGATGACCGGGTTGAGGTCGACCTCGGTCATCCACGGGCTTCCGGCGAAGACCCGGGAAAGCGCGACCGCGGCGTCCACCAGCGCGTCCACGTCGTGGTGGCGGCCGCGGGCGCCCGCGAGCACGGGGTGGACGGCCAGCCGCTCGATCGCGGCGCGCACCTGCTCGGGGGCGGCGGGGCAGGGCAGGAAGACCCGGTCGGCGAAGTGCTCGGCGAGGATGCCGCCCGCCCCCACCATGAGCACCGGGCCGAAGGTGTCGTCGCGGACCGCGCCGAGGATGATCTCGGTGCCCGACAGCCGTTCGGCGACCAGGTAGCCCTCGACGGAGAGGTTCTCCTTCTCCGCGGTGCGGGCCAGGTCGGCGAGCACGGCCTCGGCCTCCTCCGCGCTGTCGAGCAGCCGCACCAGGCCCAGTTCGGACTTGTGGGTGATGCCGGAGGCGACCAGTTTGACCACGAGCGGACCGTCGATCTCGCGGGCGGCGCGCAGCGCGGCGTCGGTGTCGGCGGCGAGGGTCTCGGCGACGACGGGCACACCGCCCTCGGCGAGCAGCCGTTTGGCGGCGTGCTCGTTGAGTTCGTCGACGTCGGGCCGGGGCAGGGCGACGGGCGCGGGGGTCTCGGCGGAGGGCGTGCGGCGGACGAGTTCGGCGTAGCGCCACACGTTGGCCAGCGCGGCCATGGCGTCGTCGGAGCTGGCGAACCAGCACACCCCGGACTCGCGCAGCAGCTCCTCGGCCCGCTCGGTGAGGTCGCGGGCGGTCCAGGCGGAGATCACCGCGGGCTTGTCGCAGGCCTTGACCGCCTCGATGATGCGCGGCAGCAGCGCGTCGGAGTCGTAGGGCCCCCAGGTGGGGATGCCCAGGTTGACCATGTCCAGGTTCGGGTCGGCGGTGAAGATCCGCATGACCTCGCTGAGCAGGTCGCCGTCGCCGATGACCTGCCCGGTGGTGTCCAGCGGGTTGCCGGGCAGCGCCAGCTTCAGCCGCTCGCTCAGCTCGTCGAGGGTCTGCCGGGTGGGCAGGGGCATGTCCAGGCCGTGGGCGCTGGCGCGGTCGGCGATGTAGCCGCACTCGCCGCCGGAGGGGCTCAGCGCGCCGAGGCGGGGGCCGGCGGGCAGCGGCAGGCGGCTCAGCGCGTAGGCGGTGTTGAGCAGTTCGTCGACCGTGGCGACCTCCACCACGCCCAGGTGGTGCATCATGCTGGAGAAGACCGCCTGCTCCCCGGCCATGGCCCCGGTGTGGCCCAGGACGGTGCGCCGTCCGGCCTCCGATCCGCCGACCTTGAGCAGCACGATCGGCTTGCCGGCCGCGCGGGCGCGTTCGGCGGCGGCGGCGAACCGCTCGGCGTCGCGCAGCTGCTCCACGTAGACCGCGATCACCTCGGTCTGCGGGTCGGCGACGAAGGCGTCGAGCAGCTCCCCCATCTGGATGTCGGCCTCGTTGCCGAGGCTGACCATCGCCCGGATGCCGATGGAGCGGCCCTGCGCCCGGTTGAACAGCGCGGCGGCCATGCCGCCGCTCTGGCTGAGCAGGGCGATGGAGCCGGGCGTGTAGGAGTAGGTGATGTTGAAGGTGGGGCAGCCGACGTAGGTGTCGACCGGGTTGAGCACGCCGATGCAGTTGGGGCCGAGCAGGCGGACCCCGCGCTCCCGGGCGCGCTCCACCAGGCGCCGCTGGCGCTGCGCGCCCTCCTCGCCGAGTTCGGCGTAGCCCGCCGAGCAGATGGTGACCGTGCGGATGCCGCGCTCCAGGCAGTCCTCCAGCGCGCTCTCCACGGCCCGGGCGGGGACGAGCAGGTAGGCCGCGTCCACCTGCTCGGGCAGGTCACGGGCGGAGGGGTAGCAGGTGTGCGCGCCGATGCTGTCGTACTTGGGGTTGACCGGGTAGATGCGGCCGGGGTAGCCGGTCCGCTCCAGGTTGGCCAGGCAGCGTCCGGCGTGCCCGGCCTCGTTGGGCGAGGCGCCGATGATGGCCACCGAATCCGGGTTGATCAGCGGTTTGAGGTCGAGAGCCATGCCGTGCCGTCCTGGAAGTCGTGAACCGTATCGCATCTATCAAGACAATCATTAACATAGTTAAGGACCGCCCCTCAACCCCAGGCACCCCCTTGCCCCCCGGGGACGAGTAGGCTAATTTCATTATCATCAATAACATCGAAAGAGTGGGGTGTGCTTCATGGCGCTGAAGTTCGGTCTCGCCATCATGAACGACTTCCCCCCGGACGTGGTCCCCGCCGACCGCATCGCCGCCATGCGGGAGCAGGTCCGGATCGCCCGCGACTCGGGCATCTCGTCCATCTGGGTGCTGCAGCACTACCTCGGCAACATGCCGACCCTCCAGCCGGTGCCGATCCTGTCCGCGCTGGCCCAGGAGGCGGGCGACATGACCCTGGGCACCAACATGTTCATCCTGCCCCTGCACCACCCGGTCCAGGTCGCCGAGGACTTCGCGACCCTCGACCACATCACCGGCGGCCGCGCCATCGCCGGGTTCGGCATGGGCTACCGGGAGAACGAGTTCGACTCCTTCGGCGTCCCGATGGACCAGCGTGTGACCCGCTTCGAGGAGAGCGTCTCGCTGATCCGCCAACTGTGGTCGGGCGAGCGGATCACCTTCGAGGGGACCCACTACTCCGTCCGCGACCAGCACATCAGCCTCAAGCCGGTCCAGCCGGGCGGCCCGCAGATCTGGATCGGCGCGGGCCCGCACAAGAAGGGCGCCCAGCGCGCCGCGCGGCTCGGCGACGCCTGGATCGTCCCGCCGCACGTCAGCCCGGAGAAGCTGAAGGTCGTCCTGGGCCACTACCAGGCCGAACGCGAACGCCTGGGCCGCGGCCCCTCCGAACTGGTGGTGCGCCGGGAGCTGCTGCTCGACCGCGACGCCGAGCGCGCCCGGGAACTGGGGCTGCGCTACCGCGGCGCGCTCACCCGCAAGTACGCGGAGTTCAACGCGCCGGAGAAGGGCGAGAACTACCGCCACCTGAGCACGGAGCAGGCCGCGGTGGAGGTCGCCGACTCCTCCTACCTGTTCACCGACCCCGAGGGCGCCATCCGCGCGCTCAAGGACCTGGAGAGCCAGGGGCTGACCTACATCGTGCTGCGGGCGCAGTGGTACGACACCCCGCAGGAGCAGGTCCTGTCCACGCTGGAACTGTTCAAGAACGAGGTGCTGCCCGCGTTCCGCTGACCGTCCCGCGCAAGGCCGCGGCCCGGACCCTGGTGCCAGGGTCCGGGCCGCGGCCTTCGTCTGCTCCGGCGGGGTGCGTCCCGGTGCCCCGGAACACTCCCCGCCCGCCTCACGCGTCGGGGCCGCCCGGTTCCGGGCGGCCCCGAACAGGGTGCGGGGCGGCGTCCGCTCAGCGGCTCCGGACGCCGCCCCGGCGCGGGGCCGGCCGGCTCTGCGGCGGCCGGCCCCGCCGGCTCAGCGCTGCTGACCGGCCAGCCGGTCGTGGGTGTCGGCGGTGATGCCCTCCTCCCGCAGCACGGCCTTCTGCACCTTCTCCGAGGGGGTCTTGGGCAGCGTCTCCACGAAGCGCAGGAAGCGCGGGACGGCGAAGGCCGGGAGTCGGGAGTCGCACCACTTCCACAGGTCCTCGGGGGAGATCGGCTCGCGCACGACCACGCACGCCATGACCTCGTCCTCGCCCGCGTCGACCTCGGCGGGCACCGCGATGACCGCGCACTCCACCACCGCGTCGTAGCCGAGGATGGCCTGCTCGACCTCGTAGGAGCTGATGTTCTCGCCGCGGCGGCGCAGCGCGTCCTTGTAGCGGTCGACGAAGTAGTACCAGCCGTCGGCGTCGCGGCGCAGCGCGTCGCCGGTGTGGAACCACAGGTTGCGCCAGGCCTCGGCGGTCTTCTCCGGCATCCCGTAGTAGCCCATGCTGGTGATCCACGGGACCTTGGGGCGCACGACCAGCTCGCCGACCTCGCCGACGGGGACCTCCTCGTCGGTCTCGGGGTCGACCAGGCGCACGTCGAACCAGTCGTCGGCGGCGAGTCCGGCCGCGCCCGCGGGGCGGTCCTCGCCGTAGGGCGACAGGATCGGCGCGGAGGTCTCGGTGAGGCCGAAGACCTCGACGAAGGCCTCGATGCCGAAGCGCTTCTTGAAGTCCTCCAGGATGGAGGAGGCGGTGGGGGCGGCGAAGATGCAGCGCAGCGGGTTGTCGGCGTCGTCGGGGCGGCGCGGCTGCTTGTAGACGAAGTCCATCATGACGCCGATGAAGTTGGTGACCGTGACCTGCGACTCGCGGATCTGGTCGATCCACCGGCTGGCGCTGAACCGGCTGCGCAGCACGAACCGGGCGCCGCTGAGCAGCGCCGGGTAGGCCGACATGAACTGGGCGTTGCCGTGGAACAGCGGGGTGACCGCCATGGCCGCGTCGCGGTCGGTGAGCCGGGTCAGGCAGGCGGTCTCCGCGGAGAAGAAGAACATCTGCGCGTGCGGCATCGCCACGCCCTTGGACGGGCCGGTGGTGCCGGAGGTGAAGAAGATGGAGGCCAGGGAGCGCGGCGAGACCTCGGGCAGTTCGCCCTCGCGCTCGGTGGTCAGCTCCTCCCAGCGGTCGGCCCGCCACCCGGCCTCGCGCAGCGCGGTGATCGCCGCGTCGACGTCGCCGTTGTCGATGACCCAGAAGCGCTCGATGTCGGCGCACTCGGAGGCCACCTCGGTGAAGCGCTCGGCGAGCTCGGCGTCGATGACCGCCCAGCGGGGCCGCGAGACGCGCACCTGGTGGGTGAGGAAGTCGCCCTTGTAGGCGGTGTTGATGGGGACCTCGACCATGCCCGCCATGGCACTGCCCAGCCAGGTGAAGATGAACGCCGAGGAGTTGCGGGCCATGATGAGCACCCGGTCGCCGGGAGAGCCCTCGGCGAGCAGCGAGCGGCCGACGTTCTCGGCGGTGGCCAGCGTCTCGGCGTAGGTCCAGCGCCGGCCCTCCTCCGGGGCGTCCAGGTAGATCGCGTCGGGGGCCAGCTCGACACGGCGGCGCAGCACCGTGGGCAGGGCCCAGTCCTCGCGGTCGGGGAAGGCGGGGCGGAGATCCTTGTAGGTGCGCATCAGTTCTCCTCGGGGCTGGTGAAGAGGGGGGCGAAACGGGGGGGCCGCTTCTCGGCGAAGGCCCGGGCGCCTTCGAGCATGTCGTGGCTGGCGATGGCCTGGGCGAGCATGCCGATCCCGGAGCGGAAGGAGTCGCGGGCGCTGTTCCACCACAGGTTGGAGCTGATCTTGGCGATCTCCAGGTAGCGGGGGCTGAGCGCGAGGAGTTCGGCCGCCCACTCCTCGACGGTGGACTCCAGCTCCTCGGGTTCCACGACCGCGTTGACCAGTCCCATCTCCAGGGCCTGGGCCGCGGTGTAGCGGCGGCAGAGGAAGGACAGCTCCTTGGCGCGCTTCTCCCCGATCTGGATCGGCATGATGTTGGTGCCGCCGAGGACGGGGGCGCTGCCGACCCGGGGGCCGGTCTGGCCGAAGGTGGCCTTCGACGAGGCGACGGCCAGGTCGCAGGCGATGACCAGTTCGTTGCCGCCGCCGGCCGCCGCGCCGTTGACGGCGGCGATGACCGGGCGCGGAGAGGTGCGGATCGCGTCGAGGAGGGCGAGCGAGCCCTCGTACATGGCGCGCACCTCACGCGGGTCGGGGTCGTCCATGGTGGCCAGGTAGCCGCCCGCGCAGAATCCCCTCCCCTCACCCGTGATCACGATCACACCGCTGTCGACGCAGTCCTCGATCGCTGCGACCACGGACCGTGCCATCGGTCCGTCAAAGGCGTTGAACCGTTCCGGACGGTTCAGTCGAATCCAGGCGACCTGTCCTCGCCGTTCGACGAGCACGTCTTCCTCTGCCATGACACCTCCCACGCTTACCATATAATCATATTCATGATTAATGTTCGAGCGGTCACATTCAATCCCGCCGACCGCCCCGCCCCCTCTGGCGCCACGGCGTCATAATCATTATAATAATTAAGTGTGGCTTCCGGAGGCAGCGGGCCGGTGCGGCTCCCGCCGGGCGTACTGCGGTGAGGCGCCCACCCAGCCGACGGCAGAGGTACCGCAGCAGTCAACCACGAGTAGGAGAGTCACCGGTGTTGGACCGACCCCTGATCCACCCCTACCCCACACCCCCGACTCCGCGCCCCGCGGGGGGGTGGGCCTGATGGCGGGAGAACTCGAAGGCAAGGTCGCGCTCGTCACCGGTGCCAGCCGCGGCATCGGGGCCGCGATCGCCCGCGGCTACGCCGAACGCGGCGCGCTGGTGGTCGGCGCGGCCCGCTCCACCGACCAGCTGCGCGAACTGGAGGCCAAGGACCCGGAGCGCATCTCCACCGCCACCGTCGACCTGCGCGACGAGGAGTCGCTGAACGGCCTGGTCGACCTCGTCGTCGAGCGGCACGGCCGGATCGACATCCTGGTCAACAACGCCGGCGTGGCCCCGGCCGCCGACTTCGCCACCGAACCCGTCGCACAGTGGCGCAGCACCCTGGAGGTCAACGTCATCGCCCCGATGACGCTGGCCCAGGCCGCCGGACGCCACTTCATCACCCAGGGCGGCGGCAAGATCATCAACATCGCCTCGACCACCGGCGTGCGCGGCAAGCCCGGCCTGGTCGGCTACGCCACCTCCAAGGGCGCGGTGGTGCGGTTCACCGAGTCGCTGGCCGCGGAGTGGGCCCGCCACAACATCCAGGTCAACTGCATCGCCCCCGGCGCGTTCGCCACCGACGCGCAGAGCGCGGTGCTGGAGTCGCCCGACCTGCTGCACCGCAGGGTGCGCCGCATCCCCGCCAAGCGCATGGGGGACGTCTCCGAACTGGTGCCGCTGGCCTGCCTGCTGGCCGCACCCGGCTCCGACTTCATCACCGGATCGGTCTTCGTCATCGACGGCGGCGAGTCCGGGAAACTGTGAGGCAACCATGATCATCGACGCACACACCCATGTCTGGCCGGAGAAGATCGCGGCCAAGGCCCTGGCCGGACGCGTTCCCGGCATGGAGGCGCTGTACGACGGCACCGTCCCCGGGCTGAAGCGCTCCATGGCGGCCGCCGGGATCGACCACTGCGTCGCCTTCGGCATCGCCGACCACGCCCGCCACGTCGACCGCGCCAACGAGTTCATCTCCTCCCAGCGCAGCGACTGGCTCACCCCGTTCGGCACCGTCCACCTCGACCTGTCGGTCGAGGAGAACATGGAGATCCTGCAGCGCCACGGCATCAAGGGCGTGAAGCTGCACCCGCTGTACCAGCGGTTCTCCCTGGACGACCGGCGGCTGTGGGACCTGTTCGACGCCTTCGGCTCCGACATCGCGGTCATCACCCACGTGGGCTTCGGCGGGGAGGGCTCGGCCAACGACAACTCCACCCCGCAGATGCTCGCCGACGTGGTGCGCAACTTCCCGAAGCTGCGGCTGATGGCCTGCCACTTCGGCGGCTTCCGGCGGCTGGACGACGCGGAGAAGTACGTGGTGGGGCTGCCCCTGGTGCTGGAGACCTCGTGGCCGCCGAGCCTGGCCGAGATCCCCACCGAGCGGCTGCGCGCCCTGGTGCACCGGCACGGCCCCGACCGGATGATCTTCGGCTCCGACTGGCCGATGGTGGACCCGGCCGCCGAGATCGAGGCCATCCGGCGGCTGGAACTGCACCCCGACGACGAGGCCGCGATCCTGGGCGGCAACCTCGCCCGGATCCTCGGCCTGGAGAGCTGAGCCCGCAGAGGCTCCACAGACCGTCGCGGTGCGGCAGCGGGGACACGGCGCCGCACCGCGACCAACCACGTCCGCCAACCCCCGCTCCGTACCCCTGCTGTCCCCTGGTGCGGAGGCACGGAGCGGGCCCGGACCGGCGCCGGTGTCGGGGGAGGGACCCGGCGCCGGTCCCCGAACCTCCCGGGAACGGGGGAACGGGAGCGGAGAAGAGAAGAGGCGTCGGGGCAGCCCGGTCCGGGCCGCCCCGACGCCTCTTGGTGTCACAGTTCGCTCGGCGCGGGTTCGGTCCCCGGCCAGCGCAGGGTGAGCGGGGTGCGGAAGATCTCCGCGAGGTGCTGCACCGGGGTGACGTAGAGGAACTTCGACCTGCGCTCCCGGAACCGCCAGGCGCCGTCCTGCCGGACGTAGGAGTCGTGGTAGCGGAACGCGGCGAGGAGGAACTCCCCGTCGCGTTCGATTTCGGCGTGCCCGGCGACGGTGCCCCGCGCCGTGTCGTCGTCCACCCACTCGATCGCGATGGTGTGCGGCGAGTGCACGGTCCTGCCGTTCAGCTTCGCCCGCTCCCGCAGGAACTCCACGATCGCCTCACGGCCGCGCAGGACGGCCCCCGCGTGGTCGAACACCGCGTCGGCGGCGTACATCCCGGCCAGCGCGGCGTAGTCGCGGTCGTCCACCGCCAGGGCGTAGCGTGCGACCAGGTCGTGGATCTCCGCCCGGTCCTCCAGGCGGCGCAGCCGCCGCTCGACGTCCTCGGTCATCCCGTTGTCCTCCTGTCATCGGATGTCTCGCTCCGCGGGTGGTCCCCGGCCGCTGTCCGCTCCGACTCCGGGTCCCGCGCCGCGGCGCGCCCCGCGCGCCGTCCCCGCCCGCTCCGCCGGGCGCCGCCCGCCACGGTGGAGACCACCAGCGGCACCAGGAACAGGGCCAGCAGGTTGAGCAGCGCGGCCAGGCTGTAGTCGATCGTGAACCCCGCCCGCAGCGGGTACTGCGCCCCCTCGGGGGTCCACAGGACCAGCACCACCGTGGTCACCTGCGACAGGAGCGCCATGGAGATGGTGCGGATGATGGTGTTGATCCCGTTGGTCGCGCCCACCTCGTGCTCCGGCACCGACTCGGAGATGAGGACCGGGAGCACGCTGTAGACCGTTCCGCCGCCGATCCCGGTGATCCCCGCCCCGAGCAGGACCGTGGCCGGGCTGGTCGGGCAGAAGGCCAGGATCGCCAGTCCGGCCACGGCCGAGGCCGCGCCCACCGCCAGCGGGGGCCGGGTCCCGAAGCGTGCGACGGCCCGGCCGGTCAGCGCCCCCGCCACCAGGGTGGTCAGCGAGAAGGGCAGCAGGTACATCCCGGCCTGGGTCGCCCCCGCCCCCAGGCCGACCCCGCCCCCGGCCGGCATCTGGACCATCTGCGGCACCAGCAGGAAGGCCGTGATCTGCCCGCAGTTCACCAGGAATCCGATGACGTGCGCCAGCCAGACGTTGCGCACCCGCATCAGGCCCAGGTTGATCAGCGGGTCGCGGACCCGGCGCTCCACCACCAGCAGCGCGACCAGGGCCGCGCTCCCCGCGCCGACCAGGGCGACGACCGGGGCGGAGCGCCATCCCCACGTCGCCCCCTGGCTGACCGCGAGCAGCACGGTGCTCAGCGCGAAGGTGAGCAGGACCGCGCCGGTCCAGTCGATCCGGCCCTCGCCGTGTCCGGGCACCCCCGGCACCAGGACCGCGATCGCGGCCAGGGACACCGCCGCCATGCCCGCCGAGCCCCAGAAGAGCCCCTGGTAGCCGAAGTGGTCGGCGACCAGGCCGCCCAGGGGCAGCCCGAGCGCGCCGCCCAGGCCGAGCATGGAGCTGACCATGCCCATGCCGACCGCCGCCCGGTCCCGGGGCAGCAGCCGGCCGAGAATGGCGAAGGCCAGCGGGAAGACGCCGCCCGCCGCCCCCATGACCACCCGTCCGGCGACCACCGCGCCCAGCGATCCGCCCGCCGCGGCGATCACGCCGCCGAGCGCGAACAGGGCCAGCACGGCGAGCAGCACCGGCTTGCGGCCGAGCAGGTCCCCCAGGCGCCCGGCGATCACGGCCAGCACCGCCGAGGAGATGAAGAAGCCGGTGACCACCCAGGCCGCCTCGCTGACGGTGGAGCCGGTGGCGCGCTGGATCTCCGCGAGGACCGGGACGATCGCGTTCTGCGACATGGCGTAGGTCAGTCCGCCGAGGACCAGCGGGACGATGACCCGGCTCGGGGAGACCTCGGAGGTTTCGGTCGGGGTTCGCGACACGCTTCACCGCCTTCGTACTGTCGCGGAAAGGCCGTGCGTCACGAACGCACGGCGGCGGGGCCGTGCCGGGCACGGCCCCGCCGTTGGTCGGGGTCAGGAACCGAGCGCCGCCTCCCCCAGGAAGGCGCGGACCACCGAGGTGTTGCGGCGGGCCTGCTCCGCCGGGCCGCTGAACACCACCTCACCGCGCGCCACGACCACGACGTCGTCGGCGATCTCCAGCCCCATGTCGGCGTTCTGCTCCACCATGAGCAGCGCGATGCCGGAGTCGGCGATGGTGCGGACCGCGCCGAACACGGACTCGACCATCGTGGGGGCCAGCCCCATGGAGGGCTCGTCCAGCATCATCGCCCGCGGCGAGGACATCAGCGCCCGTCCGAAGGCGAGCATCTGCTGCTCCCCGCCGCTGAGCAGGCCGGCCGGACCGTTGCGCCGCTCCTTGAGGATGGGGAACATCTCGTAGGCGCGCTCCAGGGTTCCCGACGCCTTCTCCCGGCTCACGGTGTAGCCGCCGAGGGTCAGGTTCTCCTCCACGGTCAGCGGGGCGAAGACCTGCCGCCCCTCCGGCACCAGGGCCAGGCCCTCGCGCACGATGCGGTGGGTCGGCCGGCCGGTGACCGGCGTGCCGTCCAGCACCACCTCGCCCGAGCGGACCGGCAGCAGGCCCATGGCCGCCCGCAGCGTCGTGGTCTTGCCCGCGCCGTTGGCCCCGAGCACCAGGGTGATCCGGCCGGGGGCCGCCGAGGCGCTCACCCCGCGGACGGCCTCGATCTTTCCGTAGCTGACGTGCAGATCACGGATCTCAAGCATGGGACCGCCACCGCTTCCCCAGATAGGCCTCCTGCACCGCGGGATGGGAGACGACCTCCGAGGGCGAGCCCTCGGCCACGAGCGTGCCGGAGTTCATCGCCACGAGGTGGTCGCAGGTGTCCACCATCATCTGGACGTCGTGCTCGACGATCAGCTGGGCCAGCCCCTCGTCCCGCAGTTTGCGCATCAGCTCCGAGACCTCCTGCCGCTCGGAGTGGTTCATGCCCGCGGTCGGCTCGTCGAGCAGGAGCAGCCGCGGCCGCGCCGCCAGGGCCCGGGCGATCTCCACCCGGCGCGCCATTCCGTAGGACAGCTCCCCCGGCCAGGCGGAACGGACGTCGCCCAGCCCGGTCCGCTCGATCGCCTCCTCGACCGCCTCGGACGGCTTGTCCCGGCCCAGCCAGGACCTCAGCCGTCCTCCGGAGGCGTTCGTGTCCGCGCCGAGCTGGACGTTCTCCAGGACGGTCAGCTCCGGCAGCAGCCGCACGGTCTGGAAGGTCCGGGCCAGGCCCTTGCGGGCCAGCGTGGTCGGCGACTCCGTGTGGTACTCCCTGCCGTCGATGAGCAGACGTCCCCGGGTGAGCGGCACCAGCCGGGTCACGGCCGCCAGGAAGGTGCTCTTGCCGGAGCCGTTCGGGCCGAGGATTCCGTAGATCTTCCCCGCCGGAAGCCGGAGCCCGAAGCCGTCCACGGCCTTGATGCCGCCGTAGTGCACCGCCACGTCCTCGGCCTCCAGCACGGGAGGCGCGGTCTGGGCCGTCGTCATCGCACCCCCTCCGTGGAGTCGTCGCTGAGCGTCTCGAACACCTCGCGCTCCTCCTTGACGTCGTCCGAAGCGGTCGGGACCGTCCTGTTGCGGCCGCGGATCCGCCGGTGGAGGTCCTTGACCGCGCCCACCAGGCCGGTCGGCATGAAGATCGCGGCGAGGACGACGACCACGCCGTAGACGACGCCCTGCCACTCGCCCACGACCGACAGCAGGCTCGGCAGCCAGGTGAAGATCACGGCGCCGATGAAGGCGCCGACCCACGACCGGGAACCGCCGATGACGACCATCGTCAGGGCGAGGACGATCAGGTGGAAGTTGAGCTCCTCGGGAGAGACGGTGGTGCGCAGCAGCGTGTTCATCGCGCCGGCGCACGCGCCGAGCGCGCCGCTGACGGTGAAGGCCAGCTGCCGCATCGGAACGACCCCGATGCCCATGGACAGGGACAGCTCCGGGTCCTCCCGGACCGCCTCGATCCGCCTGCGCAGCGGTCCCCGTTCGGTGAGCGTGAGCAGCGCCGCCACCACGACGCACACCGCGATCACGCCGCCGGTGGTCAGGTCGCTGAGCGCCCCGTACAGGCCGTGCGCGCCCCCGGTCAGCTCGCCGCCGTTGACCGCGAGCACCGAGATGATCAGCACGAACGCGACCGTGGCCATCGCCAGGTACAGGCCGCTGAGCCGGGCCACCACCAGGGAGAAGAGGTAGCCGACGACCGCCGCGAGGACGACGGCGGCGCCGATCGCGGCGAAGGCGGGGACGTCGTAGCGGATGGTCAGGATCGCCGCGGCGTAGGCGCCGATCCCGTAGCTTCCGACGCCGGCGAAGGAGAAGACTCCGACCCGCAGCGGGATCTGGATGCTCAGCGCCAGGAGGAAGTTGATGAACGTGGCCTCGATCAGGACCAGGTTCGCCTCGTACCAGATCACGTCCGCCGTACCTCCTTACGGCCGAAGATGCCGCGGGGCAGGAAGAGCAGCACCAGGAAGATGAGCCCGAAAGCCACCGCGTTGGCCCAGGTGCCCGACAGGTGGGTCACCACGAGCGTCTCGGCGAAGGCCAGGATCATCGTTCCGGTGACCACGCCGGCGACCGATCCGACGCCGCCGAGAATGATCGCCGCGAACGCGCTGATGAGGAGGCTGTCTCCGGTCTCCGCGGCGATCGACCCCAGGTAGTAGGTCAGCAGGATCCCGGCGATCCCGGCCAGGGCCCCGGCCGCCGCCATCGTGCCGAGCGCCATCCGTCCCCGGTCGACGCCCATGAGGCTGGCGACCTCGGGGTTGACGCCGATGGCGCGCAGGGCCAGCCCGGCCCGGGCCGACCGCAGCCACCACGCGGTCAGCCCGGCCAGGACGGCGGCCGCCACCAGAATGACCAGTTGCACGTTGGAGATCTGCACCGGGCCGACCCAGTAGGCCCTGATCGTGAACGTGCTGGCCGAGAAGCCGAACGGCACGCTCTTGGTGAGGTTCTGGGCGATGGCCAGCAGGACGCTGGCCACCCCGATGCCGCCCACCACGATCTGCATCTCGGCCTTGAGGAGGTCGGGATTGCGGCGCTGGATCGGGTTGAAGACCAGCGCCTGGGTCAGCACGGAGACCAGCATGCCCACCGCGCCCCCGATCAGGATCATGACCGGCATGGGCAGCGAGACCTGCTGCACGAGGTAGTAGGCCACCATCGCGGAGATCATGAACGTGCTGCCGTGGGCGAAGTTGAGGATGCCGATGGTCCCCCACGCCACGCTCATGCCGAGCGCGAACAGCAGGTAGATCGACCCGAGGGTGACCGCGTTGATCAGGGTCTCCACCACTGGGGGGACCTCCTCTCAACCGTGGTGTGCCGTGTGGGTGTGGAGCGAGTGCTCACCGCTGCCTGTCTTCTTCCGACGTCTCTGGTGGTCGGGCGGTCCATCGTCAGGAACCGTCCAGCGTGATGACGATCTCCTCGGAGCCGTCCCAGCTGGCCAGCACTCCCTCGACGCGCACGTCGTTGCCCTCGAAGGTCAGCGGCCCCTGGGCGCCGTCGAAGCCCTCCTGGGCGACCTTGGCGATGCCCTCCTGGATGGCGACGCGGTCGGCGCTGTTGGCCTCCTTGATACCGCGGGCCAGCAGCCACGTCGCGTCGTAGCCCTCGGCGGCGTAGTTGTTGGGGATCTCGCCGTCGTACTTGGCCTTGTACGCCTCGACGAACTCCTGGGTGGAGGGGGCCTCGCTGCGCGCGCTGAAGTTGCTGGGCCACACGACGCCGGCGGCGTCCTCGCCCGCGGTCTCCAGGTTGCCGGCGCCCATCGTGGTCATGCCGATGATCTCGCCCTCGTAGCCCTTCTGCCGGAGCTGGCTGACGGCGCGGGGGTTCTGGGGGCCGAGGAGCAGGAGGAAGACCGCGTCCGTGTCGGCCTTGACGATCTGGGAGCTGACCGCGGTGAAGTCCTGGGTCTCGTTGGTGACCGTGTCGGAGCGCTCGATGGAGACGCCGTTGTCCTCGATCACTCCGGGGACCACGTTCTCGCCGAGTTCGGTGAGCGTCGGGTTGGCGCTGTTGTAGAGGAGCGCGGCGGTCTCGATCTTCTTCTCGGCCAGGTAGTCGCCGATGATGTGGTAGTAGCTCTCCGCGGGCGCGGTGACCCGGTAGGTGTAGTCGCCGGTGAGGACGCCCTTGCTGCCCGCCTGGTAGTAGATGACCGGCATCTGGTTCTTCTCCGCGATCGGCGAGATGGCGGAGGCCTGGCTACTGAGGCCGGGGCCGAGGATCGCGGAGTAGGAGGAGTCGGAGATCGCCTGCGTGGCGAGGCTGGCGGCCTCCTGGGTGCTGTCGGATCCGTCCTCCAGGACGACCTCCAGCTTGGTGTCGCCGAGGAACCCCTGCTCGTTGATCTGCTCGACCGCCAGGTCGACGCCCTTGGTGCTGTTCTCCCCCGCGAAGGAGACCGCACCGGTCATCTCCTTGATGGACATGACCTTGATCGTGTCCGGCAGTCCCTCGCCGGCCGTGCTCTCCGCCGGGTCGCCGCCGCATCCGGCGGCTCCCGCGAGCAGGACCGCGGCTCCGGTGGCGGCCAGAACGGAACGGGACCAGCTCTTGCGCATGTTCATGGGCCATCCAATCAACTGACCACGTAACCATGATGATTATCGTGATGGTTATCACGTTAGAGGCCCTGGTCACACCTGTCCAGCCCCGCGCAACGCGCCCACCGGCACAGAACAGCCC
The DNA here is from genome assembly GCF_023208015.1 of Thermobifida alba. Taxonomy (NCBI): domain Bacteria; kingdom Bacillati; phylum Actinomycetota; class Actinomycetes; order Streptosporangiales; family Nocardiopsidaceae; genus Thermobifida; species Thermobifida alba. Next base: position 750,143 of record NZ_CP051627.1, on the reverse strand, counting down.
ACCCGCCCCCGGAAACCCTCCATTCCACCCCTCCCACCTGCAGTGATGACGACAAGCGAGGGGGCGAACACAGAGAACCTCAAAGGTTCACGAGATTATAACTATTACTATCATTAGAGGGGAAGAGGCCGGGGAGGCTCTCCTCCCCGGCCGCGGTCCCCCGCCCACCGCGGCGTGGCCGACGGGGCCGCTGACGACGGCGCCCCGGTCGCCTTCGACTCCGCAAGGCAGGGAGTCGGAGGCGACCGGGGCGCCGTGGAAGCAGGACCGGTCCGGCGAACGGTTCCCGGTCGACTGTTCTCCTGGTGGTGGTGCGACCGCCGGATCGGGCCGCGCCGCTACCGCCAGTCGACGACCTCGTTCATCAGATTCGGTTCGCGTTCGGCGACCACCTCCACGTACTCCTGGAGGTGGTCGCGCATCAGACGCTCCGCGGTCTCGGCGTCACCGCCGATGACCGCCTCGGCAATCTGGGAATGCGCCTCCCTGACGTGGTCACCCTCATTGGCCACATAGACGGTCGAGGCGCGCTCGGTGAAAATGTCCTTCAACGCGCAGGCGATGAGCGTGAGCATGCCGTTTCCGGACATCGACAGCACTTTGGTGTGGAACGCGTCGGTGGCGCGCAGCCAGGCGTCGTTACTCTTGGCCTCGTACCCCTGCCGCACGATCTCCCGCAGTTCCTCGTTGTCGTCCGGGTCGTGCCGTTCGGCCGCGAGCCGGGCGACGAACGGCTCCAGCATGAGCCGGGCCTCGACGAGTTCGCTGAACCGAATGTCGAGCACCTGGAAGAACAGAGTGGCCATCCGGCCGAAGTCGCGGCTGTTCACCTCCGACAGCACGGGGCCGCCGCCCGGCCCCGGTTTCATCCGGATCAGCCCGTGCACCTCCAGGATGCGCAGGGCCTCGCGGAGTGAACCGCGCGCCACCTGGTAGCGCTTGATCATGGCGCTCTCGGATTCCAGGACGGAATTCGGAGCGGGACGTCTCTTGGCGATATCGCGCACGATCTCGCGGGCGACGATCTCGGAGACCTTCTCACTGCGCCGTTCCCACGTGACGCCGGATGACCCAAATCCACTCATAATGTTCGGCAGCATACCGCTATTCCACTCCCCCGCCGATTTCACGACGGTTTATCCCGGGAAAAGCACAGGGCCCAAATCCCGGTGACGACCGTTCCGCGAGCACGGCGGAGGAGTGGCTTCACGGTTCCTCAGCTCACCGGTCCGCGGGAGCGCTGATGACGCCGCTGTCGGCCAGTTGTGTCAACTCCGTCTCGGAGAACCGGAACTCCTCGGCCAGCACCGCGTGGGTGTGCTCGCCGACCGAGGGCACCCCGCGGTACTCCGGTCCCGAGTAGCTGGCCATGTGCAGCACCGGACCGGGCATCAGCACCGACTTGAGCGTCTCGTTGCCGGTGATCGGCACCAGGGTGCGCTCCAGGAAGTGCGGATCGGCCACGATGTCGCTGGCGTCGTTGACCGGGGAGCTGACCACCTCGTGCTCCTCCAGCACGGCCAGCACCTGGTCGCGCGGGAGGGAGCCGACCCAGTCGGCGACCTGCTTCTGCACCAGCTCGTTGTTGGCGAGCCGGGCCGCGTTGGTCGCGAACCGCGGGTCCTTGATGAGGTCGGGCTGCCCCATGGCCGCGAACAGCCGCGCCGCGATCGTCTGGCTGGAGGCGGCGATGGCCAGGTACTTGCCGTCGGCCGCCTGGTAGATGCCGCGGGGCGAGGCCGCTCCGGTGTCGTTGCCGATGCGGCTCTGGATCTCGCCCAGCCCGGTGTAGCGCAGGACCAGGTCGCCGATGATGAACATCAGCGGCTCGTACAGCGCCACGTCGACCACGTCTCCCTGGCCGGTGCGCTCCCGGCGGAACAGCGCCATGGCCGTGCCCAGGGCCGCCGAGATCCCGGCGATGGAGTCCGCGAAACCGAACGGCGGCGCGGTCGGCGGGGTGTCCGGCCACCCGTTGATGTGGGCGAACCCGCAGGCCGTCTCGGCCACGGTGCCGAACCCGGGCCGCTCGCGGTAGGGGCCGGTCTGTCCGAACCCGGAGACCCGGGTCAGCACCAGACCGGGGTTGTGCTCGCTGAGCGCGTCGTAGCCCAGTCCCCACTCCTCCAGCCGTCCCGGCCGGAAGGACTCGACCACGACGTCCACCTCGGCGGCCAGCCGCCGGACGAGCTGCTGGCCCTCCGGCTTGCGCAGGTCGACGCCGACCGAGCGCTTGCCGGAGTTGAGCCGGGAGAAGCCCAGCGACAGTCCGTCCTTCTGCGGAACCCACTGCCGGGCGTAGTCCCCGGCGACCGGGTCCTCCACCTTGATGACCTGGGCGCCGAAGTCCCGCAGCATCCGTCCCGCGGTGGGGGCGGCGTACATCGAGCCGAGTTCGAGGACCCGCACCCCCGCGAGAGGACCGCCCGCTCCGGCCCTGTTGTCCGTCATGTTCGCCTACTTTCCCAAAACCGTGCCGACGAGGGGATGGACGCGGGCGTCAGACGGCCCACTGGATGTGGCGGGGCTCCAGGAACTCCCGGATCCCCCACTCGCCCAGCTCCCTGCCGACACCGGAGCGACCCGAGCCGCCGAAGGGAGCGTCGGGGCGCATCGCGCCGCCGCCGTTGATCCACACCGTGCCGGCGCGCAGCTGCTCGGCGACGCGGCGGCCCTCCGCCAGGTCGGGCGCCCACACGTTGGCGGCCAGCCCGTAGGCGGTATCGTTGGCCAGGCGGATCGCCTCGTCGGTGTCCTTGAAGGGCAGGACGACCGCGACCGGGCCGAAGATCTCCTCCTGCACCGCGCGGGCGCTGTGCGGCAGGTTGCCCAGCAGCACGGGGTTGACGTACCAGCCCTTCTCCGGCAGCGGGGTGTCCACCTGGAGCAGCGCCTTGCCGCCCTGCTCCAGCGCCTCGGTGATGAACCCGTTGACGCGGTCGCGGTGGTCGGGGCGGATCAGCGGACCGATGTTGGTGGCCGGGTCCCACGGGTCGCCCACCTTCATCTGGTTGAAGGCCTCGGCCCCCGACTCCAGGAAGCGGTCGTAGAGGTCCTCGTGGACGAGCAGCCGGGCCAGCGCCGCGCAGCCCTGGCCGGCGTTGCGGGACCAGCGCAGGTGCATGTCGACCGAGAAGGACTCGACGTCGCAGCCGGGCAGCACGATGTTGGCGGACTTGCCGCCCAGCTCCAGGACGACGTCGTTGAGGTTGGTCGCCGCCTGCGCCATGATCTTGGCGCCCACCGCGTCGGAGCCGGTGAAGGACACCTTGTCCACGCCGGGGTGGGAGGAGAGGTACTGGCCGATGTCGGCGCCGCCGGTGACGACGTTGATCACGCCGTCGGGCAGGTTCGACTCGCGGACCAGCTCGCCCAGCAGCAGGGTGGTCAGCGGGGTGCGGGGCGAGGGCAGCAGCACCACGGTGCAGCCCGCGGCCAGCGCCGCGCCGTACTTGAAGCCCGCCAGGTTGAGCGGGTAGTTGTAGCCGGTGATCGCGGCGACCACGCCCACCGGGTAGTGGTCGACGTCGCTCTTCGTGGGCACCGGGACGTCGTAGGGGCCCAGGTGGACGGTGCGGTCCTTCTTGGCCGCCTCGGCGAACCAGCGCAGGTGGCCGATGCCCATCTTCACCTGGAGGAACTCGGCGAGGGAGACGGGGGTGCCCACCTCGTTGACGATGGAGGCCAGCAGCTCCTCCCAGCGTTCCTCCAGCAGGTCGGCGAGGCTGTTCATGGCGGCGCACCGCTCCTCGCCCGACATCGCCGACCAGGTGCCGAAGGCGGCGCGGGCCGCCCGGATGGCCTCGTCGACCTGCTCGGTGGTGGCTCCGCCGACCGTGGCGAGGACCTCCTCGGTGGCGGGGTTGTAGACGTCCCACCGCTCACCGGCGGGCTCGACGGCCCGGCCGCCGATGGTCAGGTTCCGCTCCCGGGGGACGTAGTCGCGCAGGGCCGCGATCCGTTCGGCGCTGAGGCTCATCAGGACTCCTTCTCGTTGCTGTCGGCGTCGGCAGGCTTCTTGAGCATGAGTCCCACCCGGCGGCACAGGCAGACCAGGACGTCGTCCTGGTTGTAGCCGCGGTGCTCGAACCAGACGATCCCGGAGTCGGTGCGGCTCTTGGACTCGCGTTTGTCGAGGATGGTGGTCTCGGCGCGCAGGGTGTCGCCGTGGAAGACCGGGTGGGGGAACTTGACCTCGTCGTAGCCGAGGTTGCCCAGGGTGGTGCCCATGGTCAGCTCGGGGACGTGGAACGCGCCGATGAGCGCCAGGGTGAACAGGCTGTTGAAGACGCGGCGGCCGTGGATGGTGGTCTTGGCGAACTCCTCGTCCAGGTGCAGCGGCTGCAGGTTCATCGTCAGCGAGGTGAACATGATGTTGTCCATCTCGGTGACGGTCCGGGTGAACGGGTGCTTGTACACCTTGCCCACCTCGAACTCCTCGAAGTACAGCCCTCGCATCGTCATTTCGCTTCCTCCCCGTTCGTCGCGTCGCGTGCCCGCAGGCGCTCGGCACGCTCCAGCCACTCCAGTGCCTTGTCGTAGTGGGCCTTGTCGATGTGCACGCCCCGGTAGCGCAGCGCTCCGATCCCCTCCGCGGCGGCCTTCTCGTAGGCCTCGACCAGGCCCCGGTAGAAGGCGACGTCGGCGTCGGAGGGGGTGAACACGTCGTTGATGACCGCGACGTGGCTGGGATGGATCGCGATCATGCCCCGGAAGCCGAGCTGGCGGCCCCGCCGCGCGAACTCGCGCAGGCCGTCGAGGTTCTCCAGGTCCTCCCAGAGCCCGGTGAGGGCGTGGATGCCGGCCTCGCGGCAGGCGAGCAGGATGCGGCTGCGGTGGTAGAGCGTCTCGGTGCCCTCCAGCGTCCACTCGTACCCGACGGCCCGGGCGATGTCGGCGTGCTCGGCGGTCGGGCCGATCATGGCGCCCACCCGGGGGGAGGCGGTGGCCACCTCCAGGCAGGAGTGGATGGCCCGCACCGTCTCCACCGGGATGATGTACTCCAGTCCGCTGACGCCGTTGCGGGCCTCGAAGTGGTCCAGCAGCGCGTCGTAGCGCAGCACGTCGGTGGCCTGCTCCACCTTGGGCGCGAAGATGCCGGTCAGCCCGGGGACCACGACCTCCTCCAGGTCCGCCCCGGTCATCTTGGTATTGAGCGGGTTGACCCGGACGAACAGGCCCACGTCGGGGTTGTCGGCGCGCACCCGCCGGATGGACTCGGCGACCGTGGCCCGGGCGGCGGCCTTCTCCGCCTGGGGCACCGAGTCCTCCAGGTCCAGCACGATCGCGTCGGCTCCGGAGGCCAGCGCCTTGGCCACCCACGCGGGGCGGTGGCCGGGGACGAAGAGGACGGAACGGTACGGCTGCATCAGTAGCTCCTCGGCAGTCCCAGGACGTGCTCGGCCACGTAGTTGAGGACCATCTCCTGGCTGATCGGCGCGATGCGCATCAGCCGCGCCTCACGGAAGTACCGCTCGATGTGGTACTCCTTGCTGTAGCCGTAGCCGCCGTGCGCGCTCAGCGCCGCGTCCGCGGCGAAGAACCCGGCCTCGGCCGCGAGGTACTTGGCCGCGTTGGCCTCCCGGCCGCTGGGGTGGCCGTTGTCGATGAGCCAGGCGGCGCGCTGGCACATCACGTCGGCGGCGTCCAGCTTGATGAGGGCCTCGGCCAGCGGGAAGGCGATGCCCTGGTTCTGGCCGATCGGGCGGCCGAAGACGGTGCGCTCCTTGGCGTAGTTGGTGGCGCGGCGCAGCGCGGCGCGGCCGATGCCGATGGCGGCGTTGGCGGAGATGACCCGCTCGGCGTTGAGGCCGGCCAGGATGGTCCGGAAGCCCTTGCCGACCTCGCCGATGACGTCTTCGTCGGCGACGAAGAGGTCGTCGATGAACAGCTCGTTGGTGTCGATGGCGTTGCGGCCCATCTTGGGGATGGGGCGCACGGTGACGCGCTCGCGGTCCATGGGCGCGAAGAACAGGGTCAGCCCGTCGGTCTTCTTGGCCACCTGGTCGCGCGGGGTGGTGCGGGCCAGCAGGATCAGCCGCTCGGCCTCCTGGGCCTTGGTGATCCAGACCTTCTTGCCGGAGACCAGCCAGCCGCCGTCGACCTTGCGGGCGAAGGTGGAGAGGTTGGTGGTGTCGGTGCCCGCGTCGGGTTCGGTGACGGCGAAGGACACGTGCAGGTCGCCGGTGACCAGGCGGGGCAGGAAGCGCTGCTTGAGGTCCTCGCTGCCGTGCTTGATGATCGGCTCGAAGCCGAAGATGCCGATGTGCACCGCGCTGCAGCCGTTCATGCCCGCGCCGGAGGCGGCGATCTCCTGCTCCACGATGGCGGCCTCGGTGACGCCGAGTCCGCCGCCGCCGTACTCGGTGGGAACGGTCAGGCCCAGCCAGCCGCCCTTGACGACCGCGTTGTAGAAGTCCCAGGGGAACTCCTGCGACTGGTCGTGCTCCATCCAGTAGTCGTCGGAGAAGTTGGCGCACAGGTCCCGCACCGCCGCGCGGATGTCCTCGTGCACCGTGTCCTTGCTGAAGTCCATGGGGTCCTCCCGGTCGGCCCCCGTCCGCGCGGCGTGCGGGACCGCGTGGACGGGGGTGGTGTCCGTGTCGCTACTTGGCGGTCAGCCCGCCGTCGACGGGGATGGTGACGCCGGTGACGTAGCTGGCGTCGTCGCTGGCGAGGAAGGCGATGACGGAGGCGATCTCCTCGGGCTGGGCACCGCGGCCGAGCGGGATTCCGCTGATGAAGTCCTTGGTCAGCTCGGAGACGTCGGCTCCGGGCTCACGGCCGAAGAACTGGGCGAGCATGGGGGTCTGCACGGTGCCGGGGCAGATCACGTTGACACGGATGCCGTCGGGGGCGCCCTTGAGGGCGAGGGCGCGGGTGAAGGGGACGAGGGCTCCCTTGGTCATCGAGTAGAGGGGGCTGAAGGGGGAGCCGACGAGCGCCGAGGTGGAGGAGGTCATGGTGATCGACCCCTTGCCCTCGGCGGCCTTGAGCAGGTCGTATCCGAGGGTGCAGGTGTAGTAGGCGCTCTTGACGTTGACGTCGATGTTCTTCTGCCACTGGGCGTCGTCGGTGTCGATGCCGCCGGGGCCGGGCATGCCGACCTGGGCGTGCAGGACGTGCAGGACGCCGTGCTCGGAGCGGATGCGGTCGAACAGCGCCTTGAGGCTGTCGTTGTCGGTGGCGTCGACCTGGACCGGGGTCGCCTTGCCGCCCTCGGCGGCGATCTCCTCGGAGACCTTGCGCGCCGCGTCCTCGCTGAGGTCGGCCACGTAGACGGTGGCGCCCTCGGAGGCCAGGCGGTGCGAGATGGCGCGGCCCATGCCGGATCCACCGCCGACAACGGCGGCGATACGTCCTTCAAAACGGCGCATTATCGCGTCCCTTCACAGTGGTCTCGTGTCGTGATCGTCCGTGTGGCGCTTCCCGTCCGCCGCGACGTCGCGATTCCCCACACCGTATTACTTCTAATCATCATAATGGTTTTCTGTGATGTGGGTCAAGGGAGTCGGTCGCGCAGGACACACGCTGCGTCGCGGCGGGACGGGAGAGGGATCAGCGGCTCCGCTTGTCGAGGCGGCGGGCCAGGGAGTCGAGCAGCACCTCGGTGGCGCCCTCGTAGATGCGCAGCGGGCGCGCGTTGCGGTAGAGCCGCTCGATCTTGGAACCGCGGACCAGGCCGAAGCGCCCCATGGTCTGCACCGAGCGGTCGACCACCCTCCCGGCCGCCTCCGTCGCGCTGACCTTGGCAATCGAAGAGTAGTCCAGGTGGGCCAGCGGATCGCTCTTGGCCAGCGCCGCCGCCCGGTAGGTGATGGCCCGGGCCGTCTCGACCTCGGTCCACGACCACGCCAGGCTCTGCGAGACCGCGCCCAGCTCCAGCAGCGGACGGCCGAACTGCTCCCGGGTCCGGGCGTGGTTCAGCGCCTCGTCCAGGGCCGCCTGGGCCAGCCCGACGGCCGAGCCCGCCACGGTCACCCGGAACACCGCCAGGGTCTGCAGCATCAGGGAGAACGCCTTGCCCGGCACGCCGAGGCGGTGGCTCTCGGGCACCTCGACGCCGTCGAAGTGCAGCTCGCCCAGGATGTGCGGGGCGATCAGGTCGTCCCCGCGCCGGATGGTGAGTCCGGGCGAGTCCGCCGGGACCAGCACCATGGAGTAGCCCTCGCCCTCGCGGCCGAGGACGCAGTAGAAGTCGGCGGCGCCGCCGTTGGTGATGAACGACTTGCGGCCGTCGACCCGCACGCCCGTGGCGGTGGCCTCGATCGTCGTGGTGACGCCGCGCAGGTCGGAGCCGATGTCGGGCTCGGTCAGGGCGAGCCCGGCGATCGCCTCCAGGCGCGCCACCCGGGGCAGCCACTCGCGCTTCAGCTCCTCGGTCCCGCCGACGGTGAGCGAGTAGCTTCCCACCCCCTGCATGCCGAACAGGGAGTCCAGGTGGGCCGAGCTGTACATGAGCGCCTCGCGGACGACGGCGATGGCCAGCGGGTCGAGGACGTCGCTCTCACCCCCGTAGGCCGCGGGCACCACCTGGCGCGCCAGGCCGCTGTCGCGCAGCACCTCCGCCACACCCTGGTGCACCTCCACCGCGGCGTCCGCCTCGTCGGCGAACTCCGCCACGCGTTCGGCCACGGAACGCGCGACCCTCTGGACCTCGCGGTGGCGCGGCCCCAGGTCGAACATCTGCCCCTCTTCCACGATCGCCCTCTTCTCGCTCGAAGCTGTGTGCTGAAACGGCCCGTCCAGGGCCTGTCCGGCAGACCGTCCCGCGGACACCGCCCGGGTGGCCCCGCCGCATCCCGCGGCGGGGCCACCCGTTCCCCGGGCCCGCCGAGAGGCCCTAGCGGCGCTGGTTGAACTTGCGGCCCAGCAGTTCGGAGACGATGCGCATGCGCTGCATGTTCGGCGTGCCGCCCGCGATGGCCCAGCCGTGGGCGTCGCGGTGCAGCCGCTCGATGCCGTACTCCTCGGTGTACCCGTTGCCGCCGTGCAGCTGCATGGCCAGGTCGGTGACCCGCTTGGCCATCTCGTTGGCGGCGCACTTGGCCAGGGAGACCTGCAGCGGGTCGGGCAGCTTGCCGCCCTCGGCGCTGGCCGCGGCGCGCTGCTGCAGCAGCCGGGCGGAGTCCACCTGCATCACCATGTCGGCCAGGGTGAGCTGGACGCTCTGGAACTCGATGAGCTGCTTGCCGAACTGCTCGCGCTCCTGGACGTACTTGATGGTGCGGTCCAGCGCCTCCTGGCCGATGGCCAGGCTCATCGTGGTGTTGCCGAGCCGCTCGATGGAGAAGACCCCGAACAGCTTGCCGAAACCGCCCGCGGGGACGACCAGGTTCTCCTTGGGGACCCACACCTCGTCGAAGATGACGTCGGCCGAGGGGATGCCGCGGAAGCCCATGAGCCGTTCCGGGGGGCCGAAGCTGAGGCCGGGGGTGCCCTTGTCGACCACCAGCGCGCCGATCGCCCGGGAGCCGGGTTCGTCGTTGAGCCGGGCGTAGACGAGGTACTGGTCGGCCTCGCCGCCGTTGGAGATCCACCGCTTGTTGCCGGTGATCACGTAGCCGTCGCCGGAGGGGCGGGCGGTGGTGCGCATGTCGGTCGCGGCGGAGCCGGCGTCGGGCTCGGAGATGGCGACGGCCATGGTCTTGGCCCCGGAGATGATGTCCGGCAGCCAGCGCTCGCGCTGCTCCTCGGTGCCCAGGTGGTTGATCACCTGGGCCGGTCCGGTGTTGGCCTCGAAGATCTGGAAGGCGGCCGGGCGGCAGACCCGGGCGAACTCCTCGATCACCGCCAGGGCCTGGGCCAGCGGGGCCCCGGCGCCGCCGTAGCGCTCCGGGTGGGCGATGCCGAGGAAGCCGAGTTCGCCCAGGCGGAGCCGCTCTTCGACCGAGATCGGCTTCCGCTCGACGTCCAACTGCTCGGCGATCGGTCCGTACACCTCACGGGCGACCTTCGCAGCCAGTTCGCGGATCTCCGTGTACTCATCGACGGGTCTGGCCGTCATGGGGCTGTCCCCTTCCGGTCTTGGTTAATCATTATACTAGATTTCAGCATCCAGCTTCCCCCAGGTCAACAGCCACCTCACGGCGACCGCCCCCGGGGGCACTCCCCCGCCGTCCGGAACACCGGGCACCGGACGCGCCCTTCGACCCGCCCTCCCCCGCGAAACCCCCGCCCCGCGACTCCGGGACGGGCGCCCGCCGGGCGTGCCGGGAGGCCGCGGCGACACCTCTCACATCAGAAACGATCCTACCATAATTATGCTTATGTTGATCAGCAATTATGTGCTGATTTCGGTCCCGGGCCGGCCCCCGCCGTGACACGTCGGGGGCGCCCCCGTGAGGGCGCCCCCGAGCTTTCCGTATTCCACACCCCGCGCGGCCGCGGCGGTGCGGTCCCGGTCCTCCCCGGACCGCACCGCCTGCGCGAACCGGCCTACCGGCCGGTCCAGCGCGGCTCGCGCTTCTCGACGAACGCGAGCGCCCCCTCCTTGGCGTCGGCGGAGTTGCGCACCGGGTCGACGTACTCCTCCTGGCGCTCGAACTGGGTGTCCAGCGGCCAGTCCACCGAGTTGACCAGCACCTGCTTGGAGGCGGCCAGGGCCAGGGGCGCGTTGGCGGCGACCTCCTCGGCGAGGTCGAGCGCCGCTTCGAACGCCTTGCCGGGCTCGGTGAGCCGGTTGACCAGACGCACCTCGGCGGCCTCGGTGGCCGGCCACATCCGGCCGGTGAGGACGAGTTCCATGGCCAGGTGGTAGGGGATGCGGTGCTGCAGCCGCAGCAGGCCGCCCGCCGCGGCGGTGAGCCCGCGCTTGACCTCGGGCAGGCCGAACTTCGCCTCCCTGGAGGCCACGATCAGGTCGCTCGCGAGCACGATCTCGAAGCCCCCGGCCAGCGCGTAGCCCTCCACCGCCGCGATCAGCGGCTTGCGCGGCGGCTTCTGGACCAGGCCGGCGAACCCCCGCCCCGGCACGATCGGACGCTCGCCGCGGGCGAAGCCCTTGAGGTCCATCCCCGCGCAGAACGTGCCGCCCGCCCCGGTGATGACGCCGACGCTGAGGTCGGGGCGGCTGTCCAGGGTCTCCAGGGCCTCGGCGATCTGGAAGGCCATCGCCTGCGACATCGCGTTGCGGGCCCGGGGACGGTTCATGGTGAGCACGAGCACCCGCCCGCGTTCCTCGACGAGGAGCTCGGGTGCGTCGTCGTTGGTGGTGCTGCTCATCTTCGGTTCTCTCTCCTGCTGCCCCGCCGCGGCGGGTGGGTCCGGTTCCTCAGCGCGCGCTCATGCGCATGGCGCCGTCGAGACGGATGACCTCGCCGTTGATCATCTTGTTCTCGATGATGTGCTGGGCGAGCATGGCGTACTCGTCGACGTGGCCCAGCCGGTTGGGGTGCGGCACCGACCTGCCGAGGGCGTCGCGGATCTCCTGGGAGAAGCGGCTGAGGATGGGGGTGTCGAACACGCCCGGGGCGATCGTGGCGACCCTGATCTTCTTGGAGGCCAGGTCGCGGGCGGCGACGATGGTCATCCCCGCCACACCGGCCTTGGCCGAGGCGTAGGGGATCTGCCCGATCTGGCCCTCGTAGGCGGCGACCGAGGCGGTCAGCACGCACACGCCCCGCTCCTCGTCGGCGACCTCGTTCTTCGCCATCCGGGCGGCGGCCAGGCGCAGCACGTTGAACGTGCCGAACAGGTTGATCCGGACGATCTGCTCGTAGGTCTCCAGGGAGCCGGGGCTGCCGTCCTTCTCGACCACGCGCACGGTGGCGCCGCGGCCGGCGCAGTGCACCAGCGCGCGCAGCGGGGCCTTGGCCTCGGCGAGGTCGAGCGCGGCGTCGACCGCGTCGGGGTCGGTCACGTCCGCGGGGGCGAACTGCCCGCCGATCTGCTCGGCCACCTCCGCGCCCTTCGACTGGGGCAGGTCGACGATGACCACGTGGGCCCCCTGCTTGGCCAGCCGCGCCGCGGTCGCCGCGCCCAGGCCGGAGGCCCCTCCGGTCACGACGACGGAAGCTCCGTTGACGTCCACGCTGTCTCCTCCGAAAGTCGGTGTCGCTGTCAGATGCGTTCGATGATGGTGGCGTTGGCCATCCCGCCGGCCTCGCACATCAACTGCAGGCCGAACTGCTGGTCGTTGTCCTCCAGGGCGTGCAGCATCGTGGTCATCAGCCGCGCGCCCGAGGCGCCGAGCGGGTGTCCGAGCGCGATCGCGCCGCCCCTGGGGTTGACCTTCGCGGCGTCGATGTCGAACTCGGCGAGCCAGGCCAGGGGGACCGGGGCGAACGCCTCGTTGATCTCGACGTGGTCGATGTCGGACAGCGACAGGCCGGAGCGCTCCAGGACCTTCCGGGTGGCCGGGATGGGCGCGGTCAGCATGAGCAGCGGGTCGTCACCGCACACCGCCATGGAGTGGACGCGGGCGCGCGGGGTGTAGCCGAGCTCCTCGCACTTGGCGCGGCTCATCAGCAGCAGCGCGCTGGCCCCGTCGGTGATCTGCGAGGAGTTGCCCGCGGTGATGCTCCAGTCGATCTCGGGGAAGCGCTCGGACAGCTCGGGGGTGGCGAAGACGGTCTTGAGGCCGGCGAGCTTCTCGACGGTGCTGTTCGGGCGGATCGTCTCGTCGCGGTCGACGGTGCCCGCAGGCGTCTGTACCGGGACGATCTCCCGGTCGAACAGGCCCGCCTCCTGGGTCTGGGCGGCGAGTCGGTGGGAGCGGACGGAGTACTCGTCCAGCGCGGTGCGGTCCAGTTTCCAGCGCGCCGCGACCAGTTCGGCCGCCACTCCCTGGGAGACCAGGCCGGGGGCGTAGCGCTCGGCGACCAGGGCGCCGTAGGGGTCGGCACCCATGCGCGCGGAACCCATGACGACGCGGCTCATCGACTCCACGCCGCCGGCGACCACGATGTCGTAGGAGCCGGCCATGATGCCCTGGGCGGCGAAGTGGACCGCCTGCTGGCTGGAGCCGCACTTGCGGTCGATGGTCGTGGCCGGGACGTGGGTGGGGAAGCCGGCGCCGAGCCAGGCCATGCGGCCGGGGGTCGCCGACTGCTCGCCCACCTGCGACACGCATCCGATGATGACGTCGTCCACGGTCCCCGGGTCCAGGTCGTGGCGCGAGATCAGTTGGCTGAGGGTCTGGGCGAGCAGGTCCACCGGGTGGACGTCGGCGAGGGCTCCGCCCTCACGTCCGCGACCGGCGGCGGTGCGCACCGCGTCGACGATGACCACATCGTTGGATCGCGCTTTTGCCATACATATTTCTTATCATGATTCAGATCATTCGTCTATATGTATGGTGGTGTGGGCGTGGACCTTTGACGCGGACCACCGGGACGGGGTGGCGTCGCCGCCGTCACCGTGCGCCGCTCAGGAGCTCCAGACGATGGGCGCGTCGAGCACGTCGGGGAACTTCTTCTCGGCGTAGCGGACGTACTCGTGGATGTGCCGGGCCATCGCCTCGGCGGACGCCTCGGGGTCGCGGGAGGCGATCGCCTCGTAGATGCTCAGATGGGCCTTGTGCACCGCGGCGCGCCGGAACTGGGGGTAGTCGATGCCTATGGCCGAACCGTCCAGGATGCCGAGCAGGGAGTCCACCAGGTAGCCGAACATGACGTTGCCGGAGCCGTGGGCGATGAGGTCGTGGAAGCGCTTGTTCTCCTCCAGGAAGACCTCCTGGTCCTCCAGGTTCTCGTGCATGTTGTCCACGCTCTCCTTGAGCTCCGCCAGCTTCTCGTCGCTCATGCGCTCCGAGGCCAGCCGCGCCATCATCGGCTCCAGCGCGGTGCGCGCCTCGGTGATGGTGCGGAAGGGCGCCTTCTCGAACTGCATGAGCAGGGTCAGCGTGGTGGTCAGGCTGCTGGCGTCCGGCTGCTGGACGACGGGGCCGCCGCCCGGGCCGGGACGCAGCGAGATGACCCCCTGCAACTCCAGGAAGCGCAGCGACTCGCGCAGGGTCCCCCGCCCCACGGAGTACTCGTCGAGCATGACCCGCTCGGGGGGCAGTCGGTCTCCCACCGTGTTGCCCCGTCGATTGATGTCGGCCACGATCTGCTGGGCGACCAGCATCGCCGTCTTCTGCGGCCTCAGGGGCGGCTGCGCCATGGCAAGCACCTCCACGTCTCGGTCGGCTCTCCGGCGGCACGGATACCCCCGGATAGATTAATGATACGCATGGTTAAACTAATTTACCTTAGTACTAATACCACCCGTAACAAATCAAGCACAGAGAGCCTTAGATTGGGCCAATTTCCGCGCACGAACGGGTGGGCCGCCGCTCCGCGCGGAGCGGCGGCCCACCCGTGACATCCCTCGGGGGCTGCGCCCCGAGGGGCTCAGGCCCGAAAACCGGGCGCCGGCGCGGCCCCGGCCCTCACCGGGTGAAGACGATCTTGCCGAACAGCTCCCCCGCGATCATGGCCGCGAAACCGTCGCGCGCCCGCTCCAGCGGCATCGTGTCGTGGATGACCGGACGCACTCCGGTGATGTCGAGGAAGTTCACCAGCTGGTCGAGTTCGCGGCGGGTGCCCATGGTGGAGCCCTGCACGCGCATCTGCTGGAAGAAGATCCGCGTCAGTTCGGCGTTGTCGGGGTTGGCGCCCGAGGTCGTCCCCGCGATGACCACGGTGCCTCCGGGACGCAGCGACTTGACCGAGTGCGACCAGGTGGCCCTGCCGACGGTCTCCATGACGGCGTCCACCCGCGCCGGAAGACGCTCGCCGGGCTCGAAGGTCTCGTGCGCGCCCAGTTCCAGGGCGCGTTCGCGTTTGGCGCTGTCGCGGCTGGTGGCGAAGACCCGCAGTCCCGCCGCGCGGCCCAGGGCGATCAGCGCGGTGGCCACACCGCCGCCCGCACCCTGCACCAGCACGCTGTCCCCCGGCTTCAGCCCGGCCTGGGTGAACAGCATCCGGTAGGCGGTCAGCCACGCGGTCGGCAGGCAGGCGGCCTCCTCGAAGGACAGCGACTTCGGTTTGGGGACGAGGTTGCGCCGGGGCACGGCCACCTTCTCGGCCAGGGTCCCCTGGTGGCGTTCGCTGAGCAGGGAGCGCTTCGGGTCGAGGGTCTCGTCGCCGACCCAGTCGGGGCTGCTGACGACGGCGTGGACGACCACCTCGTTGCCGTCCTCGTCGTACCCGGCGGCATCGCAGCCGAGGATCATCGGCAGCTGCTCCTCGCGCAGGCCCACCCCGCGCAGCGACCAGACGTCGTGGTGGTTGAGGGAGGCGGCCCGGACCGTGACCACCGCCCAGCCCGCGGCGGGTTCGGGGTCGGGGCGCTCCCCCAGGCGCAGCGCGGACAGCGGGTCATCGGGCGAGAAGCTCTCGGCGTAGACGGCGAACATCCACTTTCCCCTCGGCGTCGTGGGCGATCGGTCTGCCGGAGTATAGATCCCGCCCCTTCTCGGAGCTGCTGCGACCACCGGGACCGGGCCGTGTGCCGGGGCCCCGCCTCTCCAGGGGGAGACGCGGCCCCGCGCCCGGTTCGCCTCACTCGACGGTGATGGCCCGCTCCGGGCAGACGTCCGCGCCCTCCCTGGCCGCGGCCTCCAACTCCGGGCCCACCTCGTCGTGGAGCACGTAGGCGTGCCCGTCCTCCTCGCGCGGCGCGAACACGTCGGGCGCGGTCATGTAGCACACACCGTGCCCCTGGCACTGCTTTCCGTCGACTCGGACGCGCATGTTGCCCTCCTCGGGACCAGAGACCCCTTACTCCCTGGCCATCTTGACATTGATGCTTTTGAGTATAACGATTATCACCAGGACCGCAATGAAAATCACACAGCATCCGAGCACTGGTCACAGACCATAACCACACAGGTCACAACGGACTTCCGCGCACGACAGGAAGGGCACACAGCATGAGCAACCCCACGCGCTGCCCGGTGATCAACTTCGACCACCACTCACCGGAGCACGCCAGCGACCCGGTGGCCTCGTACCGCGCCCTGCGGCAGTCCCACAAGCGAGGCTGGACCGAGGCGCACGGCGGCTACTGGGTGCTGTCGGACTACCAGAGCGTGTTCGACGCGGCCCGTGACGACGAGCTGTTCTCCTCCACCCGCGAGGCCGCCGGCACCGACGGCCTGGCCATCGTCATCCCCCCGACCCCGATGTACCACCACATCCCCATCGAGGTCGACCCGCCGGAGTTCCGCAAGTACCGCAAGATCGTCAACCAGGTCACCGCGCCCTCCGCGGTGGACCGGATGAAGGAGATGGTGGAGCGCTACACCACCGCCTTCGTCGACAGCGTCATCGAGACGGGCGAGTGCGACTTCACCACGATCATCGGCGTGCCCGCGATCGTCACCATCGACTGGCTGGGCCTGCCCGTGAAGGACTGGAAGCGCTACGCCGACGCCCACCGCGCCACCCTGGCCGAGCCCCAGGGCAGCGAGGCGTTCCGCCACGCCGTCGAGGTGGAACTGCCCGCCCTGTCCCAGCAGATGTGGGACACCATCCGGGCCCGGCGCGAGCAGCCCACCGACGACGTGATCAGCTTCCTGGTCTCCCAGGAGATCGACGGCCGCCCGATCACCGACGAGGAGGTCTTCGCCATGGTCGACCTGCTCGTCTCCGGCGGCACCGGCACCACGGCCTCGCTGGTGAGCCAGGCCCTGGTCTGGCTGGCCAAGAACCCCGACGTCCGCCAGGAGCTCATCGACGACCTCAGCCTGCTCGACCGCGCGGTGGAGGAGTTCCTCCGCGTCTTCTCCCCCACCCAGGCCCTGGCCCGGACCGTCACCCGCGACGTGGAGTTCCACGGCTGCCCGATGAAGAAGGGCGACCGGGTCCTGCTGTCGTGGGCCTCGGCCAACCGCGACGAGGAGCAGTTCGAGAACCCCGACACCATCGACATCAAGCGGTGGCCCAACCGCCACGTCGCCTTCGGCATCGGCGTCCACCGGTGCGCGGGCTCCCACCTCGGCCGCCTGATGGCCAAGCGGCTGCTGCAGGAGATCCTCACCCGCATGCCCGACTACACGATCGACTTCGACTCCCTGCAGCACTTCCACGACCAGGGCACCAACGTGGGCTTCCGCAGCATCCCCGCGAAGTTCACCCCCGGCGAGCGGGTGCTGCCCCCGTCCGAAGCCGTCATCGGCTGACCCCGCCGGCGGGAGGCGTCCACGACCATGGAACGATCCACGACCATGGAACGAATCGTCATCGCGGGCGGCGGGCTGGCCGCCGCCCGCACGTGCGAGCAGCTCCGCTCCCGGGGGTACGAGGGGGAGCTGGTCATGCTCTGCGCCGAGCCGCACCGGCCCTACGACCGGCCGCCGCTGTCGAAGGCCGCGCTCACCGAGGAGGAGCACGACTCCACCTTCCCCACCGACTACGCGGAGCTGTCGGTGGACCTGCGCCTCGGTGTCGCCGCCACCGCGCTGGACCCCGCGTCCCGCACCGTGCGGACCACCGGGGGCGACGTGACCTACGACGCGCTCGTCATCGCCACCGGCGCCTCCCCCGTCCGGCTGCCCGGACCGGGCCGCCAGTTCACGGTGCGCACCGTGGAGGACGCGGCCCGGCTCAGGGCCGAGCTGAAGCCCGGCCAGCGGGTGGTCCTGGTGGGGGCCAGCTGGATCAGCGCCGAGGTCGCCACCGCGGCGCTGCGCCGGGGCTGCTCGGTGACCTGCGTCGAGGCGGGGCCGGCGCCGCTCTCCGCCGCCCTGGGGGCGAAGGTGGGCGAGCGTTTCCTGCCCTGGTGGTCGCAGGTCGACCTGCGGCTCGGCACGGGAGTCGCGGAGGTCACCGAGACCGGCGTGCGGCTGACCGACGGCGACCACGTGGACGCCGACGTGGTCGTGGCCGGCGTCGGGGTCCGCCCCGACACCGGCTGGCTGGCCGGCTCCGGGATCGAACTGGACCGGGGCGTGGTGGTGGACGAACACCTGCGCACCTCGCTGCCGGGGGTCCTCGCCCTCGGCGACGTGGCGGTGCGCTGGTCGCCGCGGTGGAACGCCCGGGTGCACGTCGAGCACTGGGACGACGCGCGGGAGGCGGCGCGGACCGTCGCGGGTGTCCTCCTGCACGACCCGTCCGAAGGGACGCCGCTGCCCGTGCACGACCCGGTCCCCTACTTCTGGAGCGACCAGTTCGGCCACAAGATCCAGTACGTGGGGCACCACGGCCCCGACGACACCCTGGTCGTCCGCGGCGACGGCGGTGCGCGGTGGGCCGCGGCGTGGCTGGCCCCCGACGGTCGGCTCACCGCCCACCTGAGCATCGACTCGCCCCGGCAGATGATCGACGCGCGGATGGCCATCGAGGCGGGGGCGCGCCCCGACGAGGCCGTGCTGCGCGACCCCGAGGCGAAACTCGCACCGCCCCGCAGGAAGTAGCCCTGCGGCGGAGGCCCGCCTGCCGTCCCCGGCTCCGCGGCCGCGGAGCCGGGGACGGCGTGTTCGGCGGCACCGGCGTTCCGGAACGCCGGTGCGTCCGCACCCGGCCGGGTAGGGGGTCGGGCATGCAGACCTTCCTGCCGCTTCCCACCTTCGCGGCCTGCGCCGCGGTCCTGGACGACCGCCGGCTGGGCAAGCAGCGCGTGGAGACCCTGCAGATCCTGCGCGCGCTGGTGTGGCCCGCCTACGGCTGGCAGCGGCACCCGGCCGTGGCCATGTGGCGCGGGTTCGTCCCGGCGCTGGTGGCCTACGGGGTGGCGGTCTGCGCCGAGTGGCGCCGGCGGGGCCGCTCCGACGCCACGCTGCCCGCCCTGCTGGAGTTCACCGGGGGGCGCGTCCCCCGGGAGGGGGACCTGTTCGCCCGCGACCTGCTGCCGCCGTGGCTGGGCGACGCGGCCCTGCACCGGTCGCACCGCTCGGCCCTGCTCCGCAAGGATCCCGGGTACTACCGGCCGCTCTTCGGCGACCTTCCCGACCACCTGCCCTACGTGTGGCCGCCGCCGGTCTTCCCCCGCTGGCCGCTGCGCCGCACCGGACACGACCCGCTGCCGCTCGACGCGGCCCTGGAGCTGCTGGACTGGGCGGACCCGCCGCCGGAGCAGGTGGCGGCGGTGCGGCGGCTCGCCGCCGGGGCCGACGCCGCCGTGCACGTGCCCGATCCGCACGGCCATCCCGCGGTGGCGCTGCTGGCCGGGCTGTGCACGCCCGGGGTGACGCTGTGGCTGGTGCCCGGGCAGCCCCCGCCCGAGCCTCCGCCGCACGATCCCGCCGCGGAGGCCGACTTCACCCGGGCGGTGGGCCGCATCAGCCGCTCCGTGGCCCGCCGGCCCGGTCCGGCGGAGACCGCGGCGACCCTGGAGGAGGCCGTCGCCGAACCGGAGTTCCACTTCCGCCGGGTGCCTCCCCCGGGAAAGGCCGCGGCGGCGCCCGCGGGGACCGGACTCGTCGTGGTCTCCGGGGCCGACCTGGCCGCCCCCGAAGGGGCCGCGCCGGTGCTGCGCCTGCTCCCCGCCCCGCCGGCGCCGTCCTGACCGGGGCTTCCCGCTCTCCCCGAGCGAAAGCCGACACGGCGGCTAAGACTGCGCCAAGCGGACACGATGTGTAACCATACACTCACCAAGCGACGTGACATTGGGGGGAGTCATGCGTCGTTTCACCAAGATCGCTCTGACCGGAGCGCTGACCGGCGCTCTGGTGGCCGCGGGCATGTCCGGAGCCGCGGCCGAAATCGACCATCAACCGGTGATCCTGCCCGACTGCGCGGTGACCTTCGTGCCCGACGGCGGGGACCTCGGGGACGCCGAGTGCCTGCAGCCGGCCCGGGAGACCGCCAGCGCGTCCAGCGGCCGGGACTGCCGGGACGGGAGGGACGGGCGGCACCGGGGCTGCCGGGACGGCCACGGCCACGACGACCACGTCTCCTACGTGGTCGTGACCGAGCACGGCCCGTGGGGCTCCCGCGCCGAACGCGAGGGCTGGCACCTCTACTTCGTCGAGCCCGGCCTCTACTACGTCCCGCGCCGGTTCAACGACCAGGCCAGCGCGTGGGCGTCCTACGGGTTCTGCGGCCACTTCCACGTCCACGCCCCGGGCACCCAGCCGGCGGCGTTCTTCCCGAAGAACCGGGCGGGCAACTTCCCGTACGGCAGGGTCGGCAACGACGAACTGTCCGGAGTGAGCGTCTACGACCACTGCGGCTAGCGGTCCGGCCGCGGGGCGGGTGCGCGCACAGCGCTTCCCGCCTCCGCGGCCGCCGAGGTTACGGCGCGCCGGCGGGGGCAGATGAGCAGCGTTGGGGAACAGTCGCACCCGCGCGGAGAGTTCCTTATGGCGCACCGGACAGAACACCGCCGACACCCCAACGGGTCCGCTGTCGCGGACCCGTTGCTGCTCCAGAAGGCCCTGACCGGACTGGACGTCGGCGTGTACGTGACCGACGAGCAGGAACGGATCGTCGCGGTCAACCCGCACGCGGAGGAACTGCTGGCCCGGTCCGCAGCGTTCCTCGTCGGCCGCAACGCCCACGACCTGCTGCACCGGGGAGCGGGCGGCACCCCGCTGCCGCGCGCCCAGTGCCAGTTGATGAAGGTCTTCCGCAGGGGGCGGGGCAGCCACGGCGGCAGCAAGTGGTTCATGCGCGGCGACGGGACGCTGCTGCCGGTGGTCTGGCTGGTCACCCCGTACGAACTGGCCGACGGGTCGACCGGGGTGGCGGTGCTGTTCCACGAACGCGCCGCGGAGCAGTCCGAGGCGCTCGGCGCGGTGGAGTCCGGCGACCACGTGGCGGCGTTGGCGGCCCTGGCCGACAGCCTGTCCCTGATCTCCGCGACCACCACGGTGCTGACCTCCAGCCTGGAGATGGCCGAGGCGCTGCGCCGACTGGTCCGGCTGGTCCTGCCGCGCCTGGCCGACTGGGCCGTGGTGGACCTGGTGGACGAGGACGGCGATCTGCAACGGGTCGCCGTGACGCACTACCGGGACGGACAGCACGTGCGGGTCGAGGAGTTGGAGGGACCGCTGCCGGCGGTTCCCCCGGACTCCGTGATGCCGCTGTCGCGGGTGCTGATGGGAGCGCCCGTGACCCGGCTCAGCTCCAGGGACTACACCGATCCCCTGGACTCGGACATGGCGGTGGTGCAGCGGAGGCTGTTCGAGGCGACGGGGATGCGCTCGGCGATCGCCGCGCCGCTGCGCGGCCGGGGCGGTGAGGTGCTGGGAGTGCTGACCCTGGGACGTTCCGGGCAGCGCCGCGACTTCGACTCCACCGAGATCACGCTGGTCGACGACATCGCCCACCAGGCGGGGCTGGCGCTCGACTACGAGCAGCAGCGCCGGGTGGCCGAGGCGATGCAGCGCTACCTGCTGCCGCAGCTCCCCCGGGTCCCGGGGGTGGACCTGGAGGCGCGCTACCATCCCGCGCCGCAGTCCTCCCGGGTCGGCGGCGACTGGTACGACGCGTTCGTGCTGCCCGACGGCACGCTCACCCTGGTGCTGGGCGACGTGATGGGGCACGACCTGCGCTCGGCGGCCCGCATGGCCGAGGTCCGCAGCATGCTGCGCGCGTTCGCCTGGGACCGCGAGTCGTCTCCCGCCGAGATCGTCTCCCGGCTCGACCGGGCGCTGGCCACCATCGGCATCCCCACCATGGCCACCCTGGTGTTCGCCCGGCTCGTCCGGACGGCGGCCGGTTCCTGGACGTTGAGCTGGACCAACGCGGGGCATCCGCCGCCGCTGCTGCTGACCCCCGACGGCGGTGCCCGCTTCCTCGACCACGGCAGCGACCTCCTGGTGGGCCCCGACCCCCTCACCGACCGGCACACCGCCGGCGTCGCGCTGGAGCCGTCGTCCACGGTGGTGCTCTACACCGACGGCCTCGTCGAGTCCGCCACGCACTCCATCGACGCGGGTCTGGCCGCGCTGCGCCGCCACGCCGTCGACCTGGTGCGCGGCCCGCTCACGGACCTGTGCCGGGGCCTCATCGAACGCGTCCGCCCCTCCGACAACGACGACGACGTGGCTCTGCTGGCCCTGCGTGTCGCCGACGGCCGGACCTCGACGGCCTCGGGGGAGGACGCCGGTCCGCGCTGACCGGTCCGCCGTCCCGGCGACCGGGTCGTGCGCCCCGGCGCACCGCCCACGGCCTCCGCCCTGCGTCCGGTGCCCCGGCCGGAGCCTCCTGCCGGGGCGTCCGCGCCGCTTCCCCGGGCCCCTACCCCTGGGCAACCATCTATGAAATTAATAATAAGCAATATATTGTTATCTGCGTCTCACAGTCGAGCCCAGGGGAGGCGTTGATGAAAGCTGCCGTCCTGCACGAGTTCCACAAGGATCTGGTGATCGAGGACGTCACTGTCTCGGAGCCCGCTCCCGACGAGGTCCTCGTCCGGGTCGTCGCCTCCGGCGTCTGCCACACGGACCGGACCATGCAACTGGGGGCCAACGACCTTCCCCTGCCGCTCATCCTCGGCCACGAGGCCGCCGGGATCGTGGAGCGCGTGGGAAGCGCCGTCACCTACGTCAAACCCGGCGACCCCGTCGCGACCTGCGCCTCCGCCTTCTGCGGCAGCTGCCGCTGGTGCATGCGCGGCGAACTGCAGCACTGCGAGCGCAAGCGGCGCTCCCGCGAGCCCGGCCGGCCGCCCCGGCTCTCCCAGGGCGACACGCCCGTCGAGCCGTTCGTCGGCCTCGGCGGGTTCGCCGAGCAGCTCCTCGTGCACGAGAGCGCCGTGGTGAAACTGCCCGAGGAGATGCCCCTGGACCGTGCCGCGCTGCTGGGCTGCTCGGTCATCACCGGCGTGGGCGCGGTCCGCAACGCCGCGAAGGTCCAGGTCGGCCAGACCGTGGCGGTCATCGGCTGCGGCGGTGTCGGCCTCAACGTGGTGCAGGGGGCCCGCATCGCCGGAGCCGCGCAGATCATCGCGGTCGACCGGATCCCCGACAAGCTCGCCCTCGCCCGGCAGTTCGGCGCCACCCACACCGTCGATGCCGGCACCACCGACCCGGTGGAGGCCGTGCGGGAGCTGACCGGCGGCGGTGTGGACCACGCCATCGAGGTGGTCGGCATCGCCGCGACCATGGAGCAGGCGTTCCAGATGCTCGACACCCAGGGCACCGCCACCGTCGTGGGCGTGGCCCGCCCCGACGTGCAGGTCCGCGTCCCGGCCACCGACCTGCTGCTGGAGAAGCGCCTCCAGGGCTCCAAGATGGGGTCGTCCCGGTTCCGGATCGACATCCCCCTCTACTGCCGGCTCTACCTGGACGGCCGCCTGAAGCTCGACGAACTCCTCAGCGCCAGGGTCCCCCTCACCGAGGTCAACCGCGCCCTCGCCGACCTCGACAACCCCCTCGGCGCACGCACCGTCCTCACCTTCTGAGCCTCCCAGCCGCCGATGCCCCCCGCCGTCTCTCCCGCGGGGTGTTCCGGTTCTCCTCCGTACCGCATCCGGTCAACGGCATCGGCCCCGGGGCGCCCCCGCGGGGGCGCCCCGGTTTCCCCCCGACCGCACGCGGGTAGCGGCGGACGGCACGGGAGGAGGTCCGCACAGGGCGGCACGGACCGAACCGTTCGTCGCGGCCTCGGGCCGGTGGACGGACGAGGACGGCGTGCGGCTGCCCGCGGGTGAGGCGCGCGCCTGTTGGCCGGGGCAGAACCAGACGCTGTGCGGGCTGGCACTGCACCGCTCCCGGCTGTGGCGCTTCCCCCACGTGCCGTGGCCGGACGTGTTCCCCGAGTCCGGAGGCGCGGCGGACGAGGTCCGCCGCCTCCGCCCGAAGTGCCGCGCAGCCGCGGGCGGGAAACGCTCCGCGCGTCGTGGACACGGCTGGACCAGGACGTTCCCCCGCCCCTGACCCCGCGTCCGCCGCCTGCTGGGAGAGAGGGTGTCCGTGCTGCGCGACCGGGCCGCCTCCCCGGTGCGGCCGTGGGCGCCCGCACCGCCCGAGGGGAGGCGGGAGTACCGGCGCGAACGCCTGCGACTGGTGGCCAAGGCCCCTGGCCACCGTGGTGGCCTGGGTGGTCGCCGGGTACGCGCTGGGGCACGCCGCCCCGTCCCTCGCGCCCGCTGGCCGCGCTGCTGGGCGTCCACCCCACCATCGCGCTGTCGGTTCGGGAGGGCCCTCCGGTTTTCTGCTCGGCGGGCTCCCGGCGGTCCCCGTCGGCGCGCTCCTCGGCCCCACCACGCCGGGCATCGCCGTGGTGGTCGCGCTCTCACCGCTGCTGTCGAGCTGGCGGCGGATCCTGGGCGGCCAGAGTCCGCAGGTGTCCTCCACCGCGCTGTTCGCCCTCCTGTTCGGCGGCACCGACCTGGCGTCCCACGTGCTGCCCCGCCTCGCCGACGTCGGTGTCGGGGGGTGGGACCGGGGGCAGTGCCCTGCTGTTTCCCCCACCCACCTGGGACGGGCGCACCGCGTCCTGCCGACGCTGCGCTCCGACGCGGCCGCCGCGGCACAGGCCCTCGCCGACGGCTTCGCCGATCCGGCGGAGGACCTGTCCCGGAGGAGCGGTCCACGGCCGGGGTCCGTTCAGGACTTCTCCACGAGCGCGGCGAGGCGGTCCATGCTCTCGCGGGCCCCCTCCTCCATGCCCGACTCGGTCATGGCGTCGCGGTCGGCCACCGACTGGAAGACGGAGGTGGCCACGTACCGGGTCTTCGCGCCCTCGGCCTCCTCCAGGACGGCGGTCTCCAGCGAGACGTGGCCGGGCATCCCCTCGTACTCGAAGGTCTGCACCATCCGCTCGGGCGCCGCGACGTCGTGGAAGATCCCCCGGAACGCGTACTCGTCGCCCTGGTCGCCCTGGTGGATCATCCGCCAGGAGCCCCCGGGCCGCGCGTCCAGGTGCTCCACCACGGTCCGGTACTCCTTCGGCCCCCACCACTGCGCCAGGAGGTCGGGGTCGGTGAGCGCCCGGAACACCGCGTCGCGGGGCGCGTCGAAAACACGCGTCATGACGATGTCCTGGTGGCCCGGTTCGATGACGATCTCGGTCTCACCCATCGGTCTCTCCTCACTTCCCGCCGCTGGGTTCGCGGGGTCTCCCGGTCGCAACGGCCACTCCGGGTCGTCCGGCCACCCGGAGGGCGCCGGGTCCCCTGCTCCTCACGCCGGGGCCGCGGAGCACCGGGAGGCCCCGCCATCCCCCTTCCCGCGGCTCCCGGGGCAGTCCGCCCGCACCGCAAAAAGAGTCCAAAAAATCAGTTGATCCTTTGCCACAAATGGCAATTCTCCACGTTTTTCGGCTTCAGCGCAGAACACCTGAGACGTAGACTCGGCCCCATAAAGACCCGCAAAAGCCGCTACTCCTGGACAGCATGGAGGCAACCGCCATGACCATGACGACCAGCAAGGAATCCGCTGTTGCGGAATTTCGTCGACTCAGCGATTCCGACCCGGAAATCCAGGCGCACGGGAAATATTTCTCCTGTTCGTTTCTGTGGGACATGGAGGAGAAGAAGTTCCTCATCCGGATGCACCGGGGCAAGGTCGAGGACCTGATCGTCGACCCCGAACCGCTGGAGGCCTACGACTTCGCCATCCGGGCCAGCGCCGACACCTGGCGGGAGTTCGGCCGACCGACGCCCGCCCCGATGTTCCACGGCATCTGGGCCGCCACCTTCCAACGCGACATGCGCCTGGAGGGCGACCTCCTGGTGCTCATGCAGAACCTGCGCTGCGTGACCCGGCAGATCGAACTGCTGCGCACCACCGGCCCGCTGGTCTGACCCCGGAAAGGACACTCCCGATGACCACACCGATACAAGTCTCCCCGGTGACCGGCCACTACGTCACCATCGAGGTCGAGGGGACGCAGTACCGCGTCTTCTACCTGGAGAACGGCAGCGGCCAGCCGCTGGTCTGCCAGCACACCGCCGGCTGCCACAACCACCAGTGGATGGGGCTGCTGGAGGACCCGGAGATCACCGAGAACCACCGGGTGATCGCCTACGACCTGGCCCGGCACGGCAAGTCCGACCCGCCGATGAACGCGGAGTGGTGGAAGGAGGAGTACCGGCTCACCGCCGACCACTACGTCGCGTTCGTCGTGGCCTTCTGCGACGCCCTCGGCCTGGAGGACCCGATCTTCATGGGCTCCTCCTTCGGCGGCAACGTCGCCCTGCAACTGGCGCTGCGCCACCCCGACCGGTTCAAGGCGGTCATCCCGGTGGAGGCGGCCGACTACTCGCCCGGCTTCTTCCTCGACTGGTGGCAGCACCCGCACGCCAACGCCGCACAGGTGTGCGCGAGCGGCGTGTGGGACCTGATGGCGCCCCAGTCGCCGGAGCACGACCGCTGGCGCACGTGGTTCTACTACTCGCAGGGCTCCGAGGCGTTCCGCGGCGACCTGTACTTCTACTCGGTCGACCACGACCTGCGGGGCCGCTGCGGGGAGATCGACACCTCGCGCTGCCCGGTGGTCATGCTGACCGGCGAGTACGACTACCTGACTCCGCCCGAGGCCGGCCGGCGCACCGCCGAGCAGATCCCGGGGGCCGAGTTCATCGAGATGACGGAGATCGGGCACTTCCCGATGAGCGAGAACTACCCGAGGTTCGCCGGCTACCTGAAGCAGGCGCTCGACCTCATCGAACGCCGTCTGGGGTCGGAGGAGGCGGCCGCACCCCGCCCCAGGACCCCGGGCGAACCCGTCAGCGGCAGGTGACCGGCCCTTCGGGCCGCTTCCGGCCGCCCGGTCCGCCGGGCGGGGCCGCTCCCTCCGGGGCCGCGTCCCGCCCGCCGGCCGTTCAGCGCCGTCCGTCCTCCCGCTTCTCCCGCCACCGGCGGACGACCTCGTCCGCGTCGTAGGGCACGAGGGTGAGCGGGGGCCCGGGGATCGGGCGCAGCATCAGCGCGCGGATCTGGCCGTTGAGGTCCGCCACGATGCGGCGCACCTCGGTCTCGGAGCGCGCCCGCATCGCCTCGGCCATCGCCCGCTCGGCCTCCTTGCGCAGGGCGAGCGCGGGCGGCAGTGCGGAGACGCCCTCCCGCTCCAGCTTCCGCCTGACCCACCACATCTCGTCGTAGGGCCGGTCGATGTCGGGGATCGGCTTGCCCAGGCCGGGCAGGTCGTCGAACTCGCCCCGTTCGACCGCCTCGCGGATCTGCCGGTCCACCCACGACTCGAACGGCTCTCCGGACGGCCTGCGCTCGGTCACGGCTTCCCCTCTCCCTCCGGGCCGGGCGGACGACTCCCCCTCCAGCCTACGTTCGGCCGTGCGGCGCGGACCGGTCCGCGCCAGCAGCGTCGGGGCGCTCGCGCGGCCCCGCCCCGCCTTCCCATACACTCCGTCGACTTTCCCGCGAACACCAGGGCGTTTTGTACATATTTTTTCCTTTTATCACTACACAGCGAACAGGTGGAACAACGGATTGACCAGGACAGATCCCCTTATTTTGGTCACTGTCTGTTTTTGATCAATATCTCTGGGTAACATGCCCTTAGCGTGGGAACGCTCCCACG
This sequence comes from Thermobifida alba, assembly GCF_023208015.1. NCBI lineage: Bacteria > Bacillati > Actinomycetota > Actinomycetes > Streptosporangiales > Nocardiopsidaceae > Thermobifida > Thermobifida alba. The sequence continues at coordinate 722,784 of NZ_CP051627.1, read as the reverse complement.
CCCGGAACCCCCACATCCGGAATTTGGAGATCAGACAATGCATCGTCATGTTCACGCCGGGACCTCCCGGTGGACCGTGCGCGCTCTGGCCGTGCTGTTCGCGGCCCTGCTGGGCCTGACCCAGTGGACCGCCCCCGCGGCCGCCCACGGGTCGGTCATCAACCCGGCGACGCGCAACTACGGCTGCTGGCTGCGGTGGGGCAACGACCACCTCAACCCCAACATGCAGCACGAAGACCCCATGTGCTGGCAGGCCTGGCAGGACAACCCCAACGCCATGTGGAACTGGAACGGCCTGTACCGCGACAACGTGGGCGGCAACCACCGGGCCGCGCTGCCCGACGGGCAGCTGTGCAGCGGCGGTCTGGCCGAGGGCGGCCGCTACCGCTCCATGGACGCCGTGGGCCCGTGGAAGACCACCGACATCAACAACACCTTCACGATCCACCTGTACGACCAGGCCAGCCACGGTGCGGACTACTTCGAGGTCTACGTCACCAAGCAGGGCTTCGACCCGACCACCCAGCCGCTGACCTGGGGCAGCCTGGACCTGGTCCACCGGACCGGCAGCTACGCGCCCAGCCAGAACATCCAGTTCACGGTCAACGCGCCCAACCGCAGCGGCCGCCACGTGGTCTTCACCATCTGGAAGGCCTCGCACATGGACCAGACCTACTACCTGTGCAGTGACGTGAACTTCGTCTGATCCACCCGTTCGGACCGACACGTCACGGGCCCCGCCGGAAGCCACACCGGCGGGGCCGCCGCGTCCTCCGCCACGGCGTCCTTCCCGGCACGCGCGGCGGCCGGAGTTCAGGCCGCGGACTCGCGCGCGTGCTCGTGGGCGGCGCGCAGCGCCGACAGGAACGTCCCCACGGGCTGGGCCCCGGAGACCGCGAAGGCGCGGTTGAGCACGAAAAACGGCACCCCGCTGACGCCCAGCGCACGCGCCTCGGCGAGGTCGGCCCGGACGTCCCGGACGTAGTCGTTGCCCAGGACGACCCGGCGGGTCTCCTGCTCGGGCAGTCCGATCTCCACCCCCAGCCGGACCAGGGTGTCGACGTCGTCGAGGACCTGCGCCTCGACGAGCTGGGCGCGCAGCAGCCGCTCGTGGGCCGCGTCCCCCAGGCCGTGCGCCCGGGCCAGGTGGGTCAGGCGGTGGGCGTCGACCGTGTTGACCATCGTGGCGCGGTCGAGGTCGTAGGCCAGGCCCTCCTGCGCGGCCAGTTCGGTGATCTCCGCGTTCATCCGGCGGGCCTGCTCGACCGAGCCGCCGATCTTCTCCGCCAGCATCTCGGGCACCGGCTGGCGGACTCCCACGGGAAAGGTCGGGTCGAGCTGGAAGCTGCGCCAGACCACCTCGACCTCGGCGGCGTGCTCGAACTGCTCCAGGGCGCTCTCCAGGCGGCGCTTGCCGATGTAGCACCACGGGCAGACGATGTCCGACCAGACCTCGACCGTCACGGTCCGGTCCGGGGCGTTCACCGGCACACCCCGTCGGTGCACGCGGGGGCGTCGGAGTCGCCGAGCACGACCAGTCCGGGCGCTGCCGTGAGCGGGGCGGCCTCGGCGCCGTGCTGCGGGTCCGGCTGTGCGGAGGGCGGCGCCTCCGCGGGGTGCGGCGTGTCCATGGGGGTCCTCACCTACCTGATCTGGGGAACAAACCCGACCATAACGGGTCAAGCTTCCAGATCAACGCCCACGGCCGCCGTGGTCTTCCCACCGGCTGCCGCCCGCACACTGCCGCCTTCCGCCGTCGCGGTCCCGCGACGGGACCGCGACGGCGCACACCGCACCGTCAGTCCGCGGTCCGCTCCACCGGGATCCACAGCTGGGCCTCGGCGTGCGCACCGTCCTGCGACAGGACGGTGCGCAGGATCTCCGGGCCCGGCACGCTCCGGTACGGGTTGGACGGGAACCACTGGGTGAACACGTCCCGCCACAGGTACTGGATGGCGTGCGGCGCCTCGCCGGAGGCCTCGAACACCGCCCATGTGCCTGCCGCGACCGGCAGGACCTCCATGTCCTCGGGCGCCTCCGCGCCGGTCACCACACCGTGGTAGTAGTCCAGCTCGGTGCCCTCCGGCGCGTCCACCCGGTGGCCGGCGAAGTTGTGGACGGCCGCGACGATCCCGCGCGGCTCCTGGTCGGACAGCTCCGCCAGGCGCCGCAGCGTCGCGGTGCCGATGCCCCGCACGAACTCGACGATCGCCGGGTTCTGCCCCTCGTACACCAGGGGCACCCGGGCCCTCTTCCCGACGACGCGGAAGGCGTCCTTCTCCACGATCCGGTACCGCATGTCACCGCTCCCTTCGACGACGAGGCGGAAGGACATCCGGGGCTGGGAGCGCAGCTCCGCGCCGGTGCGGCGGGCCTCGCCGGGGCCCACGCCGTGCATGGCGCGGAACGCCCTCGCGAACGCCTCACCCGAGCCGTAGCCGTAGCGCACCGCGATGTCGAGCAGGGTGTGCTTCCCCGCGAGCACCTCGGCCCCGGCGACGGTGAGCCGCCTGCGCCGGACGTACTCCGACAACGGCATCCCCGCCAGCGCGGAGAACAGCCGCCGCAGGTGGTACTCGGAGGTGGCGGCGATCCGCGCCAGCTCGGCCCCGTCGATCCGCTGGTCGAGGTTGCGCTCGATGTGCTCCATGACCTGGTTGAGCCGGTCCAGCATCCCGGGTCTCCTTCCCGTACGGCACCCACGTTAGGAAGGGGCGCCCCCGCCGCACCCGACCTTCGGTGCCCGATCCGGTCGGGTGGGCGGCCCCGTCCGGCGGTACCGGCCCCCGCACCGACCGGGGATCTGCTCGACGAGGACCGCCGCATCCCTGCGGAGGAATTCCCCAATATCGATGAATTCCGGGAGAAACCCCTGGACCGGAGCGACCAGCGCATAAGTTACCGAACGACGCGACCGCCCCACGACGAGGAGGCGTCCGTCCGAGAAACCTCGCGCGGGGGACTTCGCCCCCCGCGCAGCCCACCGGGTCCCTCCCTGCTCCAGGAGTCGTCATCTACCGTTACAACCCGCCCCCGAACTGGCCCGTTCCACCCGACGGGTGGACTCCTCCACCGGGCTGGCGTCCTGATCCCTCCTGGGGGCCGCCGCCTCCGGGATGGCAGTTCTGGCTCCCCGCCGGCTCCCCGCAGCCCTCCCCCGCCACCGCCGTCCCGGCCCCGCCGGGCTCCGCTCATCCGCAGCCCTCGACCTCCCCGGTCGGCTCCCCGGCCACCGCGTCCCCCACGGTCCAGCGGGTCGACACCACCATCGGCCTGTTCGGGGTCCGCGGCAAGGCGAAGGAACTCGCCCACGAGGTGAACCGGCTCTCCGCGGAGAACACGGAACTGCGTGCCTCCCTGGAGCGGCTCGGAGCGCTCGACGTTCCCGAACTGGAACGTCTCAAACAGCGGTTGCGGGAGGAGATCACCGCCGAACGCGCGAACCGGGAGGCCGAACGGCAGCGGATGCGGACCGAGCACGAGGCTCGGCTCGCACAGGCCGCCGCCGAACTCGACGCGGTCGCCGAGCGGCTCGCCGCACTCCGGCAGCAGGTGGTCCTCACCGAGGACCTGCTGGTCCTCCAGGAAGCGGGGGTCTACGAGTACACCCACCCGCTCGACGACTCGGTCGCCCACAAGACCGCCCTCACCTCCCTCAAAGAGCAGATCCGGGCGATGGCCCGCAAGAACGGCGGCGCGGTGGAGGCCACGACCTCGTTCACGATGAACGGCTCGCTGGCACAGGGCAGGAAGATGGTGGGCGAGTTCTCCACCCTCCTGTTGCGCGCCTACAACAACGAAGCCGACAACCTGGTGCGCGGAATGAAGCCGTACAGGCTCGCCGCGGCCAAGGACCGGCTGGAGAAGTCCCGCGCGACGATCGAGAAGCTCGGACGGTCCATGGACATCCGGATCTCGGCCCGCTACCACGCGCTCCGTGTGAAGGAACTGGAACTGACCGCCGACCACCTCGCCAAGGTCGCCGAGGAGAGGGAATGCGAGCGCGCGGAGAAGGCCCGCCTCCGGGAGGAACGCCGGGCCCAGGCCGAGCTCGAACGAGAGCGGGCGCGGCTGGACAAGGAGCGTCAACACTACGAGAACGCCCTGGCGGCGCTGCGCGCCAAGGGGGACGACGAGGGAGCCTCCCGTCTGGCGGTCCGGCTGGACGAGATCTCCCGGGCCATCGACAACGTCGACGACCGGGCCGCGAACGCCCGGGCCGGATACGTGTACGTGATCTCCAACATCGGTTCCTTCGGCGAAGGCGTGGTCAAGATCGGCATGACCCGGCGGCTGGACCCGATGGACCGGGTCCGTGAACTCGGTGACGCCTCGGTCCCGTTCACCTTCGACGTGCACGCCCTGCACTTCTCCGAGGACGCCGTCGGAGTCGAGGCGGAACTGCACCGCCGGTTGGCGGACCGTCGGGTCAACCGGGTCAACCAGCGGCGTGAGTTCTTCCACGCCACCCCGGCGGAGGTGCGGACGCTGCTCTCCGAGGTCGCCGGAGACCTGCTGGAGTACACCGAGGTGCCCGAAGCCGCGGAGTACCGGCAAAGCCGCGCCGGGAGCGCGTGACCCCGGCGGCCCGTTCTCCCGGGACTCCCGACGCCGCTGCGGCGCTCCGGTGCCTGCTCCCCCTCTCACCGCACCGGTCCCGCGTTGTGGAGTACCGACGGAGGAGGCCTGCCTTTGACTGCGCGTTCAGGGACTCGACTCCGCCGTGCCTCTGGCCGGGAGGCCGGCTCCGGTCGAGCCGCCCGTGCGAACGGCGCCGTCCCGGCCCCGGTCGGGGTTTTCCGATCGGAGCCGGTTCCCCGAGGGTGCGGCGCTGCGCAACGCGGTGACGGCGGCGCCCACGGCTCTGCGCGGGAGCGGCTGCCTCCCGGCGGAGTCACTCGCGTCCGGAGAGGCGGGCGACGGTGCGGAAGAGCGCGGAGTGGTCGAGGTTCCCGTCGCCGCTCGCGCGGGCGGCGGCGACGAGCTGGGCGGCCAGTGCGGCGACCGGGGTGACGACGCCGGCCTCGCGGGCGGCGGAGGTGACGATGCCGAGGTCCTTGTGGTGCAGGTCGAGGCGGAAACCCGGTTCGAAGGAGCGGTCCAGCATCTGGGGGGCCTTGTGCTCCATGATCGCCGAGTGCGCGAGTCCTCCGCCGAGGACCTCGATCGCGGCCGCGGTGTCCACGCCGTAGGCCTCCAGGAAGACGACGGCCTCGGCGAGCACCGCGAGGTGCCCGGCCACGATGAGCTGGTTGGCGGCCTTGACGGTCTGGCCGGAGCCGTTGGGGCCGACGTGCACGACCGTCCGGCCGACGACGTCGAGCACGGGCCGGGCGGCGGCGAAGTCCTCCTCGGTGCCGCCGACCATGATGGACAGCGTGGCGTTGCGGGCGCCCGCCTCGCCGCCGGAGACGGGGGCGTCGATGATGCGGAAGCCCTTGCGGCGGGCCTGTTCGGCGAGGTCGGCGGTGACGTCGGGACGGATGGTGGAGAAGTCGATGACGAGGGTGCCGGGCCTGGCGGTCTCGAAGACCCCGCCCTCGCCGGTGAGGATCTCGACGACGTCGGGGGTGTCGGTGACCATGAGCGCGACGACGTCGGCGTCGGCGACGGCCTCGGCGACGCTCGCCGCAGCACTTCCCCCGGCCTCGACCAGCGCTCGGGTCTTGTCCGGGGTGCGGTTGTAGCCGACGACCCGGTGTCCGGCGTTGTGCAGGTGGACGGCCATGGGGCTGCCCATGATGCCCAGTCCGATGAAGGCGATGCGGGCCATGTCGCTGTGGTTCCTCTCCACTCGGTCGGGTTCAGGCGGCGCGTGCGGCGCGCGGCAGCCAGGCGAACGGGTCGGCGTCCCCGCTCGTGTACTCCAGCCCCACCGGGCCGGTGTAGCCGCCGCGGCGCAGGTCCTCGATCCAGTCGGCGACGGGCAGTCCGCCGGTGCCGGGGGCGCCCCTGCCCGGGGCGTCGGCGATCTGCACGTGGGCGATCCGGTCGCGGTGGGCGGCGATCTCGGCGGCGACGTCCGCGCCGTTGACGGAGAGATGGTAGACGTCGCAGAGCAGCCCGAGGTTGGTCGAGCCGTGCTCCGCGGCGACCCGGTCCAGTACGGCGACGGCGTCGGCGGAGGTCCGCAGCGGATAGGCGGGGGCTCCGGAGAGCGGTTCGAGCAGCACGGTGCCGCCGATGCGGGCCACCGCCCGGGCGGCCAGGTGCAGGTTCTCCGCCCCCAGGGCGTCCTGGGCCGCGGGGTCGGCTCCGGGGATGCGGTTGCCGTAGAGCGCGTTGAAGGCCCGGCAGCCGGTCCGCTCCCCGATCTCGGTGACCACGTCGAGGTTGGCGCGCAGTTCGGCGGAACGGTCGGGGTGGGAGACGAGCCCCCGGTCGCCGCCCGGCATGTCGCCCGCGTCGAAGTTCAGCCCGGTGAGCTGGACTCCGGCGGTGGTGACGGCGGTGACGAAGGCGTCGACGTCAGCCCGGTCGGGGGTGGGGGTGGGGAAGGGCCACCAGAACTCGACGCCGCTGAAGCCCGCCGCCCTCGCCGCCGCGGGGCGTTGGAGGAGGGGCAGGTCCGTCAGCAGGATCGAGCAGTTGACGGTGTACGGGACGGGTGGAGCGACCATCACACAATTCCACCATGCGAAATCATTCTTTTGGCTGGCGAAACCCTATCCGGGTCGTGCGGAGCGGTCAACACTCCGTCCCGTCCCCGCGGGTCGGCGGCCTCCCTCCCGCGGCACCGTCACGCGGCCCCGGGCCCCTCCCCGGCGGCGCGGGGCGGGCCCCGGCACGGGCTACAGGTTGGCCTCCTGGCGGAGGCGTTCGGCCTGTCCGGCGTGGGTGGCGTCGACGTAGACGTCGTAGCGCTGCGCCTGCAGGGTCTGCACGCTGGAGAAGTCCCGCTGGCCCCGGGTCGCCCAGTGGGCGATGAACCCGAAGACCCCGCCCCACAGCGCGCCGATGGCCACACTGACCAGGATCACCCAGAACCATGCCGGACCGACCGCGAACAGGCCGAACAGCAGGCCGATGAACAGGCCGAACCAGGCTCCGGCCCCGGCTCCGGCCAGCGCGGCCTTGCCCTTGGTCATCCGTCCCGTGACCTGTTCGACGGTACGCACGCCGTCCCCGATGATGCGCACGTGCTCCACGGGGAACCCCCGGTCGGACATCTGGTCCACCAGCCGCTGGGCTTCGACGTAGGTGGAATAGCTCGCCACCAGCCGCTGCCCCCGCTGGGCGGGGACGCCGCCGGAGGGAGCGTCGAACTCGGGACCGTTCATCATCGCCTCCGTGGACTCGTCCGTCTGTCCGGGACCGCGCGGGCCGGGCTCGGCGGTCCGTGTTCTCTGGCACGGCTGCCCGCAGCGGCTCGGTCCAATCGCGTCGCACGGCGACGGCGTCCCACGTCCACCGCCCTGTTGTCCCGCCCGCGGCCACGGGTAGGGGGCGGATGTCGCCGTCCGAAGAGGACTCATGGAGAACTACACCGTCCAACTCGCCCTCGTCGCGGTGCTGGTGCTGCTGAACGCGGTCTTCGCGGGCAGCGAGATCGCGCTGATCACGTTGCGCGAGAGTCAGCTGAGGAGGCTGGAGCGGCGCGGGGCGGGCGGCCGCGCGGTGGCGCGTCTGGCGCGGGACCCGAACCGCTTCCTGGCCACCATCCAGGTCGGCATCACCCTGGCCGGGTTCCTGGCCTCGGCGACCGCGGCCGTCTCCCTGGCCCGGCCCCTGGTCGATCCCCTGGGGGCGCTGCTGGGCGCGGCGGCCGCACCGGTCGCGGTCGTGCTGGTCACCGTGGCGCTCACCTTCGTCACCCTGGTGTTCGGGGAACTCGCCCCCAAACGCGTCGCCATGCAGCGGGCCGAGACCTGGGCGCTGCTGGTGGCCCGGCCGCTGACCCTGCTCTCGGTGCTCTCCCGGCCCGCGGTGTGGCTGCTCAGCGTCTCCACCGACCTGGTGGTGCGGCTCAGCGGCGGCGATCCGGAGGCGGCCCGGGAGGAGATGTCGGAGGAGGAGCTGCGCGACATCCTCGCCACCCAGCCCGGTATCACCCGGGAGCAGCGCACCATCCTCACCGGCGCCTTCGAGATCACCGACCGGAGCCTGCGGCAGGTCCTCGTCCCCCGCCGCGACGTCGTCGTCGTGCCCGCGTCCATGCCCGCCGGCGAGGCCGCGCGCTTCCTCGCCGAACAGGGGCACTCGCGCGCCCCGGTCGTGGCCGACGGCGACCGCGACACGGTGGTGGGCGTCGTGCACTGGTCGGACCTGCTGCTCGGCCGGGGCAGCACCGGTGCCGTGGCCCGCCCTCCGCTGCTGCTGGCCGACTCCCTGCCGGTGTCGCTGGCGCTGGAGCGCATGATCGCCGAACGCCAGCACCTGGCGCTGGTCGTCGACGGCACGGGGGCGGTCGACGGCATCGTGAGCCTGGAGGACCTGCTGGAGGAGATCGTCGGCGACATCTACGACGAGACCGACTCCGACGTCCGCACCGCCACCCGGCTGCCCGACGGCTCGCTGCGGCTGCCCGGCACGTTCCCCGTGCACGACCTGCCCGACGTCGACGTGCACCTCACCGCGCCGCCCCCGGGCGACTACGTGACCGTGGCCGGGATGCTGCTGGCACGGCTCGGCCACATCCCGCAGCAGCCGGGGGAGCAGGTGGACCTGGGCTCCTGGACGGGCACGGTCACGGCCGTGGCCGGGCACGCCATCACCGAGGTGGTCCTCACCCCCCGGTGACTCCGGCGCCGGGGCCCGGGTGTCCTGCGGCCCCGCGGAAACCGGGCGACAGCCGGCCGCCGTCGCCCCTGGACTCCGCGGCATGGACGGCTCCCCGGATCTGCTCGACGTCGTCGACGTCGAGGCCACCTGCTGGGCGGGCGCGCCACCTCCCGGACAGGTCAGTGAGATCATCGAGGTCGGGGTGACCGTCGTCGACCTGGCCGCGGGACGGCGTCTGGAGCGGCACCGTGTGCTGGTCCGGCCCGAACGCTGCACCGTCAGCGCCTTCTGCACCGAACTGACCGGGCTGTCCCAGGAGGAGGTGGCGGACGGCGTCAGCTTCGCCGAGGCCTGCCGCCTGCTCGCGACGCGGCACCGGGCCGGAGCCCGTCCGTGGGCCAGTTGGGGCGACTACGACCGCAAACAGTTCGTCCGGCAGTGTGCGGCCACGGGGACGGCCTACCCCTTCGGCCCCCGGCACACCAACGCCGAGGCGGTCTGCGCCGACGCCCACGGCCTGCGCGGACAGCTCGGTATGGCGCGGGCGCTGGAGTTCGCGGGCCTGCCGTTGGAGGGACGCCACCACCGGGGCGAGGACGACGCCTGGAACATCGCCGCGCTGGTGCTGCACCTGGCCGGACGCGGCTCCTGGCCCCTCCTCTCCCGGGGATGAGCCCCGGCCGTTCCCCGACGGCCCCGCAGGCGCCCGCGGCAAGCGGGGACGGCCTCCCGCCGCGTCGGGCGAGGCGGTCGGCGCAACGCAGTCGGGGCACCGGAGCAGCCCTCGCCGCGCCACCTCCGTCCCGCCCACCGGCCCGTCGCCGGGGTCGACGTCTGCCCGACCCTCCGGCCTGCGGGGCGGGCACGGCCCGGCCGGGCAGACGGACGTCGGGGGCCACGGTCCGCGCCTCCCGGACGCACGCGTCCGCCGGGTGGGCGGTGATCGGTGTCGTGAACCGCTGCCGGGTCCTCCCGTCGTCCGCGCCGTCTCCCCGGATCCGCGGGGCTCCGGCACCGTCCCGGGGACGGCGCCCCGGGGCAGGGGTCGGGAAGACCGCGGCCGTCGACGCGGCGCCCCGGTACCGGTGTCGTCGACCGTCTTCCCCGTCGTGCCTCCCACCCCGCCGAGGGGCCGCCCGGGCGCCATCCCCGGGACGGGAAGCCTGTTCGCGCCTCTGTGAATTGCGGACACCAGCTGACCGCAACAGCACCTGGTCCGGTCGGGGACGGCGGGGGAACCGGCCTGTCGTCCCGGTGTGTGCGAACGCGACTCCCCGCCGGTCCTCCTCGGCGTACGGGGGCTGCGCACGGCTCACCGGCGGGCAGGACCGCTCGCGTCCCGCCTCCGGCGCGCCCCCCCGACGCCCCCGGCCGGGCGGACACCGCCGGGGCGTCGGACCGAGCACCGGGAAACCCTGTTCCCGGGGACTGCCTCCTCCGCACCGGTCGCCACCGGGCCGGGCGGACCGGCGGTTCCTCCGGGGGCGGGTCAGTGCCGGGCGGCGTGGTAGGCGTCGATGATCGCCTGCGCGATGCGTCCCCGGTCGCTGACCTGCCGGCCCTGGGCCTTGGCCCAGGCCCGGATGGCGGCGCTGCGGTCCCGCCCCACGGCTGCGTCCCCGTCCGCGTGGGGCCGGGGGCGCCGGGGCGGGACCCGGCGGGCGGCGGTGATGAACGGGGCGAGCGCCTCGCGCAGCCGGGCGGCGTTGGCGTCGCTGAGGTCGATCTCGTAGGCGCGGCCGTCGAGGTTGAACGAGACGGTCTGCCCGGCCTCGCCTCCGTCGAGGTCGTCGATGAGCAGCACCCGGGCCTTTCGCGCCATGACGGTTCTCCGTTCCGTTGGGAAATGGCGTGGTGATCCCGGTCAATTTAACGGGATCGCCTTCTCCCGGATGTCGCCGCTGTCGGAAATCCGCCGTGTTCTGCGTCACGCGGAGGCCGCGTCCTCCGCTCCCGTCCCCCCGGTCCCGGCCCCGTCGCCGGGGCGGTCAGCCGAGCATTCCCCTGAGCAGTTCGCGCAGGCCGAGGCGGAGGTCCTCCGGTGTCGGCTCGGTTCCCGCCCCGGCGATCGCGTCGAACAGCACCCCCTCCGCGAAGGCCACGAGCCGGTGGCCGTGCCGCACGGGGTCGGTGGAGCCCGCCGCGGAGAGCACGGTGACGGCGGCCTCCCGGAAGCGCCGTCCGGAACGGTCGTAGATCCTGCGCAGCTCGGGGCGGCGGGTGGCCTCCAACGCCAGTTCGTAGCGGGCGATGGTGCGTTCGCGCCCGACAGTGAGCTGGAGGTGCGCCAGGTGCGCCATCAGGTCGACGAGCGTGTCCACGTCGGCGGGCGGTCCGCCGGCCAGCAGGGGCGCGAACAGGGCCTCCTCCTGCTCGGTGAGGTGGTCCAGGGTGAGTTCCAGCAGGGCGGCGCGGGTGCGGGCCAGGTTGGAGGTGGATCCCGGCGGCAGGCCCGCGGCCTCGTCCACCGCGCGGTGCGTGAGCCCGCGCATCCCCCGTTCGACCAGCAGGGCGATGGCCGCCTCCGCGATGACCTCGGCTCGCTTCACAGCAGGGATACTACAGTTGCAGTGATACTACGCCTGTAGTATTTTTCACTACACAAGTAGTGGAGGAGGGGACGTGTCCCACGCGGTGGTGGTCGGCGGCGGCATCGGCGGACTCGCGGCGGCGCTGGCGCTGCAGCAGCGGAACTGGGCGGTGACCGTCTGCGAGCGGGCCCCGTCGCTGGACCCGGTGGGCTCGGGCCTGGCCGTGGCCGCCAACGCGCTGAAGGCCCTGGACGTCCTCGGGGTCGGCGACGCGGTCCGCGCACTGTCGACGCTCAGGGGGGAGGGCGGGATCCGCAGGCGGGACGGGCGCTGGCTGGTCCGCACCACCGAGGAGGCCGCCGCGGCACGCTACGGCGACTCGGTCGTGCTGCTGACCCGCGCCGCCCTCGTCGACCTGCTCGCCGAACACCTCGCCCCCGGCACGCTGCGGCTGGGCACCGAGGTGCACGCGGTCGATCCGGACACCGGACGGGTGTCCACCGGGGCGGGCGAGCTGACCGCCGACCTGGTGGTGGCCGCCGACGGCCTCCACTCCGCGGTCCGCCGCGCCCTGTTCCCCGACCACCCCGGCCCGGCCTACGCGGGCGTGACGAGCTGGCGCCTGCTGGTCCCGCGCGGCGGCCTGCCCTGCCCGGCGTCGGAGACCTGGGGCGCGGGACAGGTCTTCGGGGTGCTGCCGCTCGCCGGTGACCTGGTGTACTGCTACGGCACCGCCACCGTTCCCGCGGGCGGCCGCGCCGACGACGAACGGGCCGAACTGCTCCGCCGGTTCGGGGACTGGCACGCCCCGATCCCCCGGCTGCTGGAGGCCGCCGGGGCGGGGCGCATCCTGCGCACCGACCTGTACTCGCTGGCCACCCCGCTGCCCGCCTTCCACCGGGGCAGGGTCGTCCTGCTCGGCGACGCCGCGCACGCCATGACGCCCTACCTCGGCCAGGGCGCCTGCCAGGCGATCGAGGACGCGGTCGTGCTCGCCCACCTGGCCGACCGGCCGGACGGCCCGGCCGCCTACACCGCTGCCCGGCTGCCCCGGGCCACGCGGGTGGTACGGGCCTCCGACACGCTCTGCCGGATCACGAAGCTGCGCAACCCGCTGGCGGTGCGGCTGCGGGAGGCGGCGATGGTGCTGGGCGGACGGCTCCGACCCGACCTGATGCTCACCGCCGCGGACGAGATCCTGCGGTGGCGCCCCCCGGTCTGACCGGTACCGGCCAACCGGCCCTCGCCCCGCGCGCGGGCGGCTACGGTCGTCGACCGTGACCGAGTCCCTCCTGCGCACCGTCCGCGCCTCCTACGACGCCATCGCCGCCGACTACGCCGCGCTGTTCGACGACGAGCCCTGCAGGCCGCTGGACCGGGCGCTGCTCGCGGCGTTCGCCGAACTCGTGCGGGACTCCGGCGCCGGGCCGGTCGCCGACCTCGGCTGCGGCCCCGGCCGGGTGACGGCCCACCTCCACTCCCTCGGCGTGGAGGTCTTCGGTGTCGACCTGTCGCCGCGGATGGTCGCCCTGGCCCGCGCCGGGTACCCGCACCTGCGCTTCGTCGAGGGGAGGCTGGACTCCCTGGGGGTGGCGGACGGCTCTCTGGGCGGCGTCGTCTCCTGGTACTCCATCATCCACACCCCGCCGGAGCGGCTGCCCGCGGTGCTGGCCGAGTTCCACCGGGTGCTCGTGCCGGGCGGGCACCTGCTGCTCGCCTTCCAGGTCGGCGACGAACCGCTGCGCCTGCGGGAGGCGTTCGGCCGTGCCGTGGAACTCGACTTCCTGCGCTGGCGGCCCGACCGCGTCGCCGAGGCGCTGGAGCGGGCCCGCTTCAGCGTGACCGCCCGGACGCTCCGCCAGCCGGACGGCACCGAACGGGTCCCGCAGGCCTGCCTGCTGGCCCGCCGCTCCGGGGCAGGAAAGCCACCGGAGGCCGCTGCGGCCGCGCACCACGGCGACGTGTCGACGCGGAAATAACGGCGCGCCGAAAAACGACGGACGGGCTCCGGCCCGCCCCGGGCCCCCTTCCGCACGGAAACGGCAAAGACCCTCGCGGACCAGAAATACCGACAACAATTCCGAGAAGTTTTTCCGGTGACTGCCCCGGGGTCGTTCCACGGCCACCGGGGCGCCCGCGGCCGACGGCCCTCTCAGGCCGCCTCGGGCCGCGGGCCGAACAGGTAGCACACCGACATCTCGACGAGGTGGCGTACGAAGGCGTCGTGGTCCAGCACCGGCTGGACGAATTCCGGTCCGTAGCCGATGCGCATGACCAGGGCGGAGTAGACGGAGGTGAAGCACACCCGCACGGCCGTCTCCGGGTCGGGGTGGGCGATGTGCGGCTTGATCGTCAGGAGCAGGCCGGCCATCCGGTCGGCGAGCCGGTGGCTGTAGCAGTGGGCCCGCTGGTAGATCCCGCTGTGGGTGGCGGGGGAGATGGACATGAGCGACCTCGTGAAGGCCTCGTGGCGGCGGAGGATGTCGCCGAACTCGGCGAAGAGCGCTGCGACCAGTTCGGGGCCGTCGAGGCCGGCCCAGCGCTCCTCGTCGTCGAAGACGCGCATCTCCTCCCAGATCTGGCTGACCCGGTGCTCGTAGACAGCGACGAACAGCGCCTCCTTGCTGGGAGTCCGGTCGTAGATGGCACGGGGGGCGACCCTGGCCCGCTCGCAGACGGCCGCGATGGTGAACGCCTCGTACCCGCCCTCCTCGAACAGGGCCACACCGGCTTCCAGCACCCGCGCCCACGCCCTGCGACTCCGCTCCTGACGCGGCGGCCGGATCAAGAATTCCTCGGTGAGCGCCTGCGCGCCTGCCTCTTTCACGGTCTTCCCCTCACCCGTCCAGACCACCGGGGAAAACCCTACCCCTCTCCAGGCTATTCTTCAGGTGTTTGCCCGCCATTCCATTAACCGTAGCTAAAGTTACGTTCTTTGCAGGGGGAGAGCGTCCGACGCCGCACCGAATAATCCGCTGTTTCCCCCGGACGGTTTCGCGGGAACGCTTTTCCTCACCTGCACGCGGAGAACGGCGGACCGCTGCGGGCGAGGGCACACCACCGGCAGCCGTTTCCGCGCCCCGGGGCACTCCGGTGTCCCGCCCCGCCTGCCGGGCCGCGCTCCGCCGAAGAAGTCCGGGGCCGGGAAGGTGCCGACCGTGGAGCCGGGGTCAGGGGGACAGCGCCCGGTACGCCGCCTCGACCGCGGCCTCCCGCACCTCCGGGGCGGGGTCGGCGGCGAGGATCGCGGCGTCCTGGAGGCCGCCCGTGGCGACCGTCGCCCGGACCGCGTCCACCGCGGTGGCGCCGGGGCCGATCAGCACGCCGTGGACCCGGCCGCGCCAGGCGAAGATCTCGGCGACGAGGTCCAGTTCCTCCAGCGTCCCGATGTCGTTGAGCAGCACCATGAACACGGCGCGGTTGCGGGAGATCGCGTCGAAGTAGTCCCCCAGGAAGGCGCGGGGCTCCAGCCGGTCGGCCCGCTCGGCCGCGTCGAGCAGTGCCGCGACGTCGTCCATCAACGGCTGGACCAGTTCGCGCAGCAGGTCGGTCTTGGAGGGGAAGTGGTAGTACAGCGCGGCCTTGGTGATGCCGAGGCGCTCGGCGATCTCGCGCAGGCTGGTCTTGGCGAACCCCTTCTCCGCGAAGAGCTCCAGGGCGACCGCACGGATCTCCGCCCTGGTGTCGGTCCGCTGCCTCGCCACTCCCCCGCCTCCTCGCACGACGGCCTCCCGCCCCGCCGCTCCACCCTATCGGAGACCGGTCGGCCGGTAACTTACTTGCCGCCCGGCAAGTACGGCGCCTACTCTGGGCGGCGAGCGGTCCACGGCGCGGCCACGGGGCCCGCCCGGGCCGCCACTCCAGAAAGGAGGAGGACATGCCCTCCACCGACCGCACCGTCCTCGTCTCCGGGGCGAGCATCGCCGGCCCCGCCCTCGCCTACTGGCTGCACCGGCTCGGCTTCACCCCCGTCGTCGTCGAGCGCGCACCCCGCCTGCGCGACGGCGGCTACGCCATCGACGTCCGCGGCGCCGCCGTCGAGGTCCTCGACCGGATGGGCCTGCTGCCGCAGGTCCGCCGCGCCTACACCGACCTGCGCCGGATGTCCGTGGCCGACTCCACCGGACGCCGCCGCGTCACCGTCGACATCACCCTGTTCGACGACGGCACCGGCGGGCGCGACGTCGAACTGATGCGCGGCCACCTCAGCCGCATCCTGTATGCCGCGACCGAACACGACGTCGAGTACGTCTTCGACGACTCGGTCGCCGCCCTGGAGGAGACCGCCGACGGGGTGCGCGTGACCTTCGAACGCGGCGCACCGCGCACCTTCGGCCTCGTCGTCGGCGCGGACGGCCTGCACTCCACCGTCCGCCGCACCGCCTTCGGCCCCGAGGAGCGGTTCCGCCGCGACCTGGACCGCTACATCTCCATCTTCGGCGTGCCCAACCACCTGGGCCTGGACCGCGAGGTGGTGCTGCACAACGTCCCCGGCAGGCTCGTCGGCCTCTACAGCGCAGCTCCCCACACCGGCCGCGTCGAACCGCCCGCCCCGCAGGAGGAGGCCGCGTCCGGGGTGAACCCGGAGGCCAAGGCGGTCCTCGCGTTCTCCGCCCGCGCACCGATCCCCTTCGACCCCCGCGACGCCTCCGCCCAGAAGCAGATCCTGCGGACCGTCTTCGCCGACATGGGGTGGGAGACACCGAGGCTGCTGCGGCTGCTGGACGACACCCCGGACTTCTACTTCGACTCCATCAGCCAGATCCGCATGGACCGCTGGTGGCGAGGGCGCGTGGTGCTCCTCGGCGACGCCGCGCACTGCCCCTCCCCGCTGTCCGGCCAGGGCACCAGCCTGGCCCTGGTCGGCGCCTACGTCCTCGCCTGCGAACTCGCCGCCGCCGACGGCGACCACCGCACCGCGTTCCCCCGCTACGAGGCCCGGATGCGTCCCTACGTCGAACAGAACCAGGCCCTCGTCTCCTCCGGGGGCGGCCTGCTCCTCCCCGCCACCCGCCCGCGCCTCTGGCTGCGCGACCAGCTGCTGCGTCTCGCCGCGCGCCTTCCCGCCCTCAGCCGGCTCGGCAGCGGCGTCCAGCGCGCCGCCAACGCCGTGGAACTGCCCGACCACCGGGCCGCGACCGGCCACGCCACCTGACCGGGCCCCGGCGGGGAACCCCGTGTCCGCGGGCCCCTTTCGAAGGCCCGCCGCCGCTCCTCCACCGCCCGGGCCGGGGCACCGCCTCCGGTGGCGCCCCGCTATCCTGTGCGGCGGCGAGGTCGCGGGCCTCGGCCCCGGACGAGGTGCGTCGTACCCGGTCAGGACAAGACGGCGCGGCACTTCCCACGATTCGGAGGCAACGATGGCCTGGCTGCTCCTCATCCTGTCCGGACTGCTGGAGACCGTGTGGGCGATCGCGTTGGACGCGTCGCGCGGTTTCACCCGGCTGTGGCCCTCGGTGGTCTTCCTCGTCGCCCTGGTACTGAGCATGGGCGGCCTGGCGCTGGCGCTGCGGTCCATCCCGGTGGGCACCGGCTACGCGGTGTGGGTGGGCATCGGCGCGATCGGCACCGCCGTGGTCGGCATGGTCTGGCTCGGCGAGGCGGTGAGCGTGGCGCGGATCTGCTGCCTGCTGCTCATCGTCGGCGGCGTCGTCGGCCTCAGACTGCTGCACTGAGCGGCCGGGGCCGCGGCTGCCGAGGCCCCGCAGCGGCCTACAGTTCCCGGATGACGCGCGCCGGGTTGCCGACCGCCACCACGTTGGCCGGCAGGTCGCGGGCGACGACCGCTCCCGCACCCACCACCGTGTTGTCGCCGATGGTCACGCCGGGGCAGACGATGACGCCGCCGCCCAGCCAGACGTTGTCGCCGATGGTGATGGGCTCGGCGGCCTCCCACTTGGCCCGCCGCTGCTCGGGGTCGAGCGGGTGGGTGGGGGTGAGCAGCTGCACGTTGGGGCCCAACTGGGTGTCGGCGCCGATGCGGATGGGCGCCACGTCCAGCATGACCGCGCCGAAGTTGACGAACGTGCGCGGCCCGACGCTGATCTGGTAGCCGTAGTCCACGTACAGCGGCGGACGGATCTCCACCTCCTCGCCGACCTCGCCCAGCAGTTCGCCGAGGATCTCCCGCCGCTGCTCGGGGTCCTCGGCGGTGGAGGCGTTGAACCGCTCCATCAGCGTCGCCGCGCGCAGGGCGTCGGCCGCCAGTTCGGGGTCGTCGGCGATGTAGAGCTCACCGGCGAGCATGCGCTCCTTCTGACTTGCCACGGTCCGCCTCCTGTCGGCTCCGGGGGTCCGCCGGCCCCACCCTACCGGCGGGGCCCGTCCGGCGTCCCGGGCACCGCGGGACACCGGACGGGGACGGTCACCGCGCGAGGAACGCGTCGATCAGCCGGGCCGCGTCGTCGGTGGCGACCGCCCGACCGATCGTCGCGGCCTCCTCGGCGACGCTCTGCTGCGGCGTCACCGTCCAGGAGCCGCGGATCAGCCGCTTGGCCTGGCCGAGCGCGAACGCCGGCCCGTCGGCGAGCCGCGCGGCGACCTCCTCGGCCCGGGCGACCGCGTCCGCGTCGTCGACGACCTGCGTGACCAGACCCCACTCCTGGGCCTCCGCGGCGGTGAGCGCGCGGTTGAGGAGGGCCATCTCCAGGGCGCGCTGCTGTCCGACCGCCCGGGGCAGCAGGTAGGAGACCCCGCAGTCGGGGGTCAGGCCCACACCGGAGTAGGCCATGAGGAACCTGGTGGAGCGCGCCGCCACCACCAGGTCGGCGGTGAGCACGAAGGCGAGTCCCGCGCCGGCGACGGCGCCGTGCACGGCGGCCACCACGGGCTTGTCCAGTTCGGCGAGCCGCAGCAGTTCCGTGCCGAGCGCGGCGGCGAGCTCGTTCAGGTACGCCGACCGGTCCTCGGCCGCCGCCATCGACGCCACGTCCCCGCCGGCGCAGAACCGCTTGCCCTCACCGGTGATCAGGACGGCCCGCACCGACGGGTCCTGGGCCCGGTCGACGGCCTCGCCGAAGGCCCGCGCGGTCGCCATGTCGACGGAGTTCGACACCTCCGGGCGGGCGAGCGTGATCCGCGCGACCCCTCCGTCCACGGCACAACGGACACCGTTCATCCGACCAACCACCCTCTCCTCGCGCCTGTACCGTTCCCCCGGCCGCGGGAAGCAGGAACCGCCGAGGTCGGCGCCGCTGCCGGAGCACCACCGAAACCCTAGGACGCCGCGTGGTCGGACCGTCCGGCGGCCCCGCCCGCGCGCCCCGGCGCCTCTCGGACCGGTACCGGCCCGTTACCGGTAGGTGAGCAGGGCGCGCCGCTCGCCGGAGAAGTGCGCGTGGTCGTTGAAGGACAGCAGGCTCGTCCCGGAGGCGCCCACCGCCAGGGTGGTGATCGCGGCGTTGACGGCGACCCGGTTGAGCGCCACCACGCCCTCCGCGGACGCCGACAGCAGTCCGGCGCACAGCGCGGCCAGCACCCCGCCGGAGGTGACCACGACCGCGTCGCGTCCGGGGCCGAGGTCGGCCGCCAGCGCGTCGAGCGCCGCCGCGGCCCCCGCGGCGAACCGGCGCCACCCGTCGCCCTCCTCGATCCACGCCCGCAGCGCGTGGTCCAGCAGCACCTGGAAGCCGTGCGGCTCCGCGGAGCTCCGGTCGGAGGCGGTCCCGTAGCGGTCCACCAGGTCGGTGTGGTCGTACTCGTTCCACCGGGCGTCGGTGCGCGGCCGTCCGGGCAGTCCGGCCGCCTTCATGAGGATCTCCGCCGTGTCGTGCTGCCGCCGCAGGGTGCCGCAGACCACCAGCGGGGAGCGCGGGCCGCGCCGGGCCAGTTCCGCGCCGACGACCTCCGCCTGGCGGCGTCCCAGGTCGGACAGCACGTCGTAGTCGCTGGCGCCGTAGGACGCCTGGCCGTGGCGGACGAGGTAGATGACCGGCATCGCCGTCTCCTGGAGTGGGGGGAGGGGGAACGGTGTCGGTCCGGTGCCCGGTGGATGCGGCCACCGGCCGGTTCGGCCCCGACCCTACGCCAGCGCCGGTTGCGGCCCCGCAGCGGGTGGGCGCGTGCGGCCGGCCGCTCGTCGCCGCCGGGACCGTGGACGGCGAAGAAGGTGCCGCGCCGCCGCCCCGCCGGGGCCGGGCGCCCGGCCCCGGCGGGGCGGCGGCGCGGCGGACGTTCCGGTCGTCGGCGCCCGCGCCCCTCTCAGGCGGGGTCCGCGGTCACCCACAGTTCACGGGGGCGGTTCACGAACAGGCTCCTGACCCGCTCGGGTTCGCCGTCGAGCAGGGCCAGGCCGGGGAAGCGCGCGAACAGCTCGGGCAGCACCACGGTGAGTTCCAGGCGGGCCAGGGGCGCGCCCAGGCAGTGGTGGGGGCCGTGCCCGAACGTCACGTGGCGGCTGTCGGTCCGGGTGACGTCGAAGGCGTCGGGGGCGGTACGGGCCCGGCCGTCGCGGTTGGCCGCCAGGTAGACCATCATCACCGGCTCGCCCGCGCCGATGGTGTGGCCGCCCAGCTCCAGGTCGCGGGTGGGGAAGCAGAACGGCAGCATCGCCACCGACGCGCTGTGGCGCAGGCACTCCTCCACCGCCCGCTCCCACGGCACCGCGCCGGAGGCGACCAGGGCGAGCTGGTCGGGATGCTCCAGCAGCAGCCGCACGGCGTTGGAGATCTGCCCGACCGTGGTCTCGTAGCCCGCGTCGACGAGCAGGACCACCGTCCAGACGAGCTCCTCCTCCGACAGCCTGGCGCCGTCCTCGTCGTGGACCCGCAGCAGGGCGCTGATCAGCCCCTCGTCCGGGCTCTTCCGCTTGGCCGCCACCATGTCGGCGACGTAGGCGTACAGCTCCTCGTGCACCGTGGCGTCGGTGCCCGACAGCAGGCGGGTGACCAGGGAGTCGAGGGCTTCCCGGTCCGCTTCGGGAACCCCCAGCAGGCGGCCGAGGACGCCCGTGGGCACCGGACGGGCCAGGGCCGCGACGACGTCGAACGGCCGCGCGGCGTCGATGCCGTCCAGGCAGGCCCGGGTGAGGTCGCGCACCGCCGGGCGCAGTGCCTCGACCCGGCGGGTGGTGAACGCGTACTGGACGAGGCGGCGCAGCCGGGTGTGCTCGGGCGGGTTCTTGCTGAGCATCGACCCCATGGAGACCAGCTTCACCAGCGGGTGCCCGGCGGGGACCTCCCCCCGGGCCACGGCCGCCCAGTGCTCGCCCCCGCGTTTCACCGCGGGGTCGGCCATGAGCGCCCGCAACTCCTCGTCGCCGGTCACGGCCCACACGTCCAGACCCATCACATCGAGCCGGACCACGGGACCCAGAAGAGTCAGGGCGCGAATGTCGTCCTCGGTGACACCGCTGTCGGCGTCGAGCACGATCCGGGGTGGGGAAGCCAAGGGGACTCCTTACTTCGGGAGCGGGACAACCGGGGGTCTCCTACCCCGTTGGAGTCCGTTCCCGCCCCCGCGGGGGACTCCGCCGCTCGGAGCACGCCGCTTCGCGGACGGCCGTGTGCCCGGACCGCTGCCGGGTAGAGGCCCGGTCAGTCGACACGGGAGGTCACCATGCTGCAGGAACGGACACGGGAGGTCGCGGACGCGACGAGGCGTCCGGCCCGGCTCGCGGCCGGCGTGGCGGGCGCGCTGTTCCTCCTCGCCGGAATCCTCGGCTTCGTTCCGGGTGTCACCAGCGACTACGCCTCCCTGGCCCTGTCGGGCCACTACTCGGAGGCGAGGCTGTTCGGCGTGTTCCAGGTGTCGGTGCTGCACAACCTGCTGCACCTGCTGCTCGGTGCCGCCGGACTGGCCGCGGCATGGCTGGGCGCCCGGCTCTCCCGCCTGTACCTGCTGGCCGGCGGCCTGGTCTACCTGGCGCTGTGGCTGTACGGGGCGCTTCTGGACCTGACGACCGTGGAGAAACTGTTCGGTCCTATCCCGTCCGGGACGAGCCTCGTGTCGTTCGCCCCCGCCGACGACTGGCTGCGCTTCCTGGTGGCGGCGGGGATGCTCGCCCTGTACTTCCTGGTGCGGCCGGCGCGCGGCATCCCGGAGTGACCGGCCCCGGAGCCAGAGGTGAGGAGACCGCAGGCCGCGTCCGTGGGGACGGGGCCGACCGAGCAGACGGGGGGACCAGTGGAGCTGAACGACTACCGCATCGTCGTCACCGGGGCCGCGCGCGGCATGGGAGCGGCCACGGTCCGCGCCTACGTCGGCGCCGGGGCCACCGTGGTGGCCATGGACGTCAACGAGGCCGACGGCGTCCGGGTCGCCGAGGAGGCGACCCGGGTGGGGCCGGGCCGGGCGACGTTCACGGCCGTGGACGTGTCCGACGCCGACGACGTGGCACGCGCCTTCGACGCCGCGGCCGACCGGATGGGCGGGCTGGACGTGCTGGCGCACCCCGCCGCCATCCAGCGGCCCGCCAGCGCCTCCGACGTCCCGGTCGCCGACTGGGACCTGATGATGGCGGTGAACGTGCGCGGCACCGTGCTCACCAACCAGGCCGCCCACCGCCTGATGGCGCCGAACCGGCGCGGGTCCGTCATCAACTTCGGGTCGATCTCCGGGCTGCGCCCCGAACCGTCCGCGGCGGCGTACTCGGCGTCCAAGGGCGCCGTGCACTCCTGGACCCGCACCGCCGCCGCGACCTGGGGCCCCGACGGCATCCGGGTCAACGCGATCCTGCCCGCCATCGCCACCCCCATGTACGAGGAGGCCAAGGCGCGCATGACCGAGGAGCAGCTGACCGCGCACTACTGGCAGAACGAGAACTCGATCGCGCTGGGCCACGCCTACGGCGACCCGGACCGCGACCTGGGGCCGGTCATGGTCTTCCTCGCCTCGGAGGCGTCCCGGTTCATCACCGGGCAGCTCATCCCGGTCGACGGCGGCCAGGCGTCGGTGCGCTGAGGGCGCCCGGACGTGTCCGGCGGCGGGGGCGGGGCGGCCGGCCTCCGCCGCCGGACGGATAACGGCACCGTGGAAAAGGGGGATCCACCCCTGACCGGAACCGGGGTGTCCGGGGTCCCGCCTCTCCCCGAACTGTTCGGAAGCACGTCCTTGACCTGCGAGATCATGGTGCTTTCCGGGGCTCGCCCGCCCGGCGCCGCCTCGGCCGCGCCGGGGGCGGAACTCGCTTCGGGAACCGGGCGTTGCCGGGACGTCATGGCGCCGCGCGCCTCCCGCACCGGGCCGGTCCCGGAAACGGCGGTCGCGGGCCTTCCCCGTAACGGCGAGAAGGGCAGCATGGTCTTCAAGCGTTTTCTCATGGCTTTCGGGGTGGGCGGTCCCAGCATCGACACGGTGCTGCGTTCCCCGCACACCAGTCCCGGCGCGTTCCTGGAGGGGGTGGTCGAACTCTCCGGCGGCGACAGCCACGTGCTCATCGAGGAGATCGCCGTGTGCCTGGCCTCGACCGTGGAGGTGGAGGCCGGTGACTCCGAGGGCGTCGCCGGCATCGAGTTCGCCCGCTTCCCCGTGGCCGGTGCGTTCCACCTCGCGGCCGGGGAGCGTCGCTCGATCCCGTTCCGCTACCCGGTGCCCTGGCAGGCGCCGGTCACCGCGGCGGGCGGCGGCCCGCTGCCGGGGACCGGGGTGGGCCTGCGCACCGACGTGGTCGTCGGCCAGGCCCCCGACAAGGGCGACCTGGACCCCGTGCTGATCCATCCGCTGCCCGTCCAGGACCGCATCCTGGAGGCGTTCGCGCGGCTCGGTTTCGCCCTCAAGCACACCGACCTGGAGCACGGGCACCTGGTGGGCACCGCGCAGCAGTTCCCGTTCTTCCAGGAGATCGAGTTCCACCCCTCTCCCCGCTACGCCCACGAGATCGAGGAGGTCGAGGTCAGCTTCGTCGCCGACCCCGAGGGCGTGGACGTGATCATCGAGTTCGACCGGCGCGGCGGACTGTTCACCGAGGGGCAGGACCTCTACGGCCGGTTCCGGGTCGCCCACTACGACGTCGACCGCGTGGACTGGGTCGCGCAGGTCGACGCGTGGATCGCCCAGTCCCTGGAACGGCACCGCAGCCTCTTCGGCGGCTACGGCCACGGGTACCCGGGGCACCCCGGCCACGGCTATCCCGGACACCCCGGGCACGGCTATCCCGGCCACGGGTACCCCGAGCACGCGTCCCCCAAGTACCAGGAGCACGGCCACCACGGCGGAAGCGGGCTGGGCGGGGTCGTCGCGGGGATCGCCGGAGGACTGGCGGCCGGCTACGTCGCGGGCGAGATCATCGACGAGATCGGCGACGCGTTCGAGGGCGACGACGAGGACGAGGGCGGCTGGGAGGAGGACGAGTAGCCGCCGGCGCGGGTCCGAGGGCAACGCCGGTGGCGACCAGGACGCTGTCGGCGCCCGCCCCGGACGCCGTGCCCGAGCCGAGCACGGCGGCGCCGTCCCGCGGTGCGGGCGGCGACGTCGAGGCGGTCGTGCCGGTGCTGGAGGTGTTCGGCACGGTGCCGCGCCGCGGGCCGTCCGGTTCCGGCGCGGCACTGAAGGCGGTGCTGGTCAACGCGATGATCGGCGGCGTCGCACTGGTCGGCGGGGCCCTGGCACTGGGCGACGCCCCGGGCCTGCCCGAAGACCTGCTCCGCACCGGACCGGACCGGGGACCGCTGGGCGGCCTGCTGCGGCGGGCCTGGGCCGCCGACGCCCGCTCCCCGCCGCGCCTCGCGGCCGAGGACGTCGACCTGGGCCGCCTGACCGACCGCCTCCGCTCCCCCGAAGGGAAACCCGGTGAACATGGCCGCGCGGTCCCGGCACGTGCTGCGCGCCGAGGGCGCGTCGCCGGCCGACGCGGTGAGTACCCGCACCTTCGTCACCGACCTGTCCCGGCTCGCCGAATACGGGGCCGTGCGCGCCGAGTTCTTCCCCGCCCCGCCGACCAGTGTCACCGTCGAGGTCTCCGCCCTGTTCCGCCCGGGCGCGGTCATCGAGGTGGAGGCGGTCGCCGCCGTTCCCGCGGCGTCGACCGGCCGCTGAGCGGCCCGGGCGGTGGGGCGGCACCGCACGGCCGGCAAATCGCATGACACCGCACGGGGGCCGCTCTAGGATCGGCCGGACGCGACGGTTGCGCCGCAGCCCGCTTCCCGCTTCGGCTGAAAGGCGGTCCCCATGACCGACACCCTCCAGTATCTCGACGGTGTCCCCGTTCTCGTGTGCGGTGCCGACGGCGAACCGGTGCGGGGCGAACGTGAGGCCACCGACCTGCTCGGCAACGCCTTCCACCACGGCGCCGCCTGGGTCGCCGTCCCCGTGGAACGGCTGACCGACGACTTCTTCCGGCTGCGCACCCGCCTCGCCGGGAACATCGCGCAGAAGTTCGTCAACTACCGGATCGGCCTGGCCGTTCTCGGCGACGTCTCCCGCCACGTCGAGCAGAGCACCGCGCTGCGCGACTTCGTCCGCGAGAGCAACCGGGGCGGGCAGTTGTGGTTCCTCGCCGACCTGGCGGAACTGCGGGCCCGCCTGGCCGGGGCGGGACGCTGAGCCGCCGCGCCGACCTGACCGGCGCGGCGGAACCGGTGGCACGGGACGTGCCGCCGGTGGCATCATGCCGGGATGCCGGTCTCCCGTGTCGATCTGCTGCTGCGCCAACTCGACATCGCCTGGGCGCTGCTGGAGTACCACCTGGACGGCCTCGACGACGAGGTGTGCCTGTGGCAGCCCGCGCCGCACTGCTGGACGGTCCGTCCCGACGGGCGCGGCCGGTGGACGGCCGACTGGCAGGTTCCCGAGCCCGACCCGGTGCCGGCCGTGACCATCGGCTGGCTGACCTGGCACATCGGTTTCTGGTGGACCACCACCCTGGGCCACTGCTTCGGCTCAGGGGCTCCCGAACGGGAGGAGATCACCTGGCCGGGCAGTCTGGCCGCCGCGGCCGCGTGGCTGCGCGGGCTGAAGGACCGGTGGCGCTCCCACCTGTCCGGCCTCACCGACGCCGACCTGGACTCCACCGACCGGACCGCGTCCCTGCCCTGGGGCGGGGGGCAGACCCTGGCCGACGTCGCGGGCTGGGTGAACGTGGAACTGACCAAGAACGTCGCCGAGATCGGCCTGCTCCACACCCTGCACGGAGCGCGCGGGTGAACCGGGCCGTCCCGCACCGGTGATCCGTCGTCCCGGACCTGTCGCCCGCGCCTTCCCCGCGCCGAAGCGGTCCCCGTCCGGGGCTGCTCACGGTGTGGTCTCGCCGAGCAGGCCGGGGGCGGCGTAGACCCACCGGCCGCCGGTCTCCCGGTAGAGGCCGGCGACTCCGAAGCGGGTGAGGAAGAGGAGGCGTTCGGATCCGTCGTCCCGCACCAGCCCGGTCAGGTCGGCGGCGGGAATGGCCAGTCCGTCCAGAGGACCGGCGTACAGGGTCACGAGACTGTCGGTGTGGTTCATGTGTGTGCCTGGAATGCGGGGTGGGACCGGGACCGGGCGCGGACGGCCTCGTGTCACCGGTCGGGGATTCGGAACGGCCGCTGTGAACCGGTCGGGCCGTCAGGGGGAACGGGGGTGGCGGCCGTCCGGGCGTTCCGGGGGCCGAAGGGCTCGCCGGGGTCGCCGGAGCGGGGGCGGCGGACGGCGTCGGCGGCCGGTTCCGCCGCGCTCGGCCCAGCCCGTTCGGCCGTCCTGCCGGAGGCGTCGGCTCCGGGCCGCGGGCGCGGCGCACCGGTGGGGGCGGCCGCTTCGTCGGGGGTGCCGGAGAAGGTCGCGGGGGCACCGCCGGTCCCGCGCACGGGACGCGGGGCGCGCCGCACGCGCCGGACCGCAGCCTGGTTCACGGATCACCACCTGGATGACAGATTCGGGGTCGGCTTCCCGGCTCAACGCTGTCGTCCCGAATCGGGAAAGCACCGGGGAGGCCGGCGCCGGGAGGAAACGGGTTCTTCCGTCCTCCTCCGCTGTTCAGCGTCTCCGAACCGATGGTCGCCTTCCACCCGTTTGACTAAAGTGGAGCAACAAGTCCGACACGGTGGTTAACTGTGCCGAATTAGTGCAGAATCGGGGAAAGGTGTGCAGAAAGACGGGGGGCGCTGGGTCCGGATCGGGGGGAAGATCCGAGAACACCGCCAACACGCTGGGCTTTCCCAGGAGGGGTTGGCGAGGCTGGTGGCCCTCTCGCCGACCATGCTCAGCGCGATGGAGCGTGGTGTACGCGGCATCAAAAGGGACCATGTGGAACGTATCGACACCGCGCTCGGCACAGCCGGTTCACTGACCGAATTATGGGACCGGTCCCAGACCACCGGTCCGCCGACGTGGTACGAGAAGGTGGCCGACATCGAACGGGCCGCCTCGGAGATCTGGGTCTACCACCCTCTTGCAGTCCCGGAACTGCTGCAGACCGAGGAGTACGCCCAGCACCTCTTCCGGGTCGGCCGCCCCCGGGCCACTCCCGCCGAGATCGAGGACCTGGTGCGCGGTCGGACGAGCCGCCAGGCGGTCCTCGACCAGGAGCGTCCGCCCCGACTGGTCGTGGTCCTGGACGAAGGAGTGCTGCGCCGTCCCACCGGGGGGCGCGAGGTGATGCGGCGGCAGCTCGGACACCTGTTGGCCGAAAGCGCCAAACCGTCCGTGTCCCTCCAGGTGGTGCCCTACGACAGCGACCACCATCCGGGGCTGTCCAACGGCTTCACCCTGTTCGCGGTCCCGCGGAGGAGTCCCGTCCTGTACGTGGAGGCCCGGCACTTCGCCAAGCCCACGGAGGAGGCGGAGGCGGTGGAGGACTACGTCCAACTGTTTTCCGACCTGCGGGGCGCGGCCCTGCCCCTGGGGGCGTCCCGCAGGCTGGTCGCACAACTCCACCGGGAGCTCTGCGGGGGAGCGCGGCCCGGCCTGCCCCCGCTCCGCTTTTAACGCGACAAAAGTAGCATTAGGCTAGCCCCATGCCTCCTTCCGGGATCCGGAGACGACCCGGCGGCCGGAGCGCACGGGTCCGCGCCACCGTCCTCGCCGCCGTGGACGCCCTGCTCGCCGAGGTCGGTGACGAGGGGCTGACCCTCGACGCGGTCGCCGAACGCTCCGGCGTCCACCGCACCACGCTCTACCGCAGGTGGGGCAGCGTGCCGATGCTCCTGGTCGACCTGCTCGACGCGGGCACCGAGGACGACTGGCGGGCGCCGGACACCGGTTCGCTGGAGGGTGACCTGGTCGCGATCAACCGGGAGGTCCACGCCGCGCTGACCGCCGAACCGTCGGTGACCGCCGCGGTGGTCGCGGCCTCCTTCCGCTCCCCCGAGGCCGGGGAGGCGCTGCGCCGGTTCTGGGAGGACCGCTACGAGCGGTGTGCGGCGGTGGTCCACCGGGCCGTGGAGCGCGGCGAGGTCCCTCCCGGCACCGATCCGCGGAGGCTGCTGGTCGCGGCGACCGGACCGCTCTACCACCAGCGGATCCTGCTGGGCGGGCCGCTCACCCGCGAGGAGGCCGACGCCCACGCCCGCGCCGCCCGCGCCGCGGCGGCCTCCGGCCTGCTGTGACCCCGGCCGCGGCCCTTCCGCGAACGCCGTGGCCCCGAAGGACTCCCCGCTGCTCGTGCCCTCCCGGGAACGGGACCGCTCCCGGGAGGGCCCGGTCACGGCGCCCGCCCCCGGTCCGCACGGATCAGGCGCGCACCGGGTACGGGCGGTCCGGCCAGCGGAGGACGAAGTAGACGCCCTCGGCCGGGGTGGCCAGGCCGCCCCACCTGGTGGCCAGCAGGTCGACGAGGAACAGGCCGCGGCCGGTCGCGCGGCAGGGGTCGCCGGCGTGGGGGAGCACGTGCGGCGCGGTGTGGGGCGTACGGGGTTCCCGGGTGCGGACCTCGGCGCGGATCTCGCTGCGGTCCACCTCGACGCGGACCTCGTAGGAGCCGCCGGGGTCTCCGGAGCGGGTGTGGCGCACGGCGTTGGTGGCGAGTTCGGAGGTGATCAGTTCGGCCCGCTCGACCAGCTCGTCGGGGACGGTGCTCCCCGGAGTGCTCCGCAGGCACTCGACCACGAACGCGCGGGCGGCGGCCACGCTGTCGGGAATCCCCGGAAGAACCGTGGAGGACACGCTCATCCTCCCGCTCCCGCGCGCCGGGCGGACCGAGGGCGGGGCTCCCGGAGGCGCGCACGGGGTGTTCGCCACGACTCGGACAGGTGACAGACAGCCTCAACCATCAGGTCCTCATCCTGCGCTCTCGGTCGGGGGGCGCGGTGCCGGTCCACATGGTGCGCGTACCGGAAACCCCACCCCTGTTCTCGGTGGTGCGGGGCCCGGTCCGGCGTGCCGCTCCGCGGGCGGGGCCGTTCGGCCGGAACCGCACCACTCGTCCCAGCAGGGGTGACCGTCACGCTACGCGTGATCGCCCTCACAGGAAAGCGAAGGACCCACCTTTTCCGACACTTCATGACGAAAGCCAGGAAAGTGACTATTTCGCCCCGTGCCGTACGGTTGGCCGGCCGACGCCCCGCCGGCTCGCTTCCGCGGGGCTCCCGTCGAAGCGGACGGGGCCGACCTCCCGGGGGACGAGCGTCGCCGTTGAGTGCGCCGACCACAGGCGCGATGCCCGCCGGTCTCCGCCCGCGCCCCGGCCGGTGCCGCCGGTGGGCGGTCGGTCCCGTCCTGCTGCCAGCCCCGACCGCCCGGCGGCCACGGGGCGCCGTCGGCCCGAGCGGACCCCCGCGTCCCCGGTCGGGGCCGCGACTCGACGTGCGCAGGCTCTGACGGCGGAAGCGGGAGCCGCGTTCGACGTCGTCCCCGGAGGCGGCCCGGCGTCCACTGTTTCATCCCGTCGGCGCCCTCCTCCAACGGAATCCGACAGCGGTGCGGTCCCGGGCCTGCGCCCGCGGCCCGCGGGCGGGCCGCGGGCGGGCGGCCCCGAGCCGCATTCCCTGTCGGAACGCAGAGCAGGATGGTGACGCGGGGGCGGCCGCCCGCGCGACGGCCGCCCCGGTCCGCGTCTCAGAACTGTCGGTTTCGAGGACTTGACTTTTCGCCCGAAACCGGCTCTCCAGCGTGTGGGAACGCTCCCGAAAAGACGGTCACTCCCGACGGGCCCCCTCCGGCCAGATGACGTCGACCGGCACTCCCCTGGCCCGCGCGGCCGCGACCGCGTCGGCGGTCCCGCCCTTCCCCGCGGCGGGCCGGCCGTCCCAGACCGCGAACAGCCGGTCGACACTGCCGATGACCGCCTCGTTGGCGTCCTCGTAGGCCTGGCGGCCCGCGCTCAGGTGCGACATGTAGCGCACCCACGAGGAGCGGACCAGCAGCCGGTCGAACCGCTCCCGGTTGTCCGGCTTCACCTTGGTCTCCCGGTAGTCCGCGGACGGCAGCACCACCTCCAACCGCCCCCCGGCGTCCAGCACCGCCTCGGCGAAGAGCTGGTCGGCGCCGCGTGCCAGGCAGGAGACCCCCACCAGGTCGGAATCCGCGTACGGCGCGAGCGCGTCGGCCAGCGCCCGGCGCACCGGGTCCATGCTGTCAGCGGTCAGATTGGAATGCCCGGTAATCCCAATTCGCACTCCTGAAGCCCTTTCATCACGTTTGACTCTTGGCCAGGAGCGTACGGGACAGTTCCGCGCGCAGTTCCGCCACCACCGGTTCCCGGTGGAACGGCGCGGCCTCCCGGTGCCAGTCGTGCAGGCGCCGCCGGACCCGGCCCGAGCCCAGTCCGCCCGCGACGGCCACGGCGTCGCGGACGGCCCTGGCGGCCTCCACCGGTTCACCCAGCAGCAGGTAGGTGCGTCCCAGGCCGATGAGGTCGAACGCCTGGTTGCGGCGCTGCTCGGCCGGCCGCAGCCGCAGGGCCCTGGTGATGTGGTGGACCGCCTCCTCCGCGTTCTTCCGTTTCGCCGCCGGGTCCTCCTGCCCCTGGGCGAGGTCCCGGTAACGGGCCCCCACCACCCCGGACAGCTCCGCGTGGTCGATCGTCCTCGCCCACTCCGGCAGCGACTCCGACGTGTCGCCGTCGAGCAGCTCCTCGGCCTGCGCGACGGTCCTCCGGTAGGCCTGGACGCGTCCCATCCGCGCGTACGCCCACCCCTCCCGGGTGTACAGCATCGACATCATCGGTGCGGGGGCCCTGCGGGCCCGGGCGCCGTCCAGCGCCAGCCGGGAGATCTCCAGCGCGTCCTGGGGCCGGTGCAGGTCGAGCATCTGCCGGGCCATGTCCGCGAGCACGCCCACCCCGTACAGCTCGTATCCGGGCCCCGCCTGGTGGGCGGCCCGCAGGGACAGCGTGTAGTACTTCTGCGCGTTGGGGTGGTCGCCCTCGTCGTAGGACATCGACGCCACGATCCGCGACAGTTCGGCCATCGCCAGGAACAGCCGGGGCTGCACCGCCGCGGGCTGCATGCCCCCGGCCAGCTCCGCCACCTCCGACAGCTGGGCCACCACCGCCTTGCGGCCGATGCCCAGCCGCCACCGGTCGTCCCAGCGCCGCAGGACGGCCACCCCGGCCTCGATCCGCTCCAGGTCCGACTCCCCGAGCGCGCCGCGACGCGGCGCGCTCGGGGGCCGGGCCGGGACGAGCCAGTTCTCCAACGTCTCGGTCAGCGCCGTTCCGACGACCAGCGCACCGCCCGCCGCCAGCGCGTTTCTGCGTTTCATCAGATCATTCACCGTGGTCTCAGCGATGTCGCGGATCGTTCCCGATACCGGCCACAGGTCACGGGAAGACCCTGGAGGAGAATGGTCGGCGCCGGTGGACGACCCCGTCGTTTTTCCGCCACTGTCTGACTTTGTGTCGGAATCCCCAGCGGCCGCAGTGACCAAACGCAGGGCACGGCTGAGAACTCCCCCTGTTTCGAGCACTTCGTCGAAGTGCCGCGCCAGATCAGGCGGGCAGGAACGCTCGGCGGCCTCGATCCGTCCGACCAGGCTCGTGCTGACCCACACGCGCTGGGCGAGTTCCCGCTGGGTCAGTTTCCGGTGTTCACGCCAGTACCGAAGTTCCGCGCCGAACCAGTCGGCGGGCGACCGTTCGGGCCGCAGCGGCTTCGGGGGTCGGGGCACCGCTTCCTCCTCTGCGGTTCAGGACGGCGGGACACGATGTCGGATTCAGCATCTCCTTTTACCGGGTAGCGGTCTACTGATTGGTAAGGATTATTCATGATCGGACTGGGTTATGCGGGTTTCAGGGGGCGCCTCCTCTCCCCTCTCCCAGCGGAACCGCTTCCACCAGCGACGACATCGATCTCCTGTGTCAAGGCTCACCTTCCGGCGGTCCCCGGAACCACCCGCACCGTTTCCCCGCTGACCTGCGCTTCTGCGGAAAGGGACGGAATTTCCGCTTCCGGATTCCCCGTCCCCGGTTTTCGCGGCACGCGGTCAAAGCGGCGGAGGCGGGAAGTCCGGTGGACGGCCGAGGCCGGCGGCGGCCTGCCCCGGTCGGAGCGTTCGGCGCTGCGGTGGCCCCCGACGCGGCCCGGGAATTCCGGTGTTTCCGACCGTTGGCGGTGTCCGTTTCCGGGGCTCGACCCCGCGGGGTCCGATACCGCTCAATAGGTGGGGCAGCGGCACCCGAGAACAGCGCTGCCCTCTCCCCGAGAACTGCACAGGAAGAGGAACCATGCGCGGCGGCAGGCCACCCGAAACCTCCACCGGGAACTGCATCCAGGCCCTCCTCGCCACGGGGCGGACCGCGATGACGGGGCACGGGCAGACCACTGTTTCTCCCCTCCCGCCGGCGCCCCGCCCCGGCGACGGGCACGGCACCGCCGCGCGGTGGGAGATCGGCTCGGGGCTTCCCCACCGCTGCCCCCCGAAAACCCGCGGCTACGTGGGACGGCGCCGCCGGAACCGCCCCCCGGTCACCGAACTCCACCGGGTACGGGTCCACGATCCGGGCAGGCTGCTGCCCGTCGACCTGCCCCGGCCCGCGGCGGTGGTCTACGCGTCCTGTCTGCGCGCGGGTCCTGCCGGGGCGCGGGTGGTGGACCTCGCGGTCGACGCGGGCCTGCCGCTGGGAACGACCGCGGTGCTGGTGGGACTGCTGCGGGAGGCTGCTCTGGTGGTCGACGTGCCTCCCGCCCGCGTCGACCGGGCCCTGCTGGAGCGGGTGCTGGTGGGACTGCGCAGCCTGTGAGCGGCGGCCGCCCGGGCCTCGGCGTACGGCGGCGCGGCCCGCCGACCGGGCCCGTGGGACCGTGGCGTCCCGGGGGCCCGGTCGGCGGCACAACAGGAACGGTGACCGCCTCGCCCGGGGCGTGAAGGCCCCGGCCGGCCGGACCGCCGCGGTTCTCGGCCGGGAGTGCGGCGGGGCCAGAGGTCACCCCCAGTCCACGGCCGGATACAACCCGAACCCGTACCTCGACGGCACCCGCAGGTCCCAGTACAGGACGGTGAAGACACCCACGGTGATGAAGGCCACCGCCGTCACGGTCGCGAGCCGCGCCGGTTTGGCGGTCAACCAGTTGACGAAACGGCCCCGGCTCCCGTGCACGAGGACGGGGAACAGCACGGCGACGACGGTGATGTTGCCCAGCGACTGCAGGACGAAGACCCCCGCACCGTACAGCGGGTTGGCGGTTTCGACCGCGTACTCGAACATCGCCCGGAACAGGGGGAACGGCCGTCCGATCAGGAATCCGCCGATCAGGGCGCCGATCACCACGGACCGGGCGTTGGGGAACCGGGCGGGCAGGGCGCGCAGCGGGCCGGGGACCAGGCGCAGCGCGGCCAGGCCGAGGTAGCTGAAGGCCAGACCGATCACCCCGAAGACGATCGAGGCCTGCAGCAGCCGCACCGGCACCCCCGAGGCGAGCGTCGCCTCCGACAGTTGGGGGAGCCGGTCCCCGACCAGTACGCCGACCACGCCGTATCCGGCGGAGACGACGACCGCGCCGAGGCACAGCCAGCCGATCGGCCGCAGCGAGGCCGCGATCCCGGACGCGGGGACAGTCTCCCCCTGCCGTCGGCGAGGCCCGTGGTGTGCGTCATGGGTGCGATCGCACCGAACACCGCGATGTTGCAGGCCGTGAACGCCCCGGCCAGTCCCGTGACGAAGGCGAAGACCGTGCCCGCCACGAGCCCGCTGATCGGCGTCTCCTTGGCGTCGTACCCCAGCAGCGTGTTGGCGACGTTGTCGCCGATGACGCGGTCGACGAGTTCGAAGGACCACAGCGAGGCGGCCAGCGCCCCGGCCAGGACGCTGAGGACGACCACGACCCACCGCCGCCGCGGCAGGTCCGGCGGGCGGCTTCGGGGGGGGAGGAGGCGGCGGTGTCGGAACCGGTCTGGGGCATCGGATCCCCCTCCTGTCCTGCTCGGTCTGTGCGGTCCCCGCGTCGCACCGGGGGGTGTCGTTGCTTCGTCGGGTGTCTTCACGCCGCCTTCCGGCGGGCGGTCCACGGGACCGGTGCTGTCCGCGGACAGCACCGGTCCCGTGGTCAAGGACGGTGCGGCGGTGGGTCCTCCGCTTCGGGGGTGCCGGGCGGTCCGGGCCGTGCCGTGCTCTGCGTCGGGGACACCGTTGTCCCCGCGCTCCGGCGGGTCGTGCACCGCCGGACCGGTACGCCTGGGGGCACCCCGCCGGGGCCCGCTGCTCTCCGTCACCTGCTGAGCGCTCTCAGCATGGGCCGCCGGGGGCACGTCGTCTTCTCTGTTCGTGCTTGATGCGGGAGTCGGTTCGGTTCCGGCAGGAGGCGGGCAGGACCGTTCTTCGCCGGTGGGGCGGGCTGACTCGCGGCGGAACACGCCGCCCCCGCGCGTCGGGGCTCCGGAAGCGACCGGGGTCGCGCGGGAGTCCCCCGGCGGCACGGAGGTGCGGCCGGGCCGGATCAGGCCGCCGTGCTCCCCTCGGTCGCGCAGGACCGCGGCGACGGGATCCGCGCGCTCAGGGTGATGGCGATCGGCGGGTCGAGCGGTGTCAGGTCGCGCAACCGCGGTGACCCGGGTGGCGTGTCCCGGGGTGACCTCCACCCGCCTTCGAAAACTTCCGAGGAGGCGGGGGTGCGGGCCGGTTCCGGCCCGGCAGGCCACCACGATGACCGTCCACCGGCCCGCGGGGACGTTCTGGATGGCCATCTCGGCGGCGTCGGCTCCGCTTCCGGCACGGTAGGCGACGGGGGCACGCTGCGGAATGGGATCGGTGAAGAGTCCGGCCAGGACATGCACGCGTCCCGCCGAACGCGGCAGTTCGATCGCGCAGTCGACGGCTCCGGCGCCCAGCCTCCTCACCCCCTCGGCGGTCCTCGCCCGCCGGATCAGGTCGAGGGCCGGGAGACGCTGGAACTCCGGGGAGATCGCGAGCATCGCCCTGCGGACCTCGGGGTGGCGGTAGTGTGTCGGCGACATCCCGACGGCTCGGGTGAACTTGCTGGTGAATGTGCCCACGCTGGTGTAGCCGACTCGGCCGACGCTGTTGGAGACCGTCAGGGAGGTCGTCAGCAGCAGCCGTTTCGCCTCGAAGAACCGGACCCCGGACAGGTACTGGCCGGGGGTCACCCGGCCTCACTGGAGAAGACGCGCGAGAAGTGGTAGGGGCTACGAAGGCTTCCGCCGCAAGGCCGCTCAGGGTGAGCGGCTCGGAGTATCTGCTGCGGATGGAAGACACGGCTTGCCGGATGACTTCTCTCACTATCACTCCAGTCGAATCACGGCGCACAGCAGGAGTCACACCAGAGGAAACGCCGGTCCGACCGGAAGCGTCTTCGGGGGCTGGATCTCCGAAGAGCGGAGTGGCATTCTTTTCCCGCCCCTTTCAAAGAAGTGAAGAGAACCAAACTTTTCCGGCCGCCCCGACACCCCCGCAACGCGGGCGCAGACACCGTCTCCGGTAAATACCGGGATTCGTCGATCCGCAAAATAAAAGAAGCGCAGGAAAGAGCTTTCTATACCCGCTTTCCATCGAAGTCGACCAGTTCCCACCTCCACAGGAATCTCTCCTGATCAGGAATGAATGACCAGGTCAGATGACAGGTTCGAACGGGAGGCCTCCGGCCCTGAAACCGGTCCAGCGCCTGCTCGAAGGGAGATTTCCGCTGCTCAGAGAACAGAAAGGCAGGCCGGTCGTCCGGGCACCAGGACCGCACGAATAGCTCACTGAACGGCAGCCGGAGCCGCGCCCCCTCACGGCAGTTGGTTCGGAGCCGAAACGCCCGTCGAACGGTTTCGAACGAAATGGAACACGTTCACTGCCTGCCGGTTTCCGGTCACGGCCGCGGACGGCGCTCGCACGAGACCCCCGAGGCCCCGAAGAGCCCGGTGGCCGGCCCCGGGCCGCGGGGGCGGGCCGGCCGTGCCGCCGGGGCGTCGAGCCGCTCCCGGGGAGGCCGACGCGGAGCGGGCGGGGGCCGGGGCGGCTCTCGGTCGTCCGAGAGGCCAGGGGTCCTTCAGGACACTTCCTGCCCTCCTGCGGAGGGGGCCCGGGATGTCGGTCGCCTGCCCGGCGGGCCGGACGCGCAGTGCGGTGCGGTGACCGCCGAGCGGTCGGGCACTCCCCGGCCTCCCGGCCGGGCCGGGGTCGGGCGAGGAGCGCTCATCCGCCCGCGAGCGTCCGCACGGCCCGCGCGGCCTGCGCGGCGGTCGGCAGCGCCTCCGGGGCGAGGAGCCCCTGCAGGATGTAGCCGACGATCAGGGAGTACACCAGCGACCCCAGCCCCCGGGCGGTGTCGTCGTCGACCTCCTCGGGGGACACGCCCAGGATCATGGCCGCCAGTCCCTCCCGCGCCTGCTCGAACGCCCCCACGAGGAACCGGCGGACCTCCTCGACGAACTGGGCCTGCTCATAGGCCTGCACGGTCGCCACCAGCAGCGGCCGTTCCCGCGGGATCGCCGCGAAGAGCTCGTCGAGGAAGACCTCCAGCCTGCGGGAGTGGGTCTCCGCCCGGGCCGCCCGCACCGCGGCCTCGATCGTGTCGCCCCACTCGCTCGTCGCCTCAAGGACCGCCGTGTTCATGAGGTTGTCCTTGGAGCCGAAGTGGTAGCCGATGGACGCCAGGTGCGCGCCCGAGGCGGCGGCGATGTCGCGCGCCGTGGTGCGGCTGTACCCCTTCTCGACGAGGCACTTCTTGGCTCCGGCCAGCAGGTCCTCTCGTTGTCCCATGGCGGCAGCCTAGCATTTGTACGGACGTACGTCTTGTACATGGATTTGTACGGACGTACGATCAAAACATGGCTTCTTCTCTCTCACCCCGAGCGTCGGCCCGCACCTGGTGCGGGCTGGCCGTGCTGCTCCTGCCCGCCCTGCTGGTCTCGATGGACCTGTCGGTCCTGTTCGTGGCCGGACCGGCCATCACCGAGACGCTCGCCCCCACCGCGACGCAGTGGCTGTGGATGATGGACGTCTACGGCTTCGTCCTGGCGGGCCTGCTCATCACGATGGGCAGCCTCGGCGACCGGATCGGCCGCAGGAGACTGCTGCTGGCCGGAGCGGCGCTGTTCGGCGCGGCCTCGGCCGTGGTCGCCTTCGCCTCCTCTCCCGAGACGTTCATCCTCGCCCGGGCCCTGCTGGGGCTCGGCGGCGCCACCCTCGCCCCGTCGACGCTGTCCCTCATTCGCGGGATGTTCACCGACCCGCGGCAGCGGAGCACCGCGGTGGGCGCCTGGACCGCCGCGTTCAGCGGCGGAGCGGTCGTCGGCCCCGTCCTCGGCGGCCTGCTGCTGGAGCACTTCTGGTGGGGGACGGTCTTCCTGGTCAACGTCCCCGTCATGCTCCTGCTGCTGGCGACGGCCCCGCTTCTGGTCCCCGAGGCCGAAAAGGCCGCGCCCACCCCGTTCGACCTCGTGGGCGCGCTCTCCTCACTGACGGCGGTCCTCGCCCTGGTGTTCACGATGAAGCACCTGGCCGGGCACGGCCCGGACCCGGTCGCCGCCGCTGCCGCAGCCGTCGGCGCCGCGGCGGCCGCGGTGTTCCTGCGGCGGCAGCGACGCGCCGCGCATCCGCTCGTCGACGTCGACCTGTTCCGCGTCCCGGCCTTCAGCGCCTCCGTCTGCGCCAACACCGCCGTGGCCCTGGCCGCCTCGGGCCTGGGCGTGCTCGCGTTCACCTTCCTGCAGACCGTCCACGGCCTGAGTCCGCTGCACGCGGCGCTGTGGGCCCTGCCGACCTTCGCCGGAACCCTGGCGGGTGTCGCGGCGGCGACCACCCTGGCCTCCCGGCTCACCCCGGCGGTCCTGGTCTTCGGCGGGCTCCTCGTCACGGCCTGCGGGTTCGGCGTCGTCGCCGTGGCGCCGCCGGAGACCGGACCGTGGGGGTTCATCGGCGGCTACACCGTCCTCACGCTCGGCGTCGGCGTAACCGCCACCGTGACCAACTCCCTCATCCTCACCGCCGCGCCTCCCGAACGCGCCGGGACCGCCGCCGGGATCTCCGAGACCAGCAGCGAACTCGGCGCCGCCCTGGGCATCGCCGTCCTGGGGACGGTCGCGCACACGGTCTACCGCTCCGTCATGACCGCACACGCCCCCGAGGGCACGGACCCCGCCGCGGTCGAGACGGTCTCGGGAGCCGTCGCCGCGGCCGGACCGGACCCCGCGGGCGCCGCGGCCGAACTCCTGGGCACGGCCCTGTCCGCCTACACCGACGGCGTCACCGCGGCGGCCCTCACCGGCGCGGTGCTGCTCACGGCGGTGGCGGTACCGGTCTCCCTCGCCGTGCGCGGCCTGCCCCGACCGGGCTGAGGGGCCGCCGCCACGCCCCCGAGGCACCGTCCTTCGCGGAGACCGCGTTCCACGACACGTCCCCCCGCCTCGGTGCTCCACGGCCTCCTCGACGGCGCCGCCACCCGGCTCAGCGGCGTCCACCCCGGACTGACCCGCCGAGCCGGCGACGCCGGGAGCAGGCGGGCCCGGCGGGCCCGGCGGGCCCGGCGCCGGGCCGTGGAGGAGCAGCGGCACGCGGCGGTCACCGTGGTGCCGCTGCCTGCGGTCCGCCGGGGTGCTCCCCGGAGTCCGGGCGGCGTGCCCGGCGCCGCCCGGCCGCGCGGGCGTGGGCCGCGCGCAGCAGGGAGCGCGCCAGCTCGCCGGTGGCCTCCCCCGGGTTGAGGATGCGGATCCAGCCCTGGGCGGCGTACACCGGGTGCGGCAGGATCCGGTCGGCCGCCGTGTAGTCGATGCGGGCGTGGTGCTCGGCGTGCGCCGCGGGCGGGTAGCCGAGGCACTGGTGGAACCCGGTGCGGCCCACGTCGATGTTGAGCGCGAACACCCCGGGCCGGTTCAGGGCGGAGGCGGTGTCGAAGCCGTCGTAGTCGCTGACGACGAGGGTCGCGAAGGGGAAGCGCTGGTCCGCCTCCTCCCCGTCGGGGGCGTGGAAGAAGAAGGAGTCGCCCCACGCGGCCTCGGGGGCTCCGCCGGCCTCGTCAGCGGTCATGACGACGGTCTCGGGCAGGCCGGAGACGAAGCGGATGACGTCGTCGGCGTCCATCGGGATTCCTTTCGCAGGAGAAGGGGTCCACGGTGCTCTGCCTTCGATGTTCTCATTGGACTGCTTTCGAGGCTTTCTCCGTGATCAGCGGCATCGTCCGAGGAGAACGTCCCCTGACCCTCAAACGGGGCGGAATCCCGGTCGGGAGGTGCGGCGCGCCGTCCCGTCCGCCGCGGACGCCGCCGCCACCGGCGACGGGACGCGGCCGCGGCGACGGACCGCGGGCGGCCTGTCACTCGGAGTGTTTGACGGCGCGGCGGGCAGGCTAGTCGCCGGGCATGGACGACACGGAAAACGCGGTCGGGCCACCGCGCACCCCAGCAGCCTCCCGGTCCCGGACGACGGTTCCCGGCCGGTGCTTCGCCGCCGTGTGGCTTCTGCTGTCCCGGATGTGGTTCGTCGTGTTCTGCGCGGCGGTCACCGCGCTGTGGGCGTGGTCGTTCCTCCTGGCCGACGGCGTCGACACCGGGTGGCCGGTGCTCGGTTCGGTCGTCGCGACCGTCTCGGTGCTGCCGGGAGCGCTGCTGCTGTTCCTCCAGATCCGTTCCCAGCGGGAGGCCCGCAGAGGTCCCGCCGCGGTCCCCGTCAGCCTGACCGACCTCCTCACCGACCCGGACCGGCGGGCCGCCGCGTGGGAGGGCTGCTCCGGGGAGCTGCGGGCCCTCCTGTGCAGGATCCGGGAGGCCGCGCCCCCGCCGCTGCGCCTCGACCGGGCCGGCCGCGGACGGGGGTGAGGAGCCCGCACCCGGTCCCGGGGCTCGGCCGTCCCCGTCGCGTGCGCCGCGGCGGCGCACCGCCTCCCCGCCGTTTCCACCGGACCGGCACCGACAGGGCCTTGGGCTCGGGGCGTGCGCTCGACGTGCCGGTGTTCCCCGCTTCGACCGCCGCCCCGCTCAGGCGCCCAGGTAGGTGAGCACCGCCAGGACGCGGCGGTTGTCCTCCGGCGCCACCGGCAGTCCGAGCTTGGCGAAGATCCCGCTGACGTGCTTGGCCACCGCGGCCTCGGTGATCACCAGCGCCCTGGCGATGGCCGCGTTGGAGCGGCCCTGCGCCATCAGGCCCAGCACCTCCCGTTCCCGCGGACTCAGCCGGTCCAGCGCCGACCGGTTGCGGTGGCGGCCCAGCAGCCGCCGCACCACCTCACGGTCGACCGCCGTCCCCCCGGCGGCCACCCGTTCCAGGGTGCGGAGGAACTCGGCGACGTCGCCGACCCGGTCCTTGAGCAGGTAGCCGACCCCCGCCGTGGCGCTCTCCAGCAGTTCCGCGGCGGTCGCCCGCATGACGTACTGGGACAGGACCAGGATGGCCACCCCGGGATGGGTCCGGGTCAGCCGCACCGCCGCACGCAGCCCGTCGTCCTCGTGGCCCGGCGGCATGCGCACGTCGGTGACCACGACGTCCGGCTCGTGCTCGGCCACGGCCGCCAGCAGTCCCGGAGCGTCGCCGACCGTCGCCACGACCTCGTGGCCCCCCAGGGCGACCAGCTGCGCCAGGCCCTCGCGCAGCAGGGCCGAGTCCTCGGCGATCACGACACGCACGGAATCCTCACCTCCACCGTCGTGGGGCCTCCTCGGGGGCTGTGCAGCACGACCGTGCCGCCGTGGACCGCCACCCGGTCCGCCAGTCCCGTCAGCCCTGTTCCCCGCCGGGGATCGGCGCCGCCCACACCGTCGTCGGTCACGGTGATCACCAGGAGCCTCCTCCTCGTCCCGGTGACGCGCAGGCACAGCCGTACCCGGTCGGCCCGTGCGTGCCGGACCGCGTTGGCGACGAGCTCGGCGACGCAGAAGTAGGCGGTGGACTCCACCGGCTCGGGCAGCCGTCCGACCGTGTCGGCGTCGACGGCCACCTCCACCGGGCAGGAGTCGGCCAGTTCCTCCACGGCCGCGGCGAGCCCCCGTTCGGTCAGGGCCGCGGGATGGATGCCGCGGACGAGGTCGCGCAGCTCCTCCAGGGTCTCCTGCGCCTCCCGGTGCGCCCGCTCGACCAGGGTGCGGGCCGCTTCCGGATCGTCGTCGAACCGGGCCAGCGCCATGCCCAACCGCATGACGAGGGCGGTGAGGCGCTGCTGGGCGCCGTCGTGCAGGTTCCGTTCGATGCTGCGCCGCTCGGCGGTGAAGGCGTCCACGATCCGGGCGCGCGACCGGATCACCTCGCCGAGCCTCCGGTCGAGCTCCTCCCCGCGGTCGGCGGTGAGCAGCAGCCGCGCCACCCTCGCGTGCCCCGCCGCCAGCACCGTCACGAGGTAGGCGGCCACCGGCAGCGCGAGCAGTCCGAGGAGTACGCTGCCGGCGTCGCCGAGGCCCGGGAGCAGCCGCCCCCCGGCGAGTCCGGCCAGGTCGCCCGCCGGCACGAGGCCGGCGGCCCGCAGGACGGGCGCGGCCAGGAGCGTGAGCGGAATCCCCGCCGCGACGACCGCGGCCACCCACTCGACCAGGCCGAACACCGTCAGCAGCAGGCCGTAGGAGAGCTCCAGCCACGTCGCCGCCTCCCGCAGCCGCAGCCTCGCCCAGCCGAACGGCCCCCCAGAGCCCGCCGGCTCGTGGGGGGTGTCCGCGGGCCGCCGTTCCAGCAGCCGCAGCCTGCGCCGCTCCACCGCGCCCAGGGGTATCCCCGCGACCGCCAGCAGCGGCCAGCACAGCGACAGCCAGAGCACGGCCAGGGGGAGGGACGTCACCAGGTAGAGCAGGCCGCGCCACGGCCACGAGGTGGCCAGCACCCCCAGCGGCGCCCGCGCGGCGGCCTGCCAGAAGGTCGCGTCCGCCGTGCGGCGCTCCCGCCCCGCCGTGGGACGGGGTCGGTCGGGCGTCCCCGTCCCGCTGTCTTGCGCGCCCGTCGCGGCAGGCCCACGCACCCGCCCTCCCCGTTCGTCCTCCGCCGCTTCCGGCGTCCCGCTGCTCTCCGACCGCATTCAAGCACGGGGCCGGTAGGCGGCACAGGAGGAGAAGTTCGACCGTCGACGGTCGAACTTCTTCGACCCGGTTCCTCCCACCACCGCCAGTGACGGGGCCGCTCCGTCCCGCTTGACTGGGCGGCGCGGTCGTCGTGCGGCGCGCAGCACGGCCGCGTTCCCCCTGTTTCACCAGCTGAGGAAGACGGAGCAGCGCATGGAGCGGACCACGACCGGAGCCGGCCGCGACCGGCCGGACCGGGCACGCCGCGACAGGTCCACGCCGGTGTGGACGGTCGCTCTGACCAAGACCCACGGGAAGGGCCCCGCCGCCGTCCGCGCCCTGGACGGAGTGACCGCGTCCTTCGAACGGGGCGCCCTCACCGCGGTCATGGGGCCGTCCGGTTCCGGCAAGAGCACCCTGCTGCACTGCCTGGCGGGGCTGGAGCGCCCCGACTCGGGGGAGGTCGTCGTGGCGGGCCGCGACATCACCCGGCTGTCCGAACGGGAGCTGACCCGGCTGCGCTCGGAGCTGCTCGGGTTCGTGTTCCAGTCGTTCAACCTGCTGCCCACCCTGACCGTGGCGGAGAACATCACCATCGGCCAGCGCCTGTCCGGCCGTCCCGTGGACCCCTCGTGGCGGGACGAGCTCATCGCCTCCCTGGGGCTGGTCGAGCGGGTGCGGCACCGGCCGTCCGAGCTCTCGGGCGGCCAGCAGCAGCGGGTCGCGGTCGCCCGCGCCCTGGTCCACCGGCCGGCGGTGGTCCTCGCCGACGAACCCACCGGCAACCTCGACTCCCGGTCCGGGGAGCGGGTGCTGGACGCCCTGCGCCAGGCGGTGACCCGCCACGGGCAGAGCGTCGTCATGGTCACGCACGACCCGGTGGCGGCCGGGTACGCCGACCGGGTGCTGTTCCTGCGTGACGGGCGGCTCGCCGGCGAGCTCGCCTCCCCCGCCCCCGCCGCCGTCCTGGAGCGGCTCCGGCAGTTGGAGCAGCCGTGATCACGCTGGTCGTCCGCAGTGTCGCGGCACGGATGCGTGTCCTGCTGCTGTCCCTGCTGGCGGTGGCGCTGGGCGGCGGGTTGACCACCGCCGCGTTCGCGTTGCAGGACTCCGCGGACCGTCTGTCCGCCGCGGGCGGGACCGCGTCCTGGCGGTTGGCGGCGGCCCCCGTCGTGGTGACGGGACGGGTGCCCGCGGAAGGCACCGCGCTCGCCGCCACCCCCTCGGGGGAGCCGGTCCGGCTGCCCCCCGCGACCGTGGCGGAGATCGCGGCCCTGCCCGGGGTCGGCCGCGTCGAGACCGAGGCCCCCTTCCCCGCCTACGTGCTCGCGGACGGCCGCCCGCTCGGAGGCATGGCGGACCGCTCCTGGGGCCACTCCTGGGCCCTGGCCGACGCCGAACCGGCCGCACCGGTCACCGGGCGCGGCCCCCGGCATCCCGGGGAGGTCGCGGTCGACGAACGGACCGCGGCCGAGGCCGGTCTGGCCGTGGGGGACCGGGCACGGGTGCTGACCCCCGAGGGGGTGGTGCAGGCGCGGGTCAGCGGGACGGTCGCGAGCCGGACCGCGGAGCGGTCGGTGTTCTTCCCGCCCGGCACGGCCGAGAGGCTCGGCGGGGATCCGGTGGCCGCCCTGGTCTGGCCCTCCCCCGGCACCGACCCGCTCACGGTCGCCGAGGCCGTCCGCGAGGCCGCGCCGCAGACCCGGGTCCTCACCGGCGCGGCCCGTTCCGACGCGCTCCTCCTGGACCGCACGGAACGGGAGCTGACCCTGGGCATGGGCCGTTTCCTGGGCACGATGGCCGGACTGGCGCTGGCGGTCGCGGCGGTCATGGTGGCGAGCCTGGCGGCGTTGACGGTGCGGGACCGCCTCCGGGAGTTCGCGCTGCTGCGCCTGGCGGGGGCGACTCCGGGCCGGATCCGCCGCCTCGTGCTCGGCGAGGCGCTCGTGCTGGGAGGCCTCGCGGTCCCGCTCGCCTGCGGGGTCGGGGTGCTGCTCGTCGAGGGGCTGGTCCGGCTCTTCGACCACCGGGGGGTGCTCCCCCACGGGTTCGAACCGGTCGTCGGCTGGCCGTCGCTGGCCGCCGGCGCGGCCGTGTCCGTGGCGGTCCCCCTCGTCGCCTCCTGGCGTCCGGCGCGGACCGCGGGCCGCACCCCTCCGGTGGAGGCGCTGCGCGCGGCCGAGATCGACCCCGCTCCGCTTCCCCGTCTCCGGACGGCCGCGGGCGTGGGGGCGGCGTGCGCGGGAGCCGGTCTGCTGGCGGCCGCCGTGGTCGCAGCCGGCACCCAGGGCGCGGTCGTCGCGGCGCTCTTCGGGGCGGCCGTGCTCGTGCTCGGCGCCGTGCTGCTCGCCCCGCTGCTGGTGCGGGGAGCGCTGCCGCTCCTCCTCCGGGCGGGCGGGCGCGGGCCGGTGGCGCTCCTGGTGCTGCGGGACCTGCGGGCGGATCCGCGGCGCGCGGCCGGGACGCTCGTCCCGCTGCTGGTCACGACCGCGGTGGCGGTTCTGCTGCTGTTCCAGGGGCCCACCACGGACCGTGCCCTGCTCCACATCCACGGGGAACGGATCGCGGCCCAGGCGGTGGTCTCCGGGGCGACCGGGGTCGGTCTGCCCGACCGGGTCGTGCGGACCGCCGAACGGGTTCCCGGGGTCGCCGCCGCGGGAGGGTTCCGGCAGACGGCCACCGCCGCGGTCGGCCCGGGCGGCCCCGGCCCCTCCCTGTCCACCTACCTCGTGGACCCGGCGGCGG
The DNA here is from genome assembly GCF_023208015.1 of Thermobifida alba. Taxonomy (NCBI): domain Bacteria; kingdom Bacillati; phylum Actinomycetota; class Actinomycetes; order Streptosporangiales; family Nocardiopsidaceae; genus Thermobifida; species Thermobifida alba. Next base: position 678,589 of record NZ_CP051627.1, on the reverse strand, counting down.
TGCCGCACGTCTACCGGCTCGGCCCGGTGGAGGGCTCCTGGGAGGACTTCGGCGCGGGCACGGTCGCCCTGCACGCGGACGTCGCCCGGGAGCACGGGTGGGCGGTCGGCGACACCGCGACCCTGCTGGGCCCCGACGGGGTCCGCCTGGAGGCGCGGGTCGCGGTCGTCTACCGGGCGGGACTCGACTTCCCCAGGGTGCTGCTCCCCCGGGAGTCGCTTGCTCCGCGCATGCTGGACAGCATGGCCGGCGCCGTCTACGTCGCCTTCGCCTCCGACGCCGACCCGGCACAGACCCTGCGCGCCCTGGAGCGGGCGCTCGACGCCGGCCCCGCGACGCTGGTCACCGACCGCGCCGCGTACCTGCACCAGCAGGGACAGCTCGGTGCGGAGGACGACTGGATCCTGCACCTGATGGTGGCGCTGGTCGCGGGCTACGCCGGGATCAGCGCGGTCCACTCCCTCCTCGTCTCCGTCAGGGGGCGCGGCCGCCGGTTCGCGCTGCTGCGTCTCGTGGGCGCCTCCCCCCGGCAGGTCGTCGGCGTGGTCGCGGCCGAGGCGCTGCTAGTCTGCCTCACCGCGCTCCTGGTGGGCAGCGGCGTGGCGTTCCTGGGGCTCGCCGCCATGAGCGCCGCCCTGACCGGGGGGACCGTCGTGCTCGCGGTGGCTGCGGACCAGTACGCGGCGGTGGTGACCGTCGTCACGGCGGTCGGCCTGGCCGCGAGCACGGTCCCCGCCGCCGTGGCGCTGCGCTCCCGTCCCCTGCACGCGGCGCGGCGGTCCTGACCGTCCGGGCCTCCGCTGCCGGGCTCACGGCCGGGGGACGTCCGCCGGGGCGGTTCCCCGGCGCCTGCTCCGCGAGGAGGTCAGGCGACGGTCTCGGGGGTGGCGCCCCCGACCGGCACCGCGTCGGCGGCGATCCGGTCGACCGCGGCGAGGTCCTCGGCGCTGAGGCGGGCCTCCGCCGCGGCGAGGCAGCGGTCGATGGTGTGGAGGCTGTGCACCCCCACGACCGCCGCGTGCACGCCGGGCTGCGCCAGCACCCACGCGATCGCCAGTTGGCCGACCGTGAGGCCGCCGGCGCCCGCCAGGTCCGCCAACCGGTCGACGAGCGCGAGGTTGCGGCGCAGCGCCTCACCGTGGAACGCCGGGGAGTGCGCCCGCCAGTCGCCGGGCGCGAACACGGTGTCCGCGGTGAGGCGGCCGGTGAGCAGCCCGCCGGCCAGCGGGCTGTGGACCAGCGTCCCGATGCCGTGTTCGCGGGCGTAGGGCAGGAGCTCCTCCTCGATGCCGCGGCGGAACAGGTGGTACGGCGACTGCGCGGTGTCGACCGGACGGACCGCGTCGAGGGCGGCCAGCTCCTCGGCGCCGTAGTCGGCCACGCCGACGTAGCGGACCTTGCCCTCGTCGACCAGCTCCTGCAGGACCTCGGCGACCGCCTCGGCCGGGGTCGCCGGGTCGGGCCAGTGCACCTGGTAGAGGTCGAGGTGGTCGACGCCGAGGGCGCGCAGGGCGCCCTCGGCGTCCTGGCGCAGCCAGGTGGGCCGGGAGTCGCGCGGGCGGCCGGGGTTGGCGGTGAGCCCGCCCTTGGCGGCGATCACCAGGCCGTCCCGGTCGCGGCGGAGTTCGTCGCGCAGCGCCGCGCCCAGCACCCGCTCCGCGTATCCGGCGCCGTAGACCTGCGCGGTGTCGAAGAGGTTCACGCCGAGTTCGCGGGCGCGGTGGACGGCGCGCACCGCGTCGCGTTCGTCGAAGACCCCCCGGTCCGTACCGAACTGCCCGGTCCCGAAGGCGATCCGGGAGACCTCCAGACCTGTCCTGCCCAGAAGGGTGTAGCGCATGTCTCCATGACAGCCCACCCTCGGTCATCGGTCGGCAAGGCGCGCCACCACCCACCTCACAGAAAGGACAAAAAGGGGGCAACCGGGCATGGGGTGCGGGGGCCGGCCGGGACCGGTTCCTCAGCGGTATCCGGTCGGGTCGGCGGGTTTCCCGGCGTCCTGGACCTCGACGAGGTAGCGCCAGGAGTCGGGGCGGCTGCCGTCCAGGTCGGTGAAGCCGTAGACCTGCGCGAGCTGCCCGCTGGACAGGGAGGCCCCGTTCCAGCGGGCGACGTCGGGGTCGGCGGCCAGGGCGGCGACCGCGCGTCCGACGTAGCGCGGGGTCTCGGAGATGCAGAAGTGCGGTTCCCGCTCCAGCGCGTCCCGCCAGTTCTCCTCGGTGACCCCGTAGATGTCCAGCATGAGCTCGGAGCGCAGCCACCCGGGGGTGAGCGCCACCGAGGTGGCGCCGCGCGGCCCCACCTCGCGGGACAGGGCGAAGGCCATGCGCAGCACGGCCGTCTTGACCAGGTCGTAGAAGAACGAGCTGCGGTAGTGGGCGCCGTTGTACTCGGCGGTGCCGTCGGTCACCTCCACCACCAGTCCGCCGGGGCGGCGCAGCAGCAGCGGCAGGGCGTGGTGGCTGGTGATGGCGTGGGTGTCCACGCCCAGCCGCAGCATCCGCAGCCCGTTGTCCAGGTTGTGCTCCCACACGGGAGCGTCCCACTCGAAGAGCAGTTCGCCGCCCCAGATGTCGTTGACCAGGACGTCGAGCCGCCCCTGCTCCTCGTCGATGCGCCGCACCAGGGCGCGGACCTGGTCGGACACCAGGTGGTCGGTGGGCACCGCGATGCCCCGGCCGCCCGCGGCGGTGACCAGGTCCGCGGTGTCCTCGATGGTCTCGGGCCGGTTGTACTCCGAGCGTCGTGCGCGGGTGCTGCGCCCGGTCACGTAGACGGTGGCCCCGGCCGCGCCGAGTTCCACCGCGATCCCCCGGCCCGCGCCCCGGGTGGCCCCCGCCACCAGGGCGACCTTCCCCCGAAGCGCCGGTGTCCTGTCTGCGTCCATGCCGCGTCCCCTTTCCGGGTGCCCGTTCCGTACGGTCGCCCGCGATACTGCCTCCGGTCCCTGACATCTCCTGTCAGGTTTCCCGGAAGAGGCCGTCCGCGTCCGGAGCGCCTCGTCCCGGACGCTCCGCGCCGACGCGCGGCGTCGCCGGCCCGGCCGCCGGCGGTCGGGGCTAGGCCGTCCTGACGCGCAGTCCGTCGCGCCCGCTGATCCGAGCGAGGTGCGCGGCCTCGGCCGCCAGCTCCTCTTCCGGCGGCGGTTCGGCGCCGGGGAACAGCGAGACGACCACCTCGTCGTCGGCGAGTTCCCAGACCCCGCGGATGCGGCCGCCCACGACGACGACCGGGGAGATCCACCCGGCTCGCCGGCTCACCCTGCTCCGGTGTTCGGCGGGCAGGATCCAGGTGTCCTTGGTGCCGGGGCCGAGGACGTACTGGTCGAACGCGCCGAGCAGGCGCACCGACCGGCTCGGTGTGCCGTCGGCCAGTTCGTCGGCGTGCTCGGCCAGCAGGTAGGCGGACCGGCCGTCCGCCTCGACCCGGGTCAGGTGCTCCCCCATGTCCTCGAACCATCGGCGCAGGAGCGTCTTGCGCAGGCTGTTGCGGGTCAGCCACGCGTCGAACGCCTCCGGGGTCGCCGGGCCGTGGGCGCCCAGGTAGGCGGCGATCACGACCGGCGCGGCCGCGTCCGGTTCGGGCAGTCCCCTCCAGTGGGGGACCAGGTCGGCGGGCCGGGCGAAGACGGTCCTGCTGCCCTGGCCCGGCGCGTGGCACAGCACCCCCTGCCACGCCAGCGGTTTGAGCAGCGCTCCCCACCCGGACCGCAGCTGTTCCGCCATGCCGTGGAACCTGCGGTCGGCGAGGAGTTCGGCGACCAGCTCCTCCCGGGTGAGCGCGCGGCCGTCCAGGATCTCGGTGACCGCGTCGGCGAGTGCGGCCACGTCCTGCGGTGTCGCGCCGAAGTGCCGCTGCCACACGGGCTTGGTCCAGGTGCGCGCCGCGGCGATCAGCGACAGGTAGGCGGGGGCTTCGGCGGAGCGGAGCAGGTGCAGGGTGCCGCGCATCGCCCAGATCCGCAGCAGCGAGCCGTCGGCGAGCCCCCGCCCGATCCCCGCTGTCGCGGGGGTGCGCTGCCTGGCCCCCACGGCTGTCTCCGCGGCGGAGGCGACCTGCGCCTGTACGCCGCACAGCCGGCCGATGACCTCGGCGGCCGCCGCGTCGCCGCGCGGGTCGACGAACTGCCTCCGCAACCGCCAGGCGAGGACCTGGTCCCGGGTGACCTTCACGTCGTCATCCCCCTTGGACGGGATCGGGGTTCGCGTGTTCTGTGGGCGGCTCACCCTACAACCGCGCTCTGACACTCCGGGGGAGCCGTGCCCGGCCGGACGGGCCCGGCCCGTCCGGCCCTCCGGAGGGGACCCGCGCCGTGGGGACGGCGGTGGGGCCGTGGCGGGAGGGGCGGCCGACGGGCTCTCGGCCGCGGTGTCGGCCCGTGCGTGTGACGCGGGGGCCCGGCGTGCGCGTCCGGACGGGGTCGGCCGGTCAGGACGCAGGAGACGTCGAGGCTCGATCAGCCTGGGGGCGGGCCCCACCGGGCAGCACGGAGGCTCCCGGGGACTCCGGAAGCTCCTCGGCGCCGGCACCCCGGACCGGTTCCGGTGGCGGGCGACCGGCGCCGGACCGGGGCGGAGGAGCCCGTACAGGCCGTCAGCGCGCCCCTCGTTCCGCTCCACCCGGTACTGCTCGACCAGTTCGGAGTAGAACTCCCGGAGGGTCATGGGGTCGTCGTGTCCGTCGATCAGAGTGTCCCCGTCGAAGCCGGAGATCCCCCAGGGGACCCTGCAGGGCCCCCGGTGCTCGGGATCGGGGCGCAGCAGCAGCGCGATACGTTCCACCACCTGCTCCACCTGGGTGCGGGTGGCGTAGACACCGACCCTGGTCTCGTGGGCGTCACGCTGCTCCGGTGGGCGCTCCTCACTCACCGCCCCTTCCAGCCGCGCCGTGTCGGCGCCTGCGGTGCTCCTTCCCGTGCCGACCGCCGCGGGCCCGGTGTCGGCCTCTTCCCGACCGCGGGTGTGTCCCCGGCCTCCTCTGTTCTCCTTCGGGCTCGGTGGCCCTCCACCGCAGCACGGAAACCCCCGGGAGGCCACCGAGTGGTCCGACCGGCGGTCCGCGGCCCGCCGCCGACCACGGGCTGCGGGGTGGTTCAGGAGGTGACCGGGCCCGGGTCCGTGGCCGACGTCGGTTGTCCGGAGACCGCCGTCCCGGTCACCGGGGGCTGAGTTCCTGGCGCCACCCGGCTTCCTTCTTGATGTACTCGTTGTCGGCGTAGTCGGCGAAGTCCTCCATCTCGTTGACCCGCCGCACCTCCAGCTTGGTGCCGGGGCCCAGCGGGGCGCGCTTCGCCCACTCCACGGCCTCCTCCCGGCTGGCAGCCTGGATGATCCAGAAGCCGTTGAACAGCTCGTGGGTCTCGCCGTAGGGCCCGTCGGTGACCAGGGGCTCCTCGGCGTCGAAGTCGACGACGGCCCCCTCGGCCGCGTCGGCCAGGCCCTCCCCGGCCAGCAGCACGCCCGCCTTGACCATCGCCTCGTTGTAGGCGCCCATCTCGTTGATGACCTCTTCGAAGTCCCGCTCCTTGGACGCCTGCACGGCCTCGTCGGTGGCGCGCATGATGAGCATGTACTTCATCGTCTCTCCCGGTGTCGGGGGAACCGCTGTCCGTGTCCCTCTACCCCCTGCGTCGAACGGGCACCGCCCCGATCGACACCGGTCCGGGAAAAACTTCGGCGGACCTGTCTCCCGGACCGTCCCCGACGGCCCCGATGACACCGAAGACAAGAGCACCGGGGCACGAATACGGATGCGCCACACCCTCCGGAGAGGTTATATGTACTGAGAGTAGGGAATACACCACTAGACGTGTTGACTGGTTCCGGTGGCGGGAGGACCGCACTCCTCGCCGCCCCGGTGACCGGTCGACGGGGGCACACCCGCAACACCCTCATGGGAGACGTCATGGACCCACTGCTCTGGCAGGTGACCGTCCACCCCGCGTTCGAGGGCCGGCCGACGATGCTGACCGTGGTGCGGTCGGACGGCAACCCCGTCACCCAGGCCGACGCGGACCGGGCGGCGGCCCTCCTCAACCGGTCCGAGACCCCCGAACCGCGCCCCCAGGGGCCCTGCTGGTGGGCGTCCATGCTGTTCATGGCCTCGACTGTGGCGATGCTGTGCGCGTGGGCCTGGACGGAGGAGTGGCGGTGGGGCCTCACCGCGCTCCTTTCCGGACTGGCCGGACTCGTGTGCTTCTCCTCCTCCCTTCCCCCCGGACCGGTCGAGAGCCCGGCGGCTGACGGCGGCTGGACGGCCCGCCGACGGCCCCGCGGCCCCGAACCGTTCCCGGGGTAGGGGGCCGCACCCCGGTCACCCGGTGGCCGCCCGTCGGCCGCGGAGCACGGCGGGGGCGAGCGCGAGCGCGGCGGCGGCGAGGACCAGGTTGCCGACGAGCGCGGCGGTGAAGGCGGTGGCGGAGGCGGCCGGTCCCGCGCCGGCTTCCAGGCCGACCGCGAAGACCAGGCCCAGCACGGTGACGCCGAAGGACATGCCGATCTGCGTCGTGGTCTCCACCACGCCGGAGGCCGCTCCGGCGTCGGACCGCGGCACGTGGGCGAGGACCGCGCCGAACAGCGGACTCACCCCGAGCCCTTCGCCGAAGCCGACGGCCGCCAGCGCCGGTGCCATGATCCAGCCGCTGAGGCCGGCGTCGAAGGCCAGCGCGCATCCCAGCAGCATCAGGGTTCCCGCGGCGTTGACGGCGTAGCCGAGGACCAGCACCCGCGGGCCGACGCGTTCCTGGATCCTGGGCGCCAGCAGCGAGGCGGCGACGAAAGCCACCGCGAGCGGGGTGAAGGTCAGCCCCGCGGCCAGCGGCGAGTACCCCATGCCGCCCTGCAGGTGCAGGGTCAGCACGAAGAACAGTCCGGCGTTTCCCGCGAAGAACACCAGCGCGAGGACGGTTCCCGCGGTGAAACCCGGCAGCCGGAACAGCGACGGGGGCAGCAGGGGGAGACCGCCGGCCCCGGCCAGTCGGCGCTCCCAGACGGCGAAGGAGACGAACCCCGGGACGGCCAGGAGCAGCATGCCCCAGGCCCACAGCGGCCACCCCGCTGCCTGCCCCTGCACCAGGGGAACGGACACCAGCAGCAGCGCGGCGCTGAGCAGCGCGACGCCGCACAGGTCGAGGCCGGGACGCGCGGCCGCGCGCGCGGCGGGCAGGACCGCGGCGGCGAGGAGGAGCGTGGCCACGCCGACGGGGATGTTGATCAGGAAGATCGGCCGCCAGGACAGGCCGAACAGGTCCGCGCTGACCAGTGCCCCGCCGACGAGCTGACCGGCGACGGAGGCCAGGCCGATGGTGGCGCCGAAGACCGAGAAGGCGCGGGTGCGGGCGCTTCCGGTGAACGCGGTCTGCAGCACCGACAGCACCTGCGGGTAGAACAGGGCCGCGCCGGCGGCCTGCACGACGCGGGCGGCGACGAGGAACTCCGGGGTGGGCGCCAGTCCGCACGCCAGCGAGGCCGCGGTGAACAGCGCCAGCCCCGCCAGGAACACGCCCCGGTAGCCGAACAGGTCGCCCAGGCGTCCTCCCGTGACCAGCAGCAGCCCGTACACGAGGACGTATCCGGCGACGGCGAGTTCGGTCTGGGCGTAACTGGCGTCCAGGTCGGCGCGGATCGACGGCAGGGCGACGTTGACGATGAACGAGTCCATGATCGCGACGAACGTGGCGGCCATGACGGCGAGCAGGAGCCACCGCCGGCGGGCGGGCCGCCCTGTTCCCCCCGACCGGACGGCCGCGGCGGAATCGGCCGCGGGAAAAGAGGCTGCTTCAGCCACAGGAATGCGTCCTTTCGTGGAAAAGACCTCACAAGAATGGCCGCAGGGCCTTCTCCACGGTGTCGGCCCTTTCGGTGTGGAACAATGGCGGATCGTGAAAGCAGCGAGAAGTCCCGCTCATCATCGGGGTGGCGGTGCTGGACCTGCGTGAGATCGAGGCGTTTCTCGCCGTCGCCGAGGAGGCGCATTTCGGGCGGGCCGCCGAGCGGCTGCGGATTTCCCAGCCCCGTATCAGCCAGCTCGTGCGGGCCCTGGAGCGCCGTATCGGCGCGGCGCTGTTCGTCCGCTCCAGTCGGCGTGTCGAACTGACCCCGCTGGGCGGGCAGCTCCACGAGGAGCTGGTGCCCGTCCACAGCCGACTGCACGAGGTGGTGCGCCGGGCGCGCGACGCCGCGCGCGGCGTCGAGGGCGTGCTGCGCGTCGGCTTCCTCGGTTCGGCGGCCAACGAGTTGACCCCGCGGATCCTGTCCGCCTTCCACGACCGCCATCCCGGATGCGAGGTGCTGATGGTGGAGACGCACTTCGCCGATCCGCTCGGGCCGCTGCGCCGCGGAGAGGTCGACCTCGTCTTCACCCGGCTGCCGGTGGAGGAGCCGGACCTGGTGGTCGGCCCGGTCGTGGTCCGCGAGCCCCGCGTGCTCGCGGTGGGCGCCTCCCACCCCTTCGCCCGACGGGAGCAGGCCAGCCTGGAGGACCTGGCCCGCGACCGGGTCTTCGCCGTGGCCTCACCGGCTCCCGCCTACTGGTGGGACTTCCACGTCCCGCCGACCACGCCCAGCGGGGTTCCCGTGGAACGCGGCCCGGCCGTGGCCACCTTCCAGGAACTGCTGGCGCACATCGCCGCCGGGCACGGAATCTCTCCGGTGGCCGCGTCCGTGGCCCGCTATTACGGCCGTCCCGACATCGTCTACGTTCCCCTGCCCGACGCGCCGCCCACCGAGGTGGCGCTGGTGTGGCGCGCCCAGGGGGCGACCGCCCGCGTGGCGGCGTTCGCCCGTGCGGCGGCCGACGTCGTCCGGCTCAACGGCGGTCCCGCCGGCCTGGCGGAGCAGGGCTGAGGCCGGGCTGTCCGCCCGGCCGTCCGGTGCGGGGAGCACACCGGCGCCGAAAGACCGGAAGAGGGTGTCCGGCGCCCACCGGGGGCGGCCGCTCCCCGCGGGCCCCACGGGCCGACCGTCACGCCCGGATCTCCTCCCCCGGCTCCGTCCCGGGCAGCTCCCGCCCGGTGCCGCACGCCCCGCCACAGCGCGGCCGGCAGTGGCGGGGTGGTCGCCAAACTTCCGTAACCTCCGGCGATTGCCGGCGGGACACCGCCGCCACCCCTGGAAAAGCGGGGGCATGGCCACTTCGCACAGCAGTCCGACCGTCTCGCCCTTCCGCATCGAGATCCCCGAGGAGTCCCTGGCCGACCTGCGCTCCCGGCTGCGGTCGGCCCGGTTCCCGCAGCCGCTGCCGGGCGACGACTGGGACACCGGTGTCCCCGTGGCGTACCTGCGCCGCCTGGTCGAGGCGTGGGAGGGGTTCGACTGGCGCGCCTTCGAGGCCCGGCTGAACCGCCTGCCGCACCACACCACCGACATCGACGGGCAGACCATCCACTTCGTCCACGTCCGCTCCGCCGTTCCCGGCGCGCTCCCCCTGCTGCTGACCCACGGCTGGCCGGGTTCGTTCCTGGAGTTCGTCGACCTGATCGGTCCGTTGACCGACCCCGAGGCCCACGGCGGCACCGCCGCGGACGCCTTCGACGTGGTGATCCCCTCGCTGCCCGGGTTCGTGTTCTCCACGCCCCTGCACGGCACCGGCTGGACCTTCACGCGGATCGCCTCGGCCTGGATCACTCTCATGGACCGGCTCGGTTACCGGCGTTTCGCCGTCCAGGGCGGCGACCTCGGTGCCGCGATCGCCCCGCAGGTCGGCCGGCTCGCCGCCGACCGGGTGATCGGGGTGCACGTCAACGGCGCGCTGGGCGACTTCGCCGGCGAGATGGACGAGGAGGCCCTGGCCTCCCTCACCCCGCTGGAGCAGGACCGGATGCGCCGTATCGGCGAGTTCATGCGCTCGGGGTTCGGTTACATCGCCGTGCAGTCCACCCGCCCCGGCCTCATCGGCGTGATGGCCGCCGACAGTCCGGTCGCCCAGCTCGCGTGGATCGTCGACAAGCTGCGCGCCTGGACCCACCCGCTCGACGCGCTGCCCGAGGAGGTCCTCGGCTGGGATTTCGTGCTCGGCAACGCCTCCCTGTACTGGTTCACCGCCTGCGCGGGGGCCGCCGCGTACGTGGGCTACGCCCAGCGCGAGGAGCCGGAGGCGACCTCCCGGAATTCGGGTGTGCCGACCGGGGCCGTCCAGTTCGCGCACGACATCGGGATACGCCGCTTCGCCGAGCGGTCGAACACGATCGTGCGCTGGACCGATGTCGAGGGCCGGGGCGGCCACTTCGCCGCGTTGGAGGAGCCGGAGCTGTTCCTCGACGACCTCCAGGCGTTTTTCCGTCCGCTGCGCGGGGTCCACTCCGCCTGACGGCCGGGGTCCGTCCTGTCCGCGCTCTCCCGCCCGGCAGCGGCCCGCGTGGCATGCTGGGTCCATGGACGAAGCGGCCCTGGTTCTGCGTTTCTCCCCCGATCTGCGGTTCTTTCTCGCGCCACGCAACCGCGGGGCCCAGGTGCGGGTCGACCACGACGGCTCCTCCTCCCTGGGCCACGTGGTGGAGTCGCTGGGGGTGCCGCTGACCGAGGTCGGTCTCCTCAGCGTGGACGGCCGCACCGTCGCCCCCTCCCACCGGCCCCGCCACGGCGCCGTCGTCGACGTCGCCGCCGTGCGGTGGCCGCAGCCGCTGCCGTTCTCCCCGGTGCGGTTCCTGCTCGACGTCCACCTGGGCACCCTGGCCCGGCGGCTGCGGCTGCTGGGCGTGGACACGGCCTACCACACCGACCGCGACGACCCGGAACTGGTCGAGCAGGCCAACGCCGAACAGCGGGTGCTGCTGACCCGCGACCGCGGCCTGCTGCACCGCAGGAACCTGCGCGCGGGCGGGCACGTCCGCGCCGACCGGCCCGACCACCAGTGGCGGGAGGTACTGGACCGGTTCGCCCCTCCGCTGCGGCCGTGGACCCGCTGCCTGGCGTGCAACGGGCTGCTGTCCCGGGTCGCCAAGGACGAGGTTGCCGCGGAACTCCCGGAGGGCACCCGCGCCACCTACGGCACCTTCCTGCGCTGCGCCGACTGCGACCAGGTGTACTGGCCGGGGGCCCACCACCGGCGGCTCGCCCAGCTCGTGCGCGAGGCCGAGGAGTACGTGGCGGCCCGTTGACGGGTTGTCTGCGGAGCCGCCGTCGGGAACGCTCGACCGTCTCCGACGCCGTCGACCGCACGGCACCGGTCGGCGACCTGGGTGGTCGTGCGTCCCGGTTCGTCCTCGGGCGGTTCCCGGCAGCGGGCTCGTCCCGGTGGGTCCGTACCGGAAGCCCGGCTCTCCCTGGAGGCGCGCGAAAAGCTGTCACGACCATGCCGCGCGATGCGCTACAGTTGAACGCGTTGGCAGGCGAAAGCGGCCGACACCGGGACGTAGCGCAGTTTGGCAGCGCACTTGACTGGGGGTCAAGGGGTCGTGGGTTCAAATCCCGCCGTCCCGACCGAGAAACAGCAGGTCAGGGGCCTGTCACCCAACGAGGTGGCGGGCCCCTGAAGCCGTTTTGGGAAAAGAGTGGGAAAAAACTGCCCGGGCGGACAGCTGGATCGGGATATAGGTCGACCGAAAACCCCGGTAAGGGTCAAGGAGACGGTCGAGAATCGGCAGCTGCGATGAAGGCCACATTCGGGCGCGGGTCTTCAGGGACTCCTCCCAGTGCCGCTCCAGGAGCGTGATCAGCTCCTCACGCATGGCGGGGGTCACGTGGGTGTAGGCGCTCTGCACGGTGCCGTCGGTGTGGCCGAGGCGCTCGTCCTGGAGGGCGCGGTGAATGCGGGCCTCCTCCATCAGGGTCTTGTGGGAGTGGCGTAGTCCGTGCGCGGTCAGCCCTGGGGCGGATCGGCAGCCAGCTCAGCTCAGATCGCTCTGCGGCGTTCTTGGTGCCGGTGATGGGGTTACCGGTCCATCCGGCGCGTTTCAGCGGGACGGGGTGCTGCGGAGTGGAGCCCTTCCGGAGGATCTGGCCCTCGGCGGCTGGCTTCCAGACCCACTGGCTGAAACCGTTGCGGCGGTAGTGGGGCGCGGCTCTGCCTGCTCCTCGGCCGGGGCGGCCGCGGAACAGGTGCACGCCGACGGGGTGGCCGTACTGGGCGACGTATTCGGGGTCGTCGAGGAACTTCACGCAGCGGCAGATGCGGGTGGTGGCCGGTTTGTCGGGGAGGGAGCGGAGCTGGTGGTGCAGCAGGTCGACGCTGGTGCGGTTGTGTTCGAGGGCTCAGCACCAGACTGCGCTGCCCGAAGTAGACCACGATGATGTCGGGGGTGGGCACGTTGATGTGGATCCGTCCCGGGTAGGCGAGAGCTTCGGCCACGGCCACGCTGAGGTCGACCGTCTCGTCGTAGGCGTAGGGCCACCAGCCCAGCGGCCGGTCCGGATCCGGTTTTTCCGGATTGTTCCGGTCCCAGTCGCGCAGCTGCATGAACTCCTTGATCGACGACCTGCGGTAGACGAACTTCCCGTCAGGTCGAAGCTCGTGGGGGAAGTAGGGGCGCCACTCCTGGAGCTGCTGAACGGTGATCCCCAGCATGCCCGCGGCCTTGCGGGCGCTGATGACGTCGTCATCGGTGGTTGTCTGCTCCGTCTCCATGAGGGGTAGCGTAGCCGCACGTGAACGCGGTTAACCCGAGTTAACTGCGCTGGTATCTGTTTGAGAGCGCTGGCCTGCGGTTATCTAGGGTCGCGTCATGGACTGGACCGTTCCCAACGACCGCTACGGCCCCGACACCGAACTCGATCCGGAGGCCGCAGACCCGGTGTGGTACCAGCTCGCCGCGATCCTTACTGCGCGGATCGTGGCTGGCCGCTACAAGCGGGGCCGGGTGATTCCGTCGGAGAACCAGGTGATCGGCGAATTCGGGGTGGCCCGCTCCACGGTCCGCAAGGCCGTGAAGCTCCTCGTGGAGAAGGGCCTGGTGCGCACGGTGCACGGTCGCGGCTCCTACGTCAGAGAGGACCTGGACGTGTGAACCCGGGCGGCAGACCGCGGTCGGGGACGTGGACCCACTGTCCGTCCACCAGTTGGTAGACGCCGTTGCGCCCGTCCGGGGTGGCGAACCGGATCACGGAGCAGTCCGGAAAGCCAGCCTTCCGCACCAGCCGGTCCAGTTCGGCGCGACCGAGTACGGCCCCGTCCAGCGGGCCGCCCCGCAAGGTGACCTTGTCGTCCACGGTCACCTCCTGCTTCGGGACAGTTCGAACCACACGCTGGTGCGGCCGTCAGCGTGCCATGCCGTCCCCCACTGGGTGGCGGTGGTGTGGACAAAGAACAGCCCGAACCCGCCCTCGCTGTCGACGTCCGGCGGCCGCGGGACGGGGAATCGCAGTTCTCCCTCGGGTTGGCCGTCGTCGATGACGCGGACCTGCACCCGGTCGGGCAGCATCACCAGGGTCACGGTGACCTCGCCTCCGGGCAGGCCGGAGGCGGTGTGGCGGATCGCGTTGTTGAACAGCTCGCTGGCCAGCAATTGGATGCTGTCGCGGAGGCCGACCGGGAGGGCTGCGGTGAGTACCGCCAGGCGGCTGCGCACCTCCGTGGCCTGCTCGGGCAGGCCGGGCAGGGTCACCGAGCGGCCGTCCACGGTCGTGTCGAGCACCATCGGGGCCCGGTCATGCGGGTTGGTGGTGCGGCGGGGCAGTGTCGTGGTCACCGGGCCACCCCCGCGGGCAGTGCGGCCAGGTGGGCCGGGACGGCCTGGGGCAGGCACCGGTGGGTGACGCCCCAGCGGAGCAGGAAGGCCAGCTCGGCGTCGAGCCGCTTCTCCCGGGACAAGTGCTGGATGGCCTGCCAGGCCACCCATTCGGTGCAGTTACGCGGGCAGAGGGTCACTGGGAGTTCTCCTCCCCCGCGTCCTGGGCACCGTGGTCTGAGGGCAGTTCGGGGGGCTCGTCCGGCCAGGGGCCGTGCAGCAGGTCCCGTTCCTCTTGTCGGTCTCGTCTGCTCATGTCCACCTCCACTGGAGTGGACGTTACACACCGCTCACCAGGGGTAACAGTGACGGAGCGCACCCGTTCGAGACAGGTGCGCTCCCAGTGTGTGCGCGACGTACCAACCCGCAGGTCAGGCAGGCACACCGAGGAAATCGGCGAGGTCCCGCTGCTCGGCCGAGGGCATGCGGGTGCGCGCGGCGAGGATATCCTCTGCGACCTCACGCGCTGACTGCTGGTGGCGCAGCCACCCCGGCACGGTGGAACGCAGCTCGGCGAGGGTTCCGGTGGCGGCCTCGGCGTCCCCGAGCAGCACCTGAGACTTGGCCACGTCGATGCGGTGGCGGTGGACAGCGAGCGAGTAGGTCAACCCCACGTCTTGTGGCAGCTGTTCGGCGAGCTGGAGAGCCCGGTCCGGGCGCCCGGAAATGAGGATGTTCTCCACCTCCTTCATCGCCACGGTCAGCGGCCCGAACGGCCTGCGGCCCGTCACCTCGGTCTCGCGGCCCAGGCGGGCCGCGGCCGCCGCCGCTGCCCGTAGGTAGTCCGCGGCCTCCTCAGGCCGGTTGTTGCGGGCGGCTGCCGCGGACGCCCACAGCAGCAGGTGGCCCCATGCGCCGAGCTCGTCAGGGGTGGCCTTGGACAGTTTGGTGGGCTCCACCTTGTCCGCGGTGCGCTCGCACAGCTTCTCGACCTCGTCGAAGCGCGCCTGGCGCAGCAGTGCCCAGCTCTGCACGGGCACCACGGCCGCGGCGAACACCGGGTCGTCTGCGGTCAGCGCGTCGGTGAGCGCGTCCCGCAACGCCATCAGCGCCAGGTCGTGCTCGCGCACCTGGATCAGCCACCGGCCCGCGGAGACGAGGATGTCGGCGCGCAGCCGGTGGGCCCGCCGCCTCTCGTGTCCGTCCAGGGCCTGGACGTGCTGGTGGGCCGACTGCACCACGGCGGGTAGCAGCGACGCCAGCTCGTTGTAGGTGCCTCGGGCGTAGTGCCCGGCCAGGGCGTCGGCGGCGCTGCTGAGGATGTCCAGGTTCGGTTCGGCGTCCTCCACGGCGGGGAAGATCAGGCCGCCATCGATGGAGACGGGCGGGTTGATGACGGCGCGGATCTGCGCTAGGGCCGTGTCGCGGTGAGGGTCCGCGACCGGCTCGGGGTCTTGGGGGGGAGACGAACATCAGGGTGCGCACGCCCAAGGCGCGGGCGATCGCGTGGTAGGTCTCCATGCGCGCTGTTCCGCCGAGCTCGATCTTGGCGACGACTTCCCGGGAGAGGTCGGCGCGTGCGGCGAGTTCCTCCTGCGTCCAGCCGCGCCGCTGGCGCAGCTTGCGAATTTCGGTACCGATAGTCGTATCCTTCACTTGAGCCCCGTTCCTGTCCTGTGCGTGTCCCACCGTCAGGATAGGGCGGGGCTGTAGGTCTGTCAGGGGCTTTCAACCAGCCAGCTCCACCGTGAACATGCCCTCCCCGCGTCCAGCAGATCGGTGTAGGTGCACACGACCTCGTCACCGTCCCGGACCGCATGGGATTGCACGACTTCCCATCCGCTACAGGTGCGGCGGATCACTGCGTTCGCTCTCGCGCCCAGCAGCATCCACCGGTACCGCAGGGGCGCGGCGAGCAGCGGGTGAGCAGTCTCAGGCACAGCAGGACTCCAGGAGTGTTCGGCAAGGGGAGGGCAGGCTGATTGTCGTAGTGTGCAGCAGCAGCCAGCAGGGAACGCGGTCACGCCTGTGGATAACACCGTCTAGAAGGACGGATGGCCCGCCCCGCAGCGAGGAAAACAGGCTGCCCTGTCACACTTTGTGACGTTCATTCTTGCAGGTCGCGGGCGTGACACGGGGTAACAGCGGGCGTGACAAACACCCCTGTGTCGCACCACCTGTCACCCGCCTGTCACAGGGGATGGAACCAGCGTTCCACCTCCGGTGGCACATCCCGGCGGCCCTCACGGACCGTTTCGGCGGCGGCCTCACGGACGGCCTCGCCGTGCTCCCACATGGTCTTGGCGATCTCGTAGGCCCGGGTTGTCCCATGCCTGGGCCGCGGCCCGCAGCGGGGTGTACCTGTCGATCAGAGCGGTGACGGACGCCTGCCTCCCAGCCGTTCACGCCGTTGGCCAGGGATCGCACCTTCTCCCACGCCGCGTCCATCGCAGCGCGTGCCTCCTGGTATTTCTCCCAGGCGGGAGCCGCGTCGCGGATGAGCTCCTTCAGGGTGGTGACGGTGCGGCACATAGCCCACATCCGGTAGGCCGCCTGGTATTCGTCGTAGACCAGCTCGGCTACCTCCCGGCCCTCACGGTCCAGCAGTTCGCGGTCGAGCAGCGTCAGCGGGTCGGGGGCGTCCTCGCTGAACGTCTCCCAGGTGTACCGCTGCTGGGTGCCCCGGGGGAGTTGCTCCAGTTGGAGGCAGGCAGCCGCGGGTGGTGGGGGTGCTTCGGCTCCCAGGTGGTGATCTTCGAGCTACCGGTGGGGCACTGGTGGGCGCGGGCCTCCTTCAGTTCCTCGACGGCCTGGTCGAGCTGGGCACGGAGCTGATGGGCCTCGGTGGCTGTGCCTTCCGCGTCCTGACGCAGGCCTTCGGCCCGCTGCTGCAGGGCGTCGATCTGCTTACGCAGACCGTTCAGGTGCTTGGTGGTGGTCACGGTGATCACAGGTGTCTCCTTCTCGAGAGTCGTGTGGATGCGTGCGGTCCCCCGGAACCCGCCCGAAGGCAGCGGTCGGATGCCGGGGCCACCGCACGCGGGTGGAAGAGGATCTAAGCAGCAGGTGGGCTCACGTTGTCGGGGACGCAGGCGAGGCTGGCGCACTGAGGTTCGGGCGCCGTTCACCTCAGCGGCCGCGGCGGTGGCGCGGCGCAGGCTTCTACTTGTACCGGCCCTGTCCTCAGCGGTCCCAGCGCACGCTCAGCAGGAGGAGACGGAGGGAGCCAGAAGCACCCAAATCCTCTCGAATTTGGTGTTTCCGCAGGTAGCGGCATTGGGAGCGCCAACCTGGAGACAGGGGGTCGCAGGTTCAAATCCTGTCAGCCCGAAAATGGAAACCCTGGCGAGAGTAGGTTTCTCATCGGGGCTTCGTCATGTCCGAGGGTGGTTTTTCGTGGTCCCCTCTGGTTCACAGCAAGATCCCCGCTTTGACGAGGATTTTGGCATTTCAAAGAGGGCGGTTGCGCTTTCGTTCGCGTGCTGAAGTCCATCGAGCGCTGTCTCGCATCACTCCATCAGCGTTCCTTGTTCCAGGTTGCGAACCCGAAACTGTCCGCGCAACAGTTCGCGTCCATGGTTCGTGTCGTTCCGAGCAACCGCACCATGCTTCTCGGAACGACACGGACCATGGACGCGGACGACCTCCGCTCGATCATCGACGACGGCGTCGATGCCTTTCTCCGCGCACACAGTATGACAAGACCATCGGGTGAGAGGCTGTCGTCATGAAAACGATGGCCTGGTCCTTGCCCACACTGTGCTCCGATGAACTCCGAACTGACGCGCAACTTCCTTCACGCTGATTCCTTGCTCGCGGGTTGTTCGTACAGCGTCCACTTCCTTGTCCGTGAACCGTGTTCGAGGTCGTCTACTTGGTTCCGCCACCGCACCGATCAGCGGATCATCAGCACTCCCCGTAAACTCGGCGGCACCGTGGAGGCCTTGATTTCACGCGGAAACTAGCTTCTCGACTCGTGGTCGCCTGTTCCCACAACGCTCCATTGCTTCCACCCAAGTCGTCTTACGGGAACACGCGGCACTGAAACAATGTTGTGGGTTCCCGTTTGGCGTTTCCGAGTCCGTTCCCCGTGCTGCCGCGTCAGTCGAGTTGTATCGACATTTGATAGTTCCGAAATGCGACACCTCGCACGGTAGGCGTGCGCACGTTGTCTACCGCGAACCCGTGGGATTCAAAAAATGGCCGTGCCGTAATGCTGGCATGGGTGGAGAGTTCTCCAGCACCGGCCATCCGTGCGTGTTCTCTCGCCCACCTCAAGAGCGCAGAAGCCACCCCCTGCCTCTGATGGGATGGATCAACGAAGAGCATGCCGATGTACCCGCTCGGCGATACGCCGATAAACCCCACGAGCCGCCCGTCAATCACGGCGACCTGCGTGCTTGTGCTTGCTCGCGCATCATGCCAATGCGCTAGGTTTCGGTCAGGGCCAGCCCAGGCATCGACCTGGCGCTGAGAGTAATCGCGACGCGCCGTGACCTGCACGGCCCGTGTAAAGACATCGAGCGTTTCCCTGGCATCTGACTCGCTATAAGCACGGAGGAGCATGACCCGGACTCTAGTTCCTACCCCACTTCTCCCCGGCCTCTGGCAGTCTGCAACTCAACCTCTGTTCTGCCGAATGCACTCAGCTACTCCCATCAGCACCGTTAAGATTCGTGCCCGCGTGAACGGGCACGCCCGGTGCGGTCGTCACTGCGATGGGGTGGATGAGGTCGGAGCGGAAGCGCTGCTGCCTAGCAGCCCGTCGAGGAACGCTGAGATTCCCTCGGCATACGTGTCACGCCGGGCGATCTCAGGCCAGGCATCGCCGATGGCTGCGATGGTCGGTAGCGCTTGGGCATCGCGGCTGGTGAAGCGGGTTTCCCCCTCCCGGAGCAGCTTGGTCCGGTCGATCGGCGCAACGGCAGACCGCGCCCGCACGAGGATCTCTCCGACCGTGTAGAACCACAAGTGCCGAAACACCTCGACGGCGCGCTCCTTGCTGCAGCCTGCCTCGATCGCCGCGTTGAGGACCACTTCGACCATCCAGATCGAGTTGTCCCCGAGGCGTCCCATGAAGCCGTCCACGGTCAGCACCTCTGCAGCCCAGGGCATCGATGCCAACACGTCGCGGGAACGGTGCATCACCGTCACGATCCTGGCCCGAGGGTCGGCGGGTAGGTCAGGCCGCTCGATCTGCTCGATCGCCTGCCCGACCAGAAGCACCAGCAGTTCCTCTCGGTCGCGCACATGGTGATAGAGGGTCGTGGCTCCGATTCCGAGCTCTGCAGCGAGCCGGCGCATGGTCAGACGCTGCCATCCGTCGGCTTCGATGAGCCGACGCGCAGCGGCGAGGATCTGCCCGCGGGAGGTCACCGGTGGCCGACCGGTCCTACCACTGCTGGTGCGCGACGAGACCATAAGTTCATTCTACTTCGCCTGTCTCGACACCGCTGTGCTACTTTAGGAACATGTTCCATAAATCATCTACGGCAGCGATCCTCACCACCGTGGCTCTAGCACAGTTCCTGGTGTCGCTGGACCTGTCAGTGATGAATGTCGGGCTGCCGAGAATCCAGGCGGCCCTGCAGTTTGGCCCGGCCGCACTGTCCTGGGTGATCCACGCGTATGCGTTGGCCTTCGGTGGACTCCTGCTGCTCGGCGGTCGACTGGCTGACCGGTACGGCCGACGCCGGTTGCTTCTGATCGGACTGACCCTCTTCGCGGCCGCCTCGCTGCTCGGCGGGTTCGCGGCCACACCAGCGCACCTCGTGGCGGCCCGCGCTGCCCAAGGCATCGGCGCCGCCATGCTCGCACCAGCGGCGCTGGCGCTGCTCACCTCGACATTCCCGAGCGGGAAGGCGCGAGTCCGTGCTTTCGGAGTGTGGAGCGCCACCAACGCCGCTGGTGGTGCTGCGGGTGTTCTCGTCGGCGGACTGCTGACCGAGTACGCGGGGTGGCAGTGGGTGATGTGGGTCAATGTGCCGATGGCCCTGCTCACCATGCTTTTGGCCTGGAAGGGCATGGAGGATGACGGCACGCACTCGGGTGGTCGCGCGGACGTGCTCGGCGCCGTGCTGGTCACGGCAGGGATGGCCCTGACCGTGTTCGCCGTGGTGCGTACGGAGGTGGTCGGCTGGGCCTCACTGGCCACCCTGGGGTGCCTCGGTGCCGCTGTGGTGCTCCTGGTGCTGTTCGTGCGGGTGGAGCAGACCACCAGCCGAGAGCCGATCGTGCGCCTGGAGGTCCTGACGAACCGATCGGTGGCCGGGGCGAACCTGGCCAACCTGATGATCGGCGGTGCGATGGCCTCAGCCTTCTACTTCATGACCCTCTACCTCCAGGAGGTCCTCGGGCACGGGGCAGCACGGGCAGGAGTGGAGTTTCTCCCGTTCGCCCTCGGCGTGGTGGCAGGTTCGGTCCTCGCCATCAAGCTCGGGTACCGGCTCCCGGCGCGCACACTGCTGATCGGTGGCGCCATCGTGTCTGCTGCCGGGTTTGCCTGGTTCTCCTTGATCGACGCCAACGGCACGTTCGCCGCTGATGTCCTGGGGCCCTCCCTAGTGGCTAGCGTCGGTTTCGGTCTGTGTCTGGGACCCGTGGTCTCGACAGCCACGATCGGCGTCCCTGCCAGCCAGAGCGGTGCTGCCTCAGCGTTGCTGAATGCCTCGAGGCAGATCGGCGCCTCGTTAGGGCTCGCCGTCCTCGGAACCGCCTCGCTGGCACGGATCAACGGTTCCACCTCGGCCTCGGCACTGGCCAGCGGATACTCCCTCGGACTCGCTCTGGCCGCCGGCCTTCTCCTCATCGCTGCCGTGTTCACCGCCACCGTCGTACCACGATCATCAACCTCCACTCCCGAAAGGAGCGTTCTCTCATGACGATGCCTGCCCTCCGAGCTACCCGGGTCCTGACTGTGCTTGGTCTCGTCCTCACCCTGGCGCTGGGTCTGTGGCCCTTCATGACGCCGGATCTGTTGGCCGATCACATCCAGCACGGATACCCCGATTACACCGATGCTGAGGTCGGCGCTGCCGTGAACACCTGGCAGGTGGCACTCGCCACCGTGGCAGGCCTCGGTGTGATCGGCTGGATCTGGACCCTCGTGACACTGCGTCAGCCACACCGATGGGCGCCGTTCTCAGCGACGGCGTTGCTCGCCGTGGCGCTCATCGTCGCCGTAGTTCTGATCACCACGCCGGACACCTCCGGCGAGGTAGGGCTCGTACCCGTC
Organism: Thermobifida alba; assembly: GCF_023208015.1. NCBI lineage: Bacteria > Bacillati > Actinomycetota > Actinomycetes > Streptosporangiales > Nocardiopsidaceae > Thermobifida > Thermobifida alba. Next base: position 657,755 of record NZ_CP051627.1, on the reverse strand, counting down.
ATGGGATGGGCGTGGCTGGCACCATGCGTGGTCGGCATCGTGGTCACCGGTTCTACCTGGCGCATCCGCCGCGCCGCGTCGCCGTCTCGATGAACCGTATCCTGAGAACGGTCCACCATGCGATCGCGCGCCGCCTGTATCCAGGTGGACGCCCGTCATCGATCGCCCGCGCACTGAACCGAGTCGCGGCTCGCCACCATGCACGAGGAGTGCTGACGGACCGTGCCAGCGCAACGTTGATCGTTGCCGGGCGTCGTACCGGGCGGACGATCGCCGTCGCTGTGGCGGTGGCCGAGGTCAGCGGCGACGACTACCTGGTGTCGATGCTCGGTGAGACGGCCGACTGGGTGCGCAATGTCCGAGCGGCGCACGGACGGGCAGTCCTCGTGCGCCATCGGCAGCGCCGGCAGGTTCGCTTGCGCGAGGTACCGGTCGACGAGCGAGCACCGATCCTGCAGAGCTATCTCGATGTGGCTCCCGGAGCCCGTCCGCATCTGGGGGTCGACCGGAGCGAGCCACTGGAGTCGTTCGCCCGGATCGCTGGGGACTTTCCCGTGTTCCTGGTGTGCCCGGACGCCGAGTGACCACGCGGTGCCAGGGATCGATACCGACAGCCCAGGACCTCAGGTCGATACGACCGTTGAGGGCGCTCAGCCGACGGGTTCTCAATCTCGTCAACGACAGTCTGCGGCGGAGAGGCAGGACTGGCCACGATCGTCGGTGAGCAGCACGGTGGAACCGCACCAGTACCGCCCGCTGCGGTCGACGGACTCGAGGACAGCCGGTGGGCTCAAATAGGTCCAGCCCCGGGCGCGATGGTCACCGCAGACACCCAACTGGGCGATGTTGACACGGGCGATCGGTTGCCATTAGTCGGGGACGAGGCTGCTCTCGTCGACTACGCGCCGTCGGTCATTGCAGGGCGAGGTGAAAGGGCCTGAGCCGCCGACGACGAGCACCCAGGTGCCCGTCGCCACGGCGGCTTCCAGCACTGCCATGGTGAGCCCGGTGAGCTGATCCTCCTGCCCAGCGGCGGGGCGGAGCCCCAAAACCGCGGCGTCGGCACCGGTCAGTGTGGGGCCGACGTCGTCTACTCCGACGTCGATGCGTCGAACCTCGGGCCGGTCGTGGATGCCGTGGTCGCGAGACCGCGGTGATCTGGTTCCCTCACGCCAGCGCCTCGGTCACGGCCTCGCGACCGACTATGCCCGCGGCTCCGAGTACAGCCATCTTCATCGTCGTCTTCAGGGTGAGACGATGGGCCGGTAGTCGTCCTCCGGCTCAGGACGTATCAGCGGCCCGCGAAGAAATCGGCGACCTTGCGGGAGAAAATCCGCATCGGTCACAGAGTTGTGCGAGCCGGCTACGACCCCGAACTACTGACGTGCAGGCCAGCGCGTGCGCCGGCATCGACGGATGACTCTTGGTGCAGCGGATCGCATCAAAGGCGTTGGATCGGTGCGCTGCTGGTGAGTCGGCGTGGACTCGCACCGTCCAAGAACCCGCCACCCGCATCAGCACTGAGGCAGGCGTCCGCGGCGCCCCTCAGGAGTTGCGCGAACAGATCGCAGTGGCAAACACCTTGGCGCTTGAGGACTGTTTCTCGATTCCCCGCCCGACTTCGCCTGCGCCGGAGCATGTCGCGAACCTGACGAACTTGCGGGTAGTGCAGGTCGAGACAGAACTGCGCGCACTCATCACCGCCCATATCCCCGAACGGGAGCCGGAGCACCCCGACATGCGCGAACACGCGGCCGTGCTCGGGCAGCGCCTCGACGTAGGTCAGTTCGACACCTCCGCAGCGGTCGCCTCGCATGATCCGCTGCTAATCGTGGAGGACGCGACAGGCGCGGGCAAGACGAACATGCTCGCAACGGCAATCCACACCACCGAACAACAAGGCGGCAGCGTAAGGGACGTTACACCGACGAAGCACGCCGCTGTTCATTTTCCGAACTCGCCGCACACGCCTGCCTCTCCACCAGCCGGTACGGCCAACTGTTCAAAGATCCGTTCGGGGCGACGCCCTGTGTCGATCCTGCGCGTGCAGGAAACGGCCTGCCTGATCCGCGAGGCAGACCTGCTCATTGGCACGATCACCCATCAAGTCGGCTGGTGCCAGCATTGAGGTTTTCTTTTCTCAACGGATCGAGTGTTCGTAGCGGTGGAGGACCAGGGCAGCCTGGACGATACGGCCAACAGCGGAGGGGCTGAGGCTGATGCGGCGCAGAGTTGTGCACCGTCCGACCGGTACGGCCATGGCGCGTTCGCCCACCGCGCGCAGGCCGCGCAGCAGCCGGTTGTAGGCCAGGTTGTCGATGTGCATGCGCGCATACGACACCCTTCGAGAGGCGCGGACCGGGGTGTGGATGCCGACACCGGCGCCGTCGTAGCCGCCATCAGCCAGCACCATCAGGCCCTCGCGGGCCGCGGCGTGGCGCAGCAGCGGCAGGGCGTGGATGCGCGGCACCCAGCTCCGAGACCGATCCGGGTTCGGCATCGAAGACGCACAGCGGGCTGCCTGCGGCATCGGCAAAGAACTGGATGTTGGGGCCGTGGTGGTGCTTGTGCGCCGAGTACCACACATCGGTACCGCGCTCACCTGGCTGGGCGCACCGGGTAGTAGCGAAGACCTTGCCTTCGAGGATGGCCAGAGACTCGTCCCGGTCACGCAGTTCGCACAGCACCTGCTGCAACTCAGGGGCTTGGGCGGCGAGTACGTCGATGCCTTCGTGTACGTAACGATAGGCGGTGGCCAGGCTGACGGCATGGTCGCGGGCCAGGGCATCGGCACGGCTGCCGTCACGGAACCAGCGCAGGACCATCACCGCTTGACGGAACGGGGTAAGTGCACGCGAGCGGCGTGGGGTGCTGATGGTGCGGCGGTAGGCGGCCAGCAGGCGAGCCAAGTAGGTGACCACAGGGCGGGGAACATCGAGCATGGCAGAATAGGGAACCAACGGAAGCCTCTGCTTCAGTAGACGCAGTCTTGTGCCGAGAACCGTCCTACCAGGGACTTCACGGCTGCCTAGAGTCAGAGGGCGCCCTCACCGCCTCGCCCCCGCTCCACTGATCCGTTGAGAAAACCTCAATGAGCCTCGTGCTACTCGGCTACGTCCGAGTCCAGGAGCACGAAGCCCGAAAGGATGCCAGCGCAGACGATGGTGAGGGGGACCAGAATCATGGGAACCGTGCATGTCGTGACGTGCTCTGCATGATCTTAGGCCCAGAATCACGCGGAAATCGGTCTCACGGAAGCCGTCTGAACGCCTGGGGGTCAAGGGGTCGTGGGTCCAAATCCCGCCGTCCCGACAGGAGACGGGCGTTCACCCAGGTGAACGCCCGTTGGTCGTTTCCTGGGGAAGATCGGTCCCGGCTGCGGTGCACCTCCAGTGCATATGGACACCGGCGGCGCCACCCCGGTCAGGTCCCGTGGGCACCCGCTCCGCTGCCGGTCGCCGTCCCCCCGTTGAAGCGTCGGGAACGGCCGGCGCGCCCTGGGACGGCCCGGGCGGGGACCGGCGTCGACCGCGGTCACCAGTCGCCGTCGCGGACGTACGGGTGCGCCCACAGTGCCGCCTGCAGGGCCACCGCCTTGAACCACGCCTGGTGCATGGCCTCCACCTGCTCGGCGCTGTGGCCCTTGGCGGCCAGGAAGGGCCGCACGGTGGCGGTGATCGGGTAGATGAAGGCGATGACGTAGCGCAGCGGGATGTTGTCCACCGCTCCGGCGCCGTCGGCGGTGTTCTTCTTCTCGTGGGTGTGGCGCAGGGCGATCTCTTCCTGGTAGTCCAGCCAGGACTGGTCGTAGGGGCGGCGGCAGGTGTCGAGGATCCACTGGCCGAACCGCGACCGCACCCGGTCCAGGTACTCCTGGACCGGCTTGCCGTCGGGGGTGGAGAAGTAGGCCAGCAGGTGGGGGTGGTCGGCCACGAAGCCGTACCACACGTCGAGCACCTGCCCGACCTGGTCTTCGAGGACGTCTCCGGCCATGCGCAGCGCCTCCTCGTCGGCGCTGGTGAACATCACGGTGGCCTTGAGCCGGTCCAGCTCCTCCAGCCCGATCGGCGACCGGGGCAGGGTGTCGCTGCCGTAGGTGTAGCCGGGGATCATCGTCTTCGGCATTTCCACTCCTCCACGCGTTTCCGGAGATGACGGACTTGCAGCGTAGGTTCCGCGGGAGAGCGGGTGGAGGAGGGACACTCAGCGGTCAGCGGGTTTTTAGGGAGACCAGGGCTGGCGGTGACGCCGTCGGCCCGGCGGCCGCTGTCCGGCCGGACAGCGGAGTGGCGCGGCGGCTCACCGCCGCCGCGCCACGTGCGCGGTGTCTGGGCCCTCAGAGGGTCAGTTCGCGCTGCAGGAGACCGACGGCCAGGTCCAGTTGCCGTTGTGCTGGATCGTCATGCCCCAGTTGTTGCCGTTGCCGTTGGGGCGGGCCACCAGCGTCTGGGCGTCGGGGTAGTTGGCGGTGATGTTCCACGTGGCCATGACCTTCGCCGGGGCGGGCACGTTCACCGTCACGGTCCAGTTGTTGGAGCCGCTGACCGAGACGTTGAGGTTGTAGCGGTCGCCCCACTGCTGTCCCGCGGACAGCGTCGCGGTGCAGCCGCCCCCACCCGGGTTGCCCGGGTTGCCGGGGTCGCCGCCGTTGGAGGAGCCCAGGGTCACGTTGGAGCTTCCGCTGCTCTGGTAGCCCTCGGTCGCCATGATCATGTAGTCGTGGCTGCCCAGGTGCATACCGTGGCGGGCCCAGGCGTCGAAGTGGTTGCCGGCGGTGATGGTTCCGCTCGTCCGCTTCTGCTGCCGGACGCTCCAGTACTGGTCGAAGGTCCGGGTGCCCTCGATGGAGGGGGCGTTGTACCGCGTCGTCTTGTAGATGTCGTACGTTCCACCGTCGGTGGTCACCGTGCCCATGTAGGTTCCGGTGGGCCGGTAGGTGCCCCAGCTCTCGACGATGTAGTACTCCACGAGCGGGTTCCGGGTCCAGCCGTAGAGGGTCAGGTAGGCGTTGCCGGACGGGTTGAAGCTGGCCGAGTAGCTCACCGTCCTGCGTCCACCGGTGCTCCATCCCTTGCCGGCGACGAAGTTTCCGGTGTTCCGCCACGAGGTGCTGTAGTTGCCGCCGGAGCCCAGCTCCATGGAGACCGTTCCGGGGGCGTCCGTCCAGAAGGAGTAGAAGTAGCCGCCGTGGTTGCCGGTCTGGTTGGAGGTCACGGCCGCGTTGGCGGTACCGGGCAGCATCGTCACCGCCGCGACCAGCGCCGCGGCGAAGGCTCGGCCGATGAGTCGCCCGGTGCGGCCGCGTCTGCGGCTTCTCGGGCGGGCGGGGGCGTCGATCATGTGAGTCTTTCCTCCTTGTGAGGGATGGAGGGACCAGGCAGCGCGGCACGGCCCGGCGGGGCTGTCGGCGACCGGGGGTGGCGGCCGCACGTCGGCGTCGTGCGACGCGGCGGGATCGGCCGACTGCACGAGGTCGACGACCGGGGCCAGGACGCGGCGGCTGGCCTGGATCGACAGTGGGCAAGATCTGTCGACACCGACAGTGTTCGCCCAACTCTGAGGAGTTGTCAATAGTTTCCGGAACCTTTCGGAAAAATTCTCACCTCGAGAGCCCTTCCGAGGACATCAGACCTCGCACCCCATCCCACCTCTCCCCCGCCCTTTCACAGGTCATCCACACCGCACCGGGACCTCCGAAACTTTCGAAGAATTTCTGAACCACGCCGTGCGCAGTGCGGTGTGACGGACAGGGGCCGTCGCCGAGGCGGTACCGCTCCCCCGCGCCCCGGGACGGGAACGCCCCGGACTCCCCTCCCCTGCGGAGCCGGGGCGCCCGGCGTTCCGCCCCGGGAGCCGGTCAGTCCCCGGCAGGCCAGTACGGGGTCTGGCGGGTGATGTCGAGCAGGGACAGCACGGCGTCGCGCAGCCCGGGAGTGACCGCGATCGTGCACCGGGACCGCGTGGTGTGCGGACTGCCGTCACTGTCGACGACGGCCGCGCCCGCCTCACGGGCGATCACGGCTCCGGCGGCGGTGTCCCAGGTGCAGTTGCCCAGGGTGATGCTGGCGTCCAGGGCCCCCGCGGCGAGGAAGGCGAGGTCCACGGCCGTGGCGCCCAGGCGGCGCAGCCCCTGGGTGCGGACGGACAGTGTGCGGTCCAGCTCCGCGGAGATCAGGTCGCGCACGGGGGCGTCCCCGCCTCCGCCGTAGTTGCTGAGCGCGACCAGCGCCTCGGACAGGTCGGTGGTCTCGGACACGCGCAGCCGGGTGTCGTCCCGGTAGGCGCCGTGGCCGTCGGCGGCCCAGTAGCGGCCGCCCAGGAACGGCAGCGCGATCACCCCGAGCACCGGCTGGTCCCCGTGCACCAGGCCGAGCGAGACCGCGTTGAGGGGCAGCCCGTGGGAGAAGTTGGTGGTGCCGTCGACGGGGTCGAGCACCCAGTAGGTGTCGCGGCCGCCGGTGGCCCCGGTCTCCTCCCCGAGGAAACCCAGGTCGGGGGTCTGTCGGGTGAGGCGGTCGCGGACGATGCGTTCCACGGCCTCGTCGGTGTCGGTGACGATCTGCCGGCCGCCCTTGTCGCGGATTCCGGTGACGGGATGGGTCACCACGTACTCGACGGCCGCGTCGACGGCCTCCTGGGCGACGGGCAGCAGCGCCTTGGCGTCGGACAGTGGCATGGGGGGCTCCTCCGGTCTCGGCTGGTGGGGAACGGGAAGGGAGACGCCGATTCGGGCCGTCGCGGCGTGGGCGGCGCCGACGGCACCACCGGCCGCTCCGGCGCCTCCGTCTGGGACTCTACGCACCCGTCGCCCACCGTCCGGAGACGGACCGTCGTCAGCGCCGCGCGTGTCGGCGGCCAGGGGCGGCGGGCGCTGCGGGCCCGTCTCCCGGACCGCCGACCGGTCCGGTCGCCCCGCTCCGCCCGTGCAGGCATAAGCTTCTTCGGGGACGTGCCCACCGGCGGGTCGGCGGTCCGGCGTGTTGCGGAAACCCGGCGGCCGCGCCAGGATGAGTTGTCTAACAAACGGTAGGTTTCATTAGTGTCACGGGGAGTGCGATCGCGCTCACCACGGTCACGGGGGAAACGATGGCGAACCCGACAGGGCTGGCAGGACGCCGCTCGGCGGCGGAGCGCAAGCCGCGGAAAGAGCGCTGGGCCGAACTGATCGAAACAGCCACCCAGGTCTTCTACGAGAGGGGCTATGAGGCCGCTTCGCTGCAGGAGATCGCCAACCGGATCGGCATGCTGAAAGGCAGCCTGTACTACTACATCCAGTCCAAGGAGGACCTCCTCTTCGAGGTGGTCAACGAGGTGCACCAGAAGGGGCTGGCCGTGGTCACCGCGCTCGCCCAGGGGCCGTCGCCCTCCCCGTTGGAGCGCCTGCACCGGGTGATCCGGGGGCACGTGGAGCACACCTGCCACAACCTGGTCCCCACCGCGGTCTTCCTGCACGAGCTCTCCGCCCTGCCCGAGGACAGGCGCCGGCAGGTCCTGGGCGACAAGCACTCCTACCAGGGGGTGTTCCGCTCACTGATCGAAGAGGCGAAAGCCGCCGGCGAGGTCCGCGAGGACGTCGACCCCAAGCTCGCCGCCCTCTCGATCCTGGGCTCGGCGAACTGGGTCTACCGCTGGTACCGCCCCGACGGCGAGTTCTCCGCCCAGCAGATCGCGTCGCACCTGGCGGAGACGGCGATCCGGGGCATCGCCTCGGAGGCCGGCCTGGCCTCCTGCACCCGCTGACGCGCGGGTCCCGGGTTTCTCGCCTCCGACAGCGGCGGGGCCGCGACACCGGCCGACGGACGGAGCGAGCGTGACCGACGACAGACACGTGACGGGAGGGACACACGTGGCCGAACTGCTGCCGCTCCGTGCGGAGGACCCCGAGCGGCCCTGGAGCGAGCCGGGGGTCTACACCGTGGCTCCGGGAATCCACAGGATTCCCCTTCCTCTTCCCGGAGACGCGTTGAAAGCCGTCAACGTGTACGCCGTTGATCTGGACAGCACCGGCGGCACGATGCTCGTGGACTCCGGCCAGATCGGCAGCGGGGCCCTCGAAGGGCTCGCCGCCGCCCTGGCCGCCCTGGGCCGCGGCCTCTCCGACGTACGCCGGATCCTCGTGACCCACCTGCACCGGGACCACTTCACCTTGGCCGTCGAACTGCGGCGGCTCTTCGGCGCGACCGTGGAGTTGGGCGCCGGCGAGCGCGACTCGCTGTCCGCGGTGCGAAAGATGGTGCACGGCCTCGAAGCGCAGCTGGACGTACTGGTCCGCTGCGGCGCCCGGGACCTCGTGGCGCAGCTGCGGACGGTGGACGGCACGGGCGGCATGCCCCAGGAGATCTGGGAGGAGCCCGACCACTGGCTGCTCGACGGCGCCGTCGTCCCCGCGGGGCAACGCTCCCTGACCGCCGTGACGACTCCCGGCCACACCCGCGGCCACCTGGTCTTCCACGATCCGCGCGGGGCTGTGATGTTCACCGGCGACCACGTGCTGCCGCACATCACCCCCTCCATCGGTTTCGAGGCCGCGCCGGTCGCCCAACCGCTGCGGGACTTCCTCGACTCGCTGCGTCGTCTCCGTGCGCTGCCGGACGCCCGCATGCTGCCCGCCCACGGTCCGGTCTCTCCCAGCGTCCACGCCCGCGTCGACGAACTCCTGGCCCACCACGACGCCCGCCTCGCCGCGACGGCCGCCCAGGTGGCGCGGGGGCGGGACAGTGCGGCCTCCGTCGCCGCCGGCCTGACCTGGACGCGCAGGGAGCGCACCCTGGCGGAGCTGGACCCGTTCAACCGGATGCTGGCGGTGTTGGAGACCAAGGCCCACCTGGACCTGCTCGAACTCCAGGGGGTGCTGACCGGCGAAGAGGTGGACGGAGTGCGGCGCTACCGCACCCGGTGACGGACACGGGCGCCCCGCCGCCCGTCTCGCCGCCGTCTCTCCGTTCGCTGCGGACACGACGAGGCTCCCCGCGCCGATACGGCGCGGGGAGCCTGCTCGATGCCGCACGGGTGCGGCGGTCCCGCTGCCCGGGGGTGCGGGGGACCGTTCCCGCCCCGGGCCCCGGCTCGCCGGGGCGGCGGTCCCTACGACGCCTCGCCCGCCGCTGCCTTGGCCTGGTACCTGAGCCGCGGCGCCTCGGTGATGCCCTTCTCACGGAGTTCCTGGGTGATCTGCTCGCGCAGCACGTACTTCTTGATCTTGGTCCCCGACATGGGCCACTCGTCGACGAAGCGGACGTACCGCGGGACGCGGTACGTGGCGATCTTCCCCAGGCAGAAGTCGATGAGCTCCTCCTCGGTGACGGTCATCCCCGGCTTGCACTGGATGAACGCCGCGGGGACCTCGGTGTAGTAGGCGTCCGGTGCGGCGACCACCTGGGCGAAGTCCACAGCGGGGTGGCGCATCAGATAGCCCTCGGCCTCGGCGGCCGCGACGTTCTCGCCCCCGACTTTCAGCATGTCCTTCACCCGGCTGACGAAGGTCACCCGGCCGTCCGGGTCGATCGTGCCCAGGTCGCCGCTGTGGAACCAGCCGTCCTCGTCGAAGACCTTCCGGGTCAGCTCCGGATCGCGGAAGTAGCCGTGGAAGCAGTTCGGACCGCGGTAGATCAGTTCGCCCAGGGTGTTGGGCGGGACGTCCTTTCCGGTCTCGGGGTCGACCACCCGGCACTCCATGCCGGGCAGGACCTGGCCGCCGGTGGTCACCCGTTCCTCAAGGGAGTCGTCGACCGAGCTCACCGAGAGAACGGAGCACGCCTCCGTGGCGCCGAACGTCGACACCTGGACCACGTGCGGCAGCTGCTCCTGCATCGCCCGCAGCCGTTCGGCCACCCCGGTCACCAGCACGGTCCGGAGCGCGGACAGGTCGTACTCGGCGAAGTCCGGCCGGTCGAGGACCGGCTTCCAGATCGTCTCGAAGCAGGGGAGCGCAAGGGTGCACCGCTCCTCCTGCAACTGCTGGAGAGCGGTGTCGGGCCGGTAGAACCCGGAATGCACGTACACGCTCCTGGCGTGGATGGTCATGACCGAGAAGGCGATGCCGCCGATGTGGAACAGGGGGAGCGGCACCCACACCCGGTCGTCGGGGGTGAGCCGGAAGCGGTCGTTCGCCAGGGTGTCCGCGAAGCGGCACAACGCCTCGTGGCTCAGCATCGCTCCCTTGGGCGCCGCGGTGGTCCCGGAGGTGTAGATGATGATGGCCGTGTCGCGGGTCTTGACCCGCTGCGCCCTTCTGGTCACCTCGTCTGCGGAGGCGGCCCGGGCCACCGCGTCGAAGCTCGCCTCCGGGAGGTAGCCGGGGCGTTCCTCGCTGCCGAGCAGCAGGACCTGCCGCAGGTCGGGGGCGTCGGCCAGGTCCAGCCGCTCCGGACGGGCCTCTGCCAGTCCCGGCAGCACCGCGTCGACGAGTTCGGGGAAGTCGGTCCCGCCGGGCTGCGGGGGCCTGGTGACCAGCACGCTCATACCGGAGTGGTTGAGCAGGTGGGAGAGCTCGTACTCCTTGAACCTCCCGTTGACCGGGACGGGGATGACGCCGACCTTGGCCGCGCCGAAGATGGCCGCGATGATGTCGGCGCAGTCGGGCAGGAGGATCCCCACCCGGTCGCCGGCGCCGACGCCGAGGCCGACGAAGCCGCGCGCGAACCAGTCGGCGCGTTCGGCGAGCTCCGCGTAGGTCATCCGCCTGTCGGGGAACACGAGGGCTTCGCGGTCCGGGTGCTCCGCTGCCCGTGCGTCCAACAGGTCTCCCAAGCTGGTAACGGCGATCCATCTGCGTTGCGCAGCCTTTACCACCACAACCGCTCCCCTTTAAAGGACGAGTAAGTCCCAGCGCAAGACCAGCTGCAGTGACGTTAGCCACACGGCAACCGTACTGTCAACCATACGGTTGGTTGATTAATCGGCACCCGCTCCGGACGCGGAGTCCCGCACCCCCGCCGGGCCCGACCGGCCACCCCTCCGGGCCGCGCCCGCCACGCACCGCCGGGGGGCTGGAAATCGACTAACTGGTAAGTCAACTTTGGTGGCACCGGAGGTTCGGCTTCCGCCCCCGTGCGGCGGTCGCGTTCACCGCCGCGGCGGCACGGCGCTCCCGCCGCTTCCCCGACCTGCCGGCGTCGCCGCGCCACCACCCGCCCTCGACACCGTCCGGCCCCGGAGGCCCCTCCGGTCCGGCGAGCCGGCAGCCGTCCGAGCCCTCCCCCTCTCAAAGATCCCACCTCGTAAGGAAGAGCCGTGGATTTCTCGTTCACTGCGGAACAGCAGGAGTTTCGGAAGGTCGTCCGCGACTGGGTCGAGAAGAACTGTCCCAAGAACGTGGCCCGGGACCTGGAGAAGGAAGAGTTCGCCTACCCGTTCGAACTCTGGGACAAGATGAGCGCCGCGGGACTGCACGGCATCGGCATCGACGAACGCTACGGAGGATCCGGGGGCGACATCGTCGTCCAGGCGATCACCGCGCGGGAGCTCGCCAGGTCACTCGCCGGCCTCACCTGGGTCTGGGCGATCTCGTCGTTCGCCGGCGCCAAGTCCGTCGGCCTGTACGGCTCCGAGGAGCAGAAGGAGCGGTTCCTCCCGGAACTGGCCCAGGGCAGACTGCGCTTCTCGATCGCGGTCACCGAACCGTCGGGCGGCACCGACCTCCTCGGCGGGATGCGCACGAAGGCGAGGAAGGTGGACGGCGGCTGGCGCATCACCGGGCAGAAGATGTGGTCCACCGCCGCACACGTCGCCGACTACCTGCTCCTCCTCGCCATCTCGGACGAGGAGGCGCCCAAGAGGACCCAGGGCAAGACCCTGTTCCTGGTCCCCGCGGACTCCCCCGGTGTGGAGACCCGCCAGATCCCCAAACTGGGCATGCGGGCCGTCGGCTCGTGCGGGGTGTTCCTCGACGACGTCTTCGTCCCCGACGACCTGGTCCTGGGAGAGGTCGGCCGGGGCTGGTACACGCTGCTCGGAACCCTGAACAACGAGCGGATCCTCCTGGCGGCGCTGTGCACCGGCATCATCGACGGCGTCCTCGAAGAGTCCCTCGCCCACATGGACACTCGGACCGCGTTCGGCCGGAAGATCGGCCAGTTCCAGTCGCTCCAGCACTACATCGCCGACATGGTGATGTGGCAGAAGCAGGCCGAGCTGATGGTGTTCAACGCCGCCTGGCTGCAGAGCCAGGGCAAGCCCTGCGGTCTGGAGGCCAACATGGCGAAGGTCGTCGCCTCCGAGTACGCCAACCGCGCCGCCGACCTCGGTATCCAGATCCTGGGCGGCATGGGCTACGCGGCGGAGACGGACGCCCAGCGGTACTGGCGGGACAGCCGCCTGCTGCGCATCGGCCCCATCTCAAGCGAGATGGCCCGCAACTCCATCGCCGAGAGCGTGGGGCTGCCGCGCTCGTTCTGACCTTCCGGTTCCGCGCCGCCCGGTCGGCCCCGGGCGGCGCGGAACCGAGACGCCGTCGACAGCCGGGGACCGGCGGGCCGCACCGGGGCACGGCGGCGCTCCCCTCCCGGTCACGGGCTCCCCGGCCCCGCGACGCGGGGACGTCCGGTCGACGGCACCCCGGGAGCGGGCCTCTCCGGTGGGCGGCACCGGCGTGGGCCGACCAACCGCGCCCACCGTGGCCGCCCCGGCCTGGCCCTCCGACGCGCCCGCCCTCAAGAATCCGGACTCCGCTCCCCGGTGCCCGCAGGCGCCGATGAGGGCACCGCCCCTCGCGGGCGCGCGCACGTCGGCACCGGAGCAGAGCCACCTGCGACGGCACCGCTGCCGCCACCGGCGTCCTCGGCCGGCGGCCCCGCGCCCCGGCACCGCTCACGTCCGCACCTGTGCGCGGGCGCGTGCGTCCGGCCACAAAGGCGGACGCCTGGCCCGACCGTCCTCGTCCGGCGGAGCCAGGCGTCCGTGTGCCACGGGGACGGCGTCAGCCCGCAGCGGGCTGCGGCTCCCCCGCACCACCGGTGTCGGCGACCATCCCCGCCCTGCTGTCGAGCCGCGGTGCTCTGGTGATGCCCTTGGCCTTCAGCTCCTCGGCGATCCGCGCGCGCAGGTCGACCTTCTTGATCTTCGTGCCGGACATCGGCCACTCGGTGACGAACCGTACGTACCGCGGCACCCGGTAGGTGGCGATCTTGCCCAGGCAGAAGTGGATCAGCTCCTCCTCGGTCGCTTCCTGGCCGGGCTTGAGTTCGATGAAGGCGGCGGGGACCTCCACGTAGTAGTCGTCCGGGGCCGCGACCACCTGGGCCAGCTTCACCGCGGGGTGGGTGATGAGCAGCCCCTCCACCTCCGCGGCCGAAACGTTCTCCCCGCCGACCTTCAGCATGTCCTTCAACCGGCTGACGAAGGTGATCCGGCCGTCCTCGTCCCGGCGGACCACGTCACCGGAGTGGAACCAGCCCTCCTCGTCGAAGACCTCCCGGGTCAGCTCCGGATCGCGGAAGTAGCCGTCGAAGGCGTTCGGTCCCCGGAAGAGGAGCTCCCCCTCCGCGCCGGGCGGCAGGTCCTCCCCGGTCTCGGGGTCGACCACGCGGACCTCCATGCCGGGCATGGGGTGGCCGCCGGTGGTGACCCGGACCTCGAAGGGGTCGTCCAGCCGGTGCAGCGACAGGAAGGCGCAGGACTCCGTCATCGCGACGCACGAGACCTGCGTCGCCCACGGCAGGGCCTCCGCCATCTGGCGGAGCCGCTCCTCCACTCCGACGACCATCACCGCCCGGATGCTCGTCAGGTCGTGCTCCTGCGGGTTGTAGCGCGAGAGCACCGGCAGCCAGATCGTCTCGAAGGCGGCGAGCGCCACGGTCACCCGGTTGTCGATGAGGAGCGGGAGCGTGGTGGCGGGGTCGAACAGTCCCGGGTGGACGAAGGTCGCGCCGGCGCTGAGCGTGCTGATCAGGAAGCTGATACCGCCGCCGTGGAAGAGCGGGATGGCGGTCCAGACGTTGTCCTGCCGGGTCAGTTCGAGCCGCTCGACGATCCCCGTGGTCAGGCGGCTCACCGCCTCGTGGCTCAGCATCGCGCCCTTGGGGGCCGCGGTGGTCCCCGAGGTGTAGACCAGCATCATCGTGTCCCGCAGGCGGACGGAGCTCTGCCGGGCGCGGACCTGCTCGGCGCTGATCGCACCGCCCATCTCGATCGCCTCGGCCACGCCGATCGCGTACCCCGGGACCTGTGCGCCCTCGCTCACCACCACGCGCCGCAGTTCCGGCAGTGTGGGCAGCTCCACCGCTCCGCCCGTGACGTCCGCCAGTTCCAGGAAGGTGCGGACCAGCAGCTCCAGCGGCGAGTTCACCGGCGTCTCCGCGGTGAACAGCACCTTCATCCCGGAGTGCTTGACGATGTGCTCCAGCTCGACCGGCTTGAACCGGGCGTTGACCGGAACCGCGACGGCTCCGATCTTCGCCGCCGCGAACAGCAGTGCGGCCAGCTCGGTACAGGCCGGCATGAGGATTCCCACCCGGTCGCCCCGGTCCACCCCCATCGCGAGCATGCTTCTCGCCAGAGCGTCGGCTCGGGCCGCCAGCTCCTGGTAGGTCGCGCGCTCCTCCGGGAAGACCAGGGCCGGCTCAGAGCCGAGCGCCTCCGCCCGGCTGTCGAGCAGGTCTCCAACGGTCTCCGCACGGACCCATCCAGAGCCCGACAAGGACTGCAGCTCGCTCACCTCTGACCACGCTTCCTTCCTGACATCGCTCCACAGGCCGAAGCCCCGCGCTGCCCACAGTCAGCGGCACCGGCCTTTATCTGACGGCCGTTTGTTTGACGGGGGACTATAAGCTACATCACACCGGACAGACCCGCCAGTGTTGGCGACCCTCCGGCCCACAGCGCGACAGAAACCCTGTTCTGTCAGGTCATGCGGCTGAAACTCCCCCCGGGAGAGTGACCGCGACGGTGCGGAGCGCACCGGCCTCCCGGTGCGCGGGCCCCGGAAACGGACCGGTCCTGCGTGCCGCTCCTCCCGGGGAGGCCGTCGGAGCCCCGGGAGGAGGACGGCCAAACCGTCGCGGGCATCCGCTACCCGACCGTGCCCCGGCCCCCGGTCACCACTGCCGGTCCCCCCGGAGTTGTGCGTCGGCACCGCCGTCGACATACACCGTCTGCCCGGTGACGGCGGTGTTGTCCGGGTCCGCGAGGAACCGCACGGTCCGCACGATCTGGCCCACGTCGATCGGCCCCCGGGTCAACGGCATCGGAACCTGCCTGCTCAGGGCCTCCCGCCCGGCCGGGCTGGCCCACTCCGCGGCGATCATCGGGGTCAGCACCACCCCCGGCCCCACCGCGTTCAACGCGATCCCGTGTCCGGCCCACGCCTCGGTGGACGCCGTCCGCCGCACCCAGCGCGCCAGGGCCTGCTTGGACGCGGCGTAGATGCCGATGCCCTTGCCCGCCTCCACCGCCCGCCGCCCCAGGTCCAGCGCCGCCTCCTCGTCGTGGTCCAGGCAGGCCTGGACGAGGGAGTCCAGTGTCCGGTGCACCGCGGCCACCGACGACACCACCACGACCCGGGGCGACCGGCCGCGCCGCAGCAGCGGCAGCAGCCCCGCCAGCAGGTCGACCACGCCGAAGTAGTTGACGCTGAGGGTCACCGGCTCGGGCCGCGCCAGTCCCGCACAGGCCACCACCACGTCCACGGCGGCCGCCCGCCGCGTGAGCTGCTCGACGGCGAAGCGACGCCCGTCGGGCCGGGACAGGTCCGCGTGGACGTCGCCTCCGGCCACGTCCACGCCGATGACGGTGTGTCCGCTCGCCCGGAAGCTCTCGGCCACCGCGGCGCCGATCCCGGACGCGGCTCCGGTGACCACACACGTGCGCTCCGTCACGATCCTGCCTCCTCTGCCGTCTTCCGGCGGCTCCGCCACTCCTCGATGGTGTCGCGGATCGCCGCGACCAGTTCGAGCGGGCGGTCGAACATGAGGTGGTGCCCCCCGTCGATCGGCCAGTACACGACAGGGCGCTCGGCCGGCGCCGTGCGCGCCATGTCCGCGATCCGTTCCCGGTCGGACTCGGGGACCACGTCGGACTTCTCCGCCGCGATGACGCCCAGGGGGCAGACGAGGGAGTCGAGCACGCCCAGCAGGTCCTTGAGGCGGTCCTCCGGATGCTCCAGGAAGACCTTCGCGTCGAACTTCCACGACCAGCGGCCGTCGCCGGTGGACGCCACGCTGTGCCGGGCGACGTGGGCGAGGAGCTCGTCGGCGACGACGTCCTGGGGCGGCAGCAGGCGGAACCTGGCCACGGCCTCGTCCCTGCTGGAGTAGCTCCTCGTCTGCGCCAGGACCCCGTTGTCCTTGGTGAAGTTGGCCGCGTCCGCCTTCGACAGCGGCGAGTCGATGCTGATGAGCCCCGCCATTCGGCTTCCGTGTTCGAGGGCGAAGAGCGTGGCCACCATCCCGCCCATCGAATGCCCCACCACGATGGGCGGGAGCCCGCCGGGAAGCCGCTCGACCACCGCGGCGACCTCCTCCACCCACCCCGCGAAAGAGTAGTGGGCACGGTGACCGCTGTCACCGTGCCCGGACAGGTCGAGTGCGACCACGTGGTAGCGGTCGCTGAGCAGCGGCGCGGTGAAACTCCACCACCAGCTGTGCGCGGCCCCGCCGTGGACGAACACCACGGGCTGCCGGGTGGCGTCCCCCCAGGAGAACCACGAGATGTCGCATCCCGCCACCGTGGTCACCTGCGGGACCGGGGCCGCTGCCAGGGCCTCTCGCAGCGGTGCCGGCACACCGGGGAGTGCCTCTTGTGTCACCTGTCCTCGTCCTCTTTCCGTTTCCGTGGTCACCCTTGCCCTTCCGGCCCGTGCGCCGCCTCCGCTCTGCGCGCGTTCGCCGGTCCCGGAGCGGGACACGGCACGGTCCCCGGGGACCGCCGGTGCGGCCGGAGGGATCCGGCCGCACCGGGCCTGCCCCGGAGGAGCGCCGCCGGGCCGGGACGGGTCAGTCGATCAGGCGCAGCGCCGCCACGGGGCAGGCCGACACCCCCTGCTGCGCCTGCCGCTCCTCGTCCGGCGGGACCTGCATCCCCGCGTCGGTGAGCGCGGTGTAGCCGTCCTCGTTCAGCGGGAACAGGTCCGGATCGGCGATGTTGCACTGGGCGTGGCCTTCGCACCGGCTGCTGTCTGCGATGATCTTCACGTTCGTCTCCTGCGGGCGGTCGTCACCGGTGGGTGGGCAGTGCGTCGTGGGCGACGGGAAGCCTGTGGAGGGCGCGGGCGGCGAGGCTCTCCTTGTAGGAGAGTTCTCCTGCCAGGCGCAGTCCCGGCAGCCGCCGCACGACGCTGCCGATGGCGATTCTGGTCTCCAGGCGTGCGAGCTGCGCCCCCAGGCAGGCGTGGATCCCCTTGCCGAAGGCGATGTGCGGGTTGGGGCTGCGCCGCAGGTCCAGGGCGTCCGGGTCGGTGAACTTCGCGGGGTCCCGGTTGGCCGCGGACAGCACCAGGTAGACGCGCTCTCCGGCCCGGATCTGCTGACCGGCCAGCTCGGTGTCCTGCGTCACCCAGCGGTTGATCACCTTGATCGGGCCGTCGAAGCGGAGGAGCTCCTCCACCGCGGAGGAGATGAGATCCGGCTCCTCCCGCAGCAGGGCCAGCTGGTCGGGGTGCTGGAGCAGGGCCACGATCCCGTTGGCGATCGAGTTCGTGGTCGTCTCGTGGCCGGCGAAGAGCAGCAGGGCGCACATGGCGACGAGTTCGTCCTCGGTGAGCTCGTCGCCGCTCCCGTCGCCGGCCATCATCGCGGTGAGCATGTCGTCCCCCGGTTCCCGGCGGCGGAGTTCGATGAGCTCGCGGAAGAACGAGACCATCTCCTCCATCCCGCGCAGCGCCCGCTCGTGCCGCTCCTCCCTGGCGTCTCCCCCGGCCCCGAAGGCCACCAGCGCCAGTTCGTCGGACCAGTGCCGGAAGCGGTCACGGTCCTCCTGGGGAGCGCCGAGCATCTCCGCGATCACGATCGCGGGCAGCGGGTAGGCGAGGTGTTCGATGAGGTCGGTGTGCCCCCCGGCGATGAACCGGTCGAGCAGGTCGTCGACGAGCTGCTGGATCCGCTGGTTCATGTCCACGATCCGCTGCTGCTTGAAGGCGCCCGCGGCGAGGCGGCGCAGCCGCGTGTGCTGCGGCGGATCGCTGACCACCATCCACTGGCTCAGCAGTTCCCGTACGCGGGTCGTCGCGGTCGACTGCTCGTTCTCGTCCTTGTTCATGGCGAGCAGCGGGCGGACCCGGTCGGACGACAGCGCACGGTTCCGGTAGGCCTCCGAGATGTCGTTGTAGCGGGTGGCCAGCCAGGCGCGGTGGGGCTCGCTCCAGTGGATCGAGTCCAGCTCACGCAGACGGGCGAGCGCCTGGTGCGGGTCGGCATTGACATCGGGCCTCAGGAGGTCGTCGATGATCTGGGCACCAGCGGCCATGACGGTCGTCCTTTCCACCACACGAATCCGGTCGACACCCACGCCGCCCGCGCGGGCGCTTCCGCACGCAGACGGCACCGGTCGGCCTTCTTGGTCTCCAGACCCCGGCCGGCCCCGGGCTTTGGGACCCTGTCGGGCGTCCCGCCACTATACTAACTTACTAGTAAGTCGAATTTCAAAGCCTTCCGCTCCCTCTCGGGGACGGCGGGGCGGGCGGCACGTGCGGCCCGCCTCCGTCGACGCGGCCGGGACGCCTGCTTCCCCGGCGGCCGGGCGGTCAGGCCGTCTCCGCCTCCAGTTCGGTCAGGCGGGCCTGGGCCTCGGGGAGCTCGTCCTCGCTGAAGACGTCGATGCCGTGGTCGCGCAGCAGCAGGGTGGTCAGTCCCGCGCCCGGGGCCCTGGTGCCGGTGAAGGACCCGTCGAAGACCCGGTGGACCCCGCAGGAGGGGCTGTTCTCCTTCAGCACGGCCAGCCGCACCCCCTGCTCCCGGGCGGCGTGCAGGGCCGCCCGGGCCCCGGCGAGGAAGAACGCGGTGACGTCGCGGCCCTCGGGGGTGCGGATGCGCGCCCGGCCCTCCAGGACGGCGCGCGCTCCCCGGCCGCCCTCGATCTCGGCGGGCGGTCGGGGGACCGGCAGGCCGCCGACGACCTCGGGGCAGAACGGGATGAGCCGGCCCTCCTCCCGCCAGCGCAGGAAGATCTCGTGGTCGGTGGGTTTGGCCCGTCCGTCGAAACGCACCGCCCGCCCCATCAGGCAGGCGCTGACCAGAATCCGCTCCATCGGCTCCTCCTCACGGCTTCCCGTCCGGGCGCGCCCGCACCGGCGCCGGGTCCTGCTCCGCGCGTCCGTCGTGGCGTCCACGGACCCGCCGGGCCCCGGCGCCCCTCCCCGGACTCCGACCGCGGTCACGGGCTTTCCGGTGCGCGAAGGCCGGGGACGGTGTCCGTGAGGCGCCTCCGTACCCGCCAAGGTACCGCCTGCCGTGCAGGCCGCCCGACGGTCGGACTGCGGACCGCGTCCGGAGCCTCCCGGGCGGGCTCGGGGCCCGCGGGGCCGGGGAGCGTCTGCTCCGGGTCCGGGCGGGGCGTGACCGCGGCGCGTCCCGTGCCCCGGGGGCTCACCGGTCGAACAGCAGCCGGATGACGGGACGGGCGGCCTCCCCCGGGTCGTCGCCCGGGGCGGCGGGCAGGGCGCCGTTGAGCCACAGTTCGGCGAAGCCGTGCACGATCGACCAGGCGGCCCGTGCGGCGGTGTCGCTCTCCCCGTCCACCGCCCGCCGGACCCCGCCGTGCAGGACGTCGTGGGTACGGGCCCGGGCGGCGCGCACCTTCGGGTCGTCGGCCCGGTACAGCCGGGGGCGGAACATCACCTCGAAGTGGGCCCGGTGGGTGTCGGCGAAGCGCACGTAGGCCACTCCCATGTCGAGCAGGTCCCCGCCCGCGCCGGCCAGCGCCTCGGCGAGCAGGTCGAAGCCCTCGGCGGCGACCGCCGTGAGCAGTCCCGCCCTGTCGCCGAAGTGGTGGGCGGGCGCGGCGTGGGAGACTCCCGCGCGGCGGGCCAGTTCACGCAGGCTCCATCCGGACGGCCCCGACTCGGCGATCGCGGCGACCGCCTCGTCCAGCAGGGCCCGTCTCAGGTCGCCGTGGTGGTAGCTGCGGGCGCCGATCGTCCTCACGTCCTCTCACTCGCGGCGGGTGCCGCCCCCGACCCCAATCTTGCCATTGACAAGTTCCTTGCGGACGGGGTGGAATCTTGTCACTGTCCAGATCAGGGGGTTCCCGTGGTTCCGCTCATCGTCCTGCTCGGCGGTTTCGCCGCGCTGCGCCTGCTCGGCCTCGCCGGTGTCGACGCACTCGACCACTGGCAGGCGGCACTGCGCGGCGGACTCGCGCTGATGTTCGCCGTCACCGGCTCCGCGCACTTCACCCGGCCCCGGCGCGACGACCTCGTCGCGATGGTCCCGCCCGCCCTCCCCCGCCCCGCCCTGCTGGTCACCGTCACCGGCGTCCTGGAGTTCGCGGGCGCCGCGGCCCTGCTGCTCCCCCCGGTCGCCCCCTACGCCGCGGTCGCCCTGGCGCTGCTGCTGCTCGCCCTGTTCCCCGCGAACGTCTCCGCCGCCCGCCGCGGCCTCACCCTGGCCGGACGCCCCGTCACCCCGCTGCCGCAGCGCACGGCGCTGCAGGCGGTGTTCGTCGGCGCGGCCCTGGCCGCCGCGGTCCCGGTGTGATCCCGGAACCGCGGCCCCGCGGGTCTAGCTCCGCCTGCCGTGCACCTTCTGGACCTTTCCGCCCTTCTTCTCGCGGATGCGCATGCTCACCTTGATGGGCGTGCCCTCGAACCCGAAGTCCTCGCGCAGGCGCCGCTCGATGAACCGGCGGTAGCTGTCCTCCAGGAAGCCGGTGGTGAACAGCACGATGTGCGGCGGCCGGGTGTCGGCCTGGGTGGCGAACAGGATCTTGGGCTGCCTGCCGCCGCGCGCGGGCGGCGGGGTCGCCGCGACCAGCTCCTTGAACCAGGTGTTGAGGCGTCCCGTGGGAATGCGGGTGTCCCAGCTGGCCAGTCCCTGCTCGATGGCCGGAACCAGGCGCTCGACGTGCCGCCCGGTCCTGGCGGAGATGTTGACGCGCGGCGCCCAGCTGACCCGCGACAGCTGCCGGTCGATCTCCTTCTCCAGGTAGTAGCGGCGCTCCTCGTCCAGCAGGTCCCACTTGTTGAACGCCAGCACCAGCGCCCGGCCGGCCTCGACGACCTGCTCGACGATCCGCACGTCCTGGTCGGCCAGCGGTTCGCTGACGTCCAGCAGCACCACGGCGACCTCGGCGCGCTCCAGCGCCGTGGTGGTGCGCATCGTGGCGTAGTAGTCGGCGCCCTGCAACGCGCGGAACCGGCGCCGGATACCGGCGGTGTCGATGAACTTCCAGGTCCTGCCGCCCAGTTCGACGAGCTCGTCGACGGCGTCGCGGGTGGTGCCCGCCACCGAGTCCACGACCACCCGCTCCTCCCCGGCGAGCTTGTTGAGCAGGCTGGACTTGCCGACGTTGGGCCGCCCCACCAGGGCGATGCGGCGCGGTCCGCCCGGCCCGGGCTCGGACTCGCGGGGCGCCTCCTCGGGCATGGCCGCCAGCACCGCGTCGAGCAGGTCCCCGGTGCCGCGGCCGTGCAGCGCGCTGACCGGGTACGGCTCGCCCACGCCCAGGTTCCACAGCTCCAGCGCGTCGGCCTCGCCCATCGGCCCGTCGACCTTGTTCGCGGCCAGCACCACGGGCCGCCTGGTGGCGCGCAGGACACGGGTGACCGCCTCGTCGGCGTCGGTGATGCCGACGGTGGCGTCCACCACGAACAGGATCACGTCGGCGGTCTCGGCGGCGTACTCGGCCTGGCGGGCCACCATCGCCGCCAGCCCGCTGGCGCTGGTCTCCCATCCGCCGGTGTCGACGAGGGTGAACTCGCGGCCCTGCCAGACGGCGTCGTAGGCCACCCGGTCACGGGTGACCCCGGGGACGTCCTCCACGACCGCCTCGCGGCGTCCGATGATCCTGTTGACCAGGGACGACTTGCCCACGTTGGGGCGTCCCACCACGGCCACCACGGGTTTGACCCGTGTCGTCTCGTCGCTGGTGGCCGCTGCGGCGCGCTCGTCGACGATGTCACTCATCACACATACTCCCGGTAGCAGTGTCCCCACGCGCCCAGGATGCGTGCCGTGAGGACCGTGTTCTCCGCGCCGGTCCCGGCACGGGTGCCGCGGCCCCGGCGGGGCCGCGGGGAATCAGGCGGCCGACGCCCGCGCCTCGTCGGCGAGTTTGACCACCAGCGCGATGACCTCGTCCAGGGACAGGCCGGTGGTGTCCAGTTCGGTGGCGTCGGGGGTCTGCGTCAGGGGGGACACCGCGCGGGTGGAGTCGAGCCGGTCGCGTCGGACCAGGGCCTCCCGGGTGGCCGCGACGTCGTCGGACCGCACCTCCCTGCTGCGCCGCTGCGCGCGGGCCTCGGCGCTGGCGGTCAGGAACAGCTTCACCGGCGCGTCGGGCGCGACCACGGTGGTGATGTCGCGGCCCTCGACGACGATGCCGGGGGCGGTGGCGCACGCCTCGGCGATGATCTCCCGCTGGCGGGCCACGAGCAGCTCCCGCACCCGGGGCACGGCGCTGACCGCGCTGACGTTGGCGGTGACCTCGTCGGTGCGGATCTGCCGGGCCACGTCCACCCCGTCGACGTGGACGGTGGGCGCGTCCGGGTCGGTGCCCATGGTGATGACCGGGCGGGCGGCCGCGTCGGCGACGGCCGAGGCGTCGGCGACGTCGATCCCGTTGGTCAGCATCCACCAGGTCATGGCGCGGTACATCGCGCCGGTGTCGAGGTACCTGAGGTCACGCGCCCGGGCCACGCCCTTGGCCGTGCTGGACTTTCCCGACCCCGAAGGGCCGTCGATGGCGATGACGAACCCCTCGCCGCGCCCCTGCCCGCTCACGTCTGCCGCTCCCTGCACAACGTCCGCCTTGTCGTCTTTTCCGGTTCAGACTACAGGCCGTCCGGCCCGCCTCCGCCATCGTCGGGGGACGGCCGGGACCGGCCGACGCCTCAGCGGTGCACCGACCAGCCGCCCTCCGTCAGGGCGCGCGCCAGACGGTCCCGCGCCTCGGGCACCACCGACAGCTGCGCCACGCCCAACGGCAGCCCCGGGGAGTGGTCGATCCGCACGTCCTCGACGTTGACCCCCGCCTCGGCCGCCGCCGCGAACAGCCGCCCCAGCGCGCCGGGCTCGTCGGGGATCACCACCGACAGCACCGCGTCGTCGGGGGTGGGTCCGGCTCCGCGCTTGCCGGGGACCCGGGCGTGTCCGGCACGGCCGCGCTCCAGCAGGTCCTCGACCACCCCCGGGTCGCCGGACCGCAGTGCGGCGGCCGCGGCGGCCAGGTCCGCGGCGACCCGCTCCAGCACGGCGGCCACGGGCCCGGCGTTGTGGCCGAGGATCTCCCGCCACAGGCCCACGTCCCCTCCGGCGATGCGGGTCATGTCGCGCACCCCCTGGCCGGCCAGGGCGAGCGCGGTGGCGTCGCCGTCAAGCAGGCTCGCGGCCACCGCGGCCGAGACCGCGTGGGGGGCGTGGGAGACCAGCGCCACCGCCCGGTCGTGCGCGGCCTCGTCGACCACCAGCGGGTCGGCCCCGCACAGCTCGGCGAGCAGGGTGACGGTCTTGACCGCGGCGGGATCGGTCCCGGCGGCGGGGCACAGGGCCCAGGACCGTCCCAGGAACAGGTCGGCGCGGGCCGCGCCGGGCCCCTGGCGTTCGCGTCCGCCCATGGGGTGGCCCGGCACGTAGCTGGTCAGGTCGCAGCCGAGTTCCGCGACCCGGCGGACCACGGAGGACTTGACGCTGGCCACATCGGTGTAGACGCGGGCGAGACCGCGCCGCTGGGCGTCGCGCAGCACCGCGGGCACCGCGCCCGGCGGCACCGCGACCACGGCGACGTCGGCGGGTTCGGTCTGCTCCTGGGCGAGGGGGCGTCCGGCGCCCAGGTCGCAGGCCAGCCGCAGGGCCGCCGGATCACGGTCGCTCAGCGCCACGTCGACGCCGCGCTGGTGCAGCGCCAACGCGATCGACGTCCCGATCAGCCCGGTCCCGACCACGACCGCGCTCTCGACCATGTCCCCTCCTCGTCTCCCGTTTCCGGCCGTCCGCACCGGGTTCCCGCCCGGGCCGGGGCGGTCCGCGGCGGCGGGGTCCGCCCCCGCCGCCGGCTACTGCGCGATGTCCAACCGCAGGACCTGGGCGCCCCGCAGGTAGACGTGGTGCAGCTCCGAGCGGGGACGGTCGGTCTCGACGTGCGCCATGAGACGCACCACCCGGGGCAGCGCGTGCGGCACCGCGATCTCGGTCGAGCACATCAGGGGGACGTCGGTGAACCCGAGTTTGCGTGCGGCCAGGGCCGGGAACTCCGCGTTGAGGTCCTGGGTCGCGGTGAACAGCACACTGATGAAGTCGTCGGTGCCCAGTTCGTTCCGGCGCATGACCTCCGCGACCAGCTCCTCGGTCGCCTCCAACACGAGGTCACGCTCGTTGGCGTCGACCTGGACCGCGCCGCGGATCGCTCGTACCGCCACTGTTCTCGTCCTCCCGAATCCTGGGCTACATCCCTGCGGCAGTGTAGAGCTCACTGACCTCCTTCGAGGTCAACGCCCTCACCGTGCCGGTCTTGAGGTTGTTGAGTCCGACCGGCCCGATCTGCGTGCGGGCGAGGTCCGACACGGGGTAGCCCACCGCCTCCATGAGGCGGCGCACGATGTGCTTGCGCCCCTCGTGCAACCGGATCTCCACCAGCGCCTTCGGCTCGATGTTGTCGACCACCCGGAAGGAGTCGACCGCCACGAACCCGTCGTCCAGCTCCACCCCCCTGCGGATGCGTCGGACGACCTCGCGCGGCACCGGCCCCGGCACCTTCGCGATGTAGGTCTTGACCACCTTGTAGCGGGGATGGGTGAGCCGGTTGGCCAGCTCGCCGTCGTTGGTGAGCAGGATGAGGCCCTCGGTCTCGGTGTCGAGCCGGCCGACATGGAACAGCCGTTCGTCGCTCTGGCCCGCGTAGTCGGCGATCGTGGGCCGTCCCTGCGGGTCGAACATGGTGCTGACCACGCCGCGCGGCTTGTTCAGGGCGTAGTAGCGCAGGTCCGGGGCGGTGACCACCCGCATGCCGTCGACGCGGATCTCGGACTTCTCCGGGTCGACGCGGGCGCCGAAGCGCCGCACGACCTGGCCGTCGACGGTGACCCGTCCGGCGGCGATCAGTTCCTCGCTGGCGCGGCGGCTGGCCACCCCCGCCTGGGCGAGGGCCTTCTGCAGCCGGATGCCGCCGGGGACGTCGGCGTAGGTGTCGCGCTCCTCGTCGACGGGGTCGTCGTCACGGGGGTCGTACTCGGCGCGCAGCACCCTGAGCCGGGCCCTGGCCTGGGCCGACAGCTCCCGTTCGGAGCCGTGTCCGGTGCGGGGCCGCCCCGGACGGCGGTCGCGTCCGGGCCGCTCGGCACGCGGTCGGCCGTCCCGCCGGTCGTCGCGGCGGTCCCGCTCGTCCCGGTCGCGGAAGCCGCGTCCGCTCCCCCCGGACGCCCGGTCGAAGCGTTCGGCCCGGTCGTCCCGCTCGCGGCCACCGCGCCGCTCGCCGCGGGCACGGGGGTCGCGTCCGGGCCGCTCGGTGCGCGAACGGCGGTCCCGCTCGCGGGACCCCCCGTCCCGCCGGTCGTCACGCCCGCCGCGGTCGCCGCGGTGGTCCCGGCCGCCGCGGCGGCCGGACTGGTCGTGGTCGCCGCGCCCACCGCGCGGGGTGGAACGGCCGCGCCCACCGCGCGGCCCGCCGTCGCCGCCGTGGCGACGGGTGTCATCATCGTGTGGCTTGTTCACCGGTGTCGTCGAGACCTTCGATGTCGTCGGGTAGGAAGGGGGCGAGGTCGGGAAGTTCGTCCAGGCTGCGCAGCCCCAGCCGCTCCAGGAAGTAGCTGGTGGTGCGGTACAGCACCGCCCCCGACTCCGGGTCCTGGCCGGCTTCTTCGATCAGCCCCCGCAGTACGAGGGTACGCATAACTCCGTCGCAGTTCACCCCGCGTACCGCCGAGACCCGGCCCCGGGAGACGGGCTGGCGGTAGGCGACCACCGCCAGCGTCTCCAGCGCCGCCTGGGTGAGCCGCACCTCGTGGCCGTCGCGCAGGAAGTGCTCGACGGCCTCGGCGCACTCGGGACGGGTGTAGAAGCGCCACCCCTCGGCGACCTCCCGCAGGTCGAAACCGCGCCCCTGCTCGGTGTACTCGCGGGCGGTCTCGCGCAGCAGGCGGGTGACGGTGTCGACGTCGGAGCCGAAGGCGCGCGCCAGGTCGTAGGCGGTGACCGGCTGGTCGACGACCATCAGCACCGCCTCCAGGTTGCGGCGCAGCACCGCCGGTCCGGTGTCGGGCGCGGTGTGGCTCACTGTGTCCCCCCGTCGTCGCGATCCCTGGTCTGGCCGTAGTCGTCGGCCACCGTGACCTCGCCCCGGCCGCTGCCGGTCCAGGTGACCCGCAGCTCTCCCAGGGGTTCGGGCTGGTCGAAACTGACGTTGGCGGCCCGGTACAGCTCCAGCAGCGCCAGGAACCGCGCCACCACCTCAAAGGTACCGGTGCACTCGCGGGTCAGTTCGGCGAAGGTGAGGGAGCCGTGTTCGCGCAGCGCCGCCACGACCAGCACCGCCTGCTCGGCCACGGAGGTCTTGGGCTGGTGGATGTGGGTGACCGGGACACTGGGCGGCTCGCGCGGGGTGAGGGTACGGGCGGCCAGCGCCGCGAACTCCTGCGGGCCGAGCCGGAGGAACACGTCGGGGCGCAGCGCGGCGAAGCGCGGCTCCGGCGGCACGGCCCGTGCGAAGCAGCGGCCCTGCGCGGCGATCCGCTCCGCGAACAGCGCCGCGACCTCCTTGTAGGCCCGGTACTGCAGCAGCCGGGCGAAAAGCAGGTCGCGTGCCTCCAGCAGCGCCAGGTCGGCCTCGTCCTCCACCTCCCCGCGGGGCAGCAGCCGCGCCGCCTTCAGGTCCAGCAGGGTGGCCGCCACCAGCAGGAAGTTGCTCGCCAGGTCCAGGTCCCAGGAGTCCCCGTAGGCCTTGATGTGCGCGATGAACTCGTCGGTGACCTTCGACAGCGCCACCTCGGTGATGTCCAGTTTGTGCTTGGCGATCAGCGCGAGCAGCAGGTCGAAGGGCCCCTCGAAGTTGTCGAGGCGGACCAGGAACCCCCCCTCGGGGGCGTCCTGGGCCGTCATGGGCGCCCCGGGGCACGCCCCGGCGTCGTTCGTCGGATCATGGCCACCGGACGGGTCAGGTCTCGCTGAGCCGCTGCACCAGCATGCTGGCCTCGCCGTACTCCTCGAAGTCGGCGAGCAGCACCGCGACGGCCTCCCGCACGATCCGGCCGCGGTCGGCGGTCAGTCCGTAGTCGGCGCGCAGGGCCAGCCTGGTCTGTTCCAGGGCGAGCAGTTCCGCCGCGGAGATGTAGACGGTGATCTTCTCGTCGTGGCGCTGCCGTCCGCTGGGCTGCGGCACGATCCGCCGCCGGACGGCCGGGGTCCGGTCCCGCTGCGGCGGCTCGGCGTCCGCGTCCGCCGCCTCCGCGGGGGTCCGGGACGCTTCGCCGCGGGGTGCGGTGGAGCGGAAGAACAGTTCGTCCGCGCCGGGCAGCGTCACGCGTCGCGAACGCCGAGAGGCCACCGGGCGAGCACCTCCTTGGCCAGGTCCCGGTAGGCGCGGGCGCCCGCCGACGAGGAGTCGAAGCGGGTGATCGGCTCACCGGCGACGGTGGCGTCGGGAAACCGGACGGTCCGGTTGATCACGGTGTGGAACACCTTGTCGCCGAACCCCTCGACGATGGTGGCCAGCACCTCGCGCGCGTGCAGGGTCCTCGGGTCGTACATGGTGCCGAGGAACCCGTCGATGACCAGGCGGTCGTTGAGGCGTTCCTGGACCTTCTGGATGGTGTCCATGAGCAGGGCCACCCCGCGCAGCGCGAAGAACTCGCACTCCAGCGGCACGATGACGCCGTGCGCGGCGGTGAGCGCGTTGACGGTGAGCAGGCCCAGCGACGGCTGGCAGTCGATGAGCACCACGTCGTAGTCGTCCAGCACCGGCGCCAGGGCTCGGCTGAGCATCTGCTCGCGGGCGACCTCACCCACCAGCTGCACCTCGGCGGCCGACAGGTCGATGTTGCTGGGGATCAGGTCCAGCCCCTCGACCTCGGTCTTGAGCAGCACCTTGTCGATGGTGACGTCGCGCTGCATGAGCAGGTTGTAGATGGTCAGATCCAGTTCGCGCGGGTCGCGCCGGCCCAGCCCCACCGAGAGCGCGCCCTGGGGGTCGAAGTCCACGAGCAGGACCCGGCGCCCGTACTCGGCGAGGGCCGCGCCCAGGTTGATGGTGGTGGTGGTCTTGCCGACCCCGCCCTTCTGGTTGCACAGCGCCACCACCCGCGCGGGGCCGTGGTGGTCGAGCGGGGCCGGTTCCGGAAATTCTGGTTTCGGCCGTTTCATGCCGCCCAACATCGCCCCCGTGCTGTGCGTCTGCGCCCAGGGGCTGTTCGCCGGCTCGGCCGCCGCAGTGTCTGCGGACGCCCGCGCGTCCACGTCGTCGTATCCGGACCAGCTCACAACCCAGGACCTCCCTACGGACCACACCGCTTCCCACGAACCGGTTGACAGGCCGTTGGAAAAACTCAATTTGTCGACAAGTGTTGCACCGTCGTGCGGCGACTCTAGGCCGTCGGGTGCGGTGAATCAACGCGACACTCGCGCCCGGGGGTGTGCCGCAGCGTACACCTCCCGCAGCCGGTCCACGGTGACGAGGGTGTAGACCTGCGTGGTGGTGACGGACGCGTGCCCTAAAAGCTCCTGGACGACCCGCACGTCCGCGCCCCCGTCGATGAGGTGGGTGGCGAAGGAGTGCCGCAGGGTGTGCGGGGACACGTCGCTGAGCCCGGCCCGTTCGGCCGCCGCGCGCAGCACCGCCCAGGCGCCCTGGCGGGTGAGCCTGCCGCCGCGCGCGTTGAGGAACAGCGCGGGCGTGCCCCGCCCGGCGGCGGCCAGTCCGGGACGGGCGCGCACCAGGTAGGTGTCCAGGGCGGCGCGCGCGTACCTGCCGACGGGCACCACCCGCTCCCTGCCGCCCTTGCCCCGGAACCGCACCACGCCGACCTCGGTTCCGGAGTGCGGGCCGGAACGCAGCCGGGTGACGTCGTCCACGTCCAGTCCGACCACCTCGGAGATGCGTGCCCCCGTGCCGTACAGCAGCTCCAGCAGGGCGCGGTCGCGCAGCGCCCGGGGGCCCTCCTCGGTGTCGGCCGCGGCGATCAGCGCCTCCACCTGCTCCAGGGGGATGGCCTTGGGCAGTCTCCGCGGCGGGGTCGGCGGCCGTACCTGGTGGGCGGGGTCGTGCGCGGTCATCCCCTCCCGCAGCGCGAACCGGTGCAGGCCGCGGACCGCGACGACGGCCCGTCCGGCGGAGTTCGCACACAGCGGCCGGTGCCCGGGGCCGCCCTCGCGGAGGGTGCGGACGAAGCAGGCGATGTCCTCGGAACGCACCTCGTCGAGGTCGTCGATCCCGCGTTCGACCAGGAAGTCCAGGTAGCGGCGGAGGTCCCGGCGGTAGGACAGCAGGGTGTTGGCGGCCAGGCCGCGCTCCACCGTCAGGTGGTCCAGGTATCCACGCACCGCCGAACGCAGTCGGGGCGCCCGTTCCGGCATCCTGCTGCCTCCCTCCACTGCGTTGGTTCCGACGGCGGCGGGCACCGCACCTGTGGTCGCGGTGCCCGCCGCCGTCAGGATCAGCCGAGCGCGGGGCGAAGGGACGCGAAACCGTCCCGGGACGCGGCGTGCGCGGCGAGGATCCCGATCACGGTGGCGGCGTTGTGCAGCCGCCCCGCCAGGACCGCGGCCACCGCCTCGTCCAACGGCAGCCACTCGACGGGCATGTCGGCCTCCTCGTGGATGCGGACGAAGTCCACCTCCTCTTCGGGGACCCGGACGAGGTCACGGGCGAGGAAGACGTGGATGCGCTCGGTGGAGAACCCCGCCGAGGGGAAGAAGTCGGCGAGCTCGTGCCAGGTGTCGGCCCGGTAGCCGGCCTCCTCCAGCAGTTCGCGTTGCGCCGTGCGCACCGGGGGCTCGCCCTCGACGTCGCGGACGCCCGCGGGCAGCTCCCACAGCCGGTGCCGCACCGCGTGCCGGTACTGGCGCAGCAGCAGCACCCGCCCGTCCTCGTCCAGGGCCAGCGCCGCGACCGCTCCGGGATGGACGAAGCGGTCACGGGCGACGGTCTCCTCCCCGTCCAGCCCGGGCATGCGCACCCAGTCGGTGACCATGCCGACGATGCGGCTGCGGTAGCGCGTCTCGGAACGCTCCACCGGCCAGGAGTCGGGGGTGTCGGCGATCCCGCCGTGGCCGCCCATCAGTGCGCGACCTTTTCCACGGAGTACTTCAGTGCCGCGTTGATGAGCCCCACGAACAGCGGGTGCGGGCGCGTCGGTCTGGAGCGCAGCTCCGGGTGGGCCTGGGTGCCGACGAAGAACGGGTGCCTGTCCTGCGGCAGCTCCACGTACTCGACCAGCGAGCCGTCGGGGGACAGCCCCGAGAAGACCAGTCCGGCCTCCTGGAGTGCGGACCGGTAGGCGTTGGCCACCTCGAAGCGGTGGCGGTGCCGCTCGGAGACCTCCGCGGCCCCTCCGTAGAGCTCCCGCACCAGCGAGTCCTCGACGAGCCGGGCCGGGTACAGCCCCAGCCGCATCGTGCCGCCCATGGCCCGCTCCCCGGCGACCACGTCGACCTGGTCGGACATGGTGGAGATGACCGGGTGCTCGGCCTTGTCCTCGAACTCGGTGCTGTTGGCGCCGTGCAGCCCGGCCACGTCGCGGGCGTACTCGATGACCATGCACTGCATGCCCAGGCAGATGCCGAGCAGGGGGATGCCGTGCTCGCGGGCGTGGCGGATCGCCCCCACCTTGCCCTCGATGCCGCGCACCCCGAAGCCTCCGGGGACGAGCACGCCGTCGACCCCGTCCAGTTCGCGTCGGGCCCCCTCGGCGTCGGCGCAGTCGTCGCTGGCCACCCAGCGGATGTTCACCCGGGTACGGTGGGCGAACCCGCCGGCGCGCAGCGCCTCGGTGACCGACAGGTAGGCGTCGGGGAGGTCGACGTACTTGCCGACCAGGGCGATGGTGACCTCGTGGTCGGGCTGGTGGACGCGGCTGAGCACGTCGTTCCACTCGGTCCAGTCCACGTCGCGGAAGGCCAGCCCCAGCCGGCGCACCACGTAGGCGTCCAGTCCCTCGCGGTGCAGCACCTTGGGGATGTCGTAGATGGAGGGCGCGTCCGGGCAGGAGACGACGCCGGCCTCCTCCACGTCGCACATGAGGCTGATCTTCTGCTTCAGGCTGGTGGGGATCGGCCGGTCGGCGCGGCAGACGATCGCGTCGGGCTGGATGCCGATGCTGCGCAGCGCGGCCACCGAGTGCTGGGTGGGCTTGGTCTTCAGCTCACCGGAGGGCCCCAGGTACGGCAGCAGGGAGATGTGCAGGAAGAAGCAGTTGTCGCGGCCGATCTCGTGCCTGATCTGTCGGGCCGCCTCAAGGAACGGCTGCGACTCGATGTCGCCGACCGTACCGCCGATCTCGGTGATGACGACGTCCACGTCCTCGCCGTCCATCGCGAGGATGCGGGCCTTGATCTCGTTGGTGATATGCGGAATGACCTGCACGGTGTCGCCGAGGTAGGCGCCCTGGCGCTCCTTGGCGATCACGCTGGAGTAGATCTGACCGGTGGTGACGTTGGCCGAGGCGGACAGCTCGGTGTCCAGGAACCGCTCGTAGTGGCCGATGTCCAGGTCGGTCTCCGCCCCGTCGTCGGTGACGAACACCTCACCGTGCTGGAACGGGTTCATCGTGCCCGGGTCGACGTTGAGGTAGGGGTCGAGCTTCTGCATC
Source organism: Thermobifida alba (assembly GCF_023208015.1). Taxonomy (NCBI): domain Bacteria; kingdom Bacillati; phylum Actinomycetota; class Actinomycetes; order Streptosporangiales; family Nocardiopsidaceae; genus Thermobifida; species Thermobifida alba. Next base: position 625,876 of record NZ_CP051627.1, on the reverse strand, counting down.
GTGACCCGCAGCCCTCGCGACTTCAGCAACCGTCCGAGGCTGGAAGCGGTCAGTCCCTTGCCGAGGCTGGAGGCGACGCCGCCGGTGACGAAAAGGTGTTTGCTACTCGCGGCGGATGCCAAGGTTGCTCCCGTGGTTGTGCGGCTACGGAACGCCTTCAAGTCCGACAGGCGACCGTGCGGTGTCCGCCGACGGCACGCAGCCGAACACACTCTGCGGACTCCACGGGCCCCCAGGATAACACCCTGTCCGCACGGGCGGATGACGGCGGCCTCCCGCCGGAAACGGGCACGGACCGAGAGCCGGTCCGCGCCCGTGCCCCGCTGCTCAGCGCAGCGCCAACGCCGGGCGGACCTCCCAGGTGGTCCACAGCGGCCGGTAGCCCATCCGGTGCCAGAACGGCCCCGACAACGGGTTCATCACCGCGTAGTTGAGCAGGGTGACCTCGATGCCGTGGGTGTCCAGGGCGTGGTGCGCATGGCTGATCAGGGTCGTCCCGATGCCCTGCCCCCGCTCCTCCTCGGCCACCGCTCCGTAGCCGATGTAGGCGGCGGGAGCCGCGTTGACGAGGGGGGCGACCCAGCGCGCCCGGTGCGGCGGGGACACCCACACCAGGCCGACGGGGCGGCCGCGCCGTTCGGCCAGCCAGATCCACGACGGGTTCCGGCTCAGCGCCCGGGCCGCCACGCGCCGCGTCTGCTCGGCCGTCTCCGGCTGGATGAACACGCTGCCGAAGTGCTCCTCGTAGCGGTGCTCCTCCATGACCAGGCTGACCACGGCGGCCAGGTCCTGGAGGTCGGCGAGCCGGATCGTGACGTCCCGCGGCGGCAGCGCGGGCGGCACGCCCCGGCGCCGCTGCCGCACCGCCATGACGGTGGCCGGCTGCATGCCGTGGCGCTGCAGCGGACGGATCCCGCACACGTCCCGGGCGGGCCAGGTCAGCAGCGCCGCCGATTCCGAACCGGTCCCGCTGGGCAGTTCCTCCAACTGGTCGCGCCAGCTGGTCAGCAGCGAGTCGAGCGCCCCTTCGGGGTCGGAACCGCCCACGAGCGGAGTGATCCAGTGCTGGTCGGGGACTCCCCAGGTCCGTCCCGCCTCCCCGGGCTGGTACCAGGAGTAGCGCATGGTGCCGATCGCCATCGGGCGGCCCATCTCGTCGCTGACGGTCAACAGCGGGTGGGTGTTGAGCCTCGGGTGCGACGGCTCGGGCAGCAGCGGGTCCACCGCCGCCCACCGCCTGGCCACCGATTCCACGAGTCGGTCGAATTCGGCTGTCCCGTTCGGTGGACTGTCATGTCGCACCCGTGCGACATAACCGCTCATTCATCCCTCCCTGGCGGTGGCACGCTCGCGCGTACGCACCGGGGGTCGCTAGCGCCCCGCCGCTAGAACCCTTGTCGATCACTTAAAGTCGTACATCGACTACCGAAGCGTACGGTATCGCCTCAGACCGCGGAATACAGGTAAAACGCCAGAAGTTCTCGCCTTTGTTCTGAAATTGTCGTCAGACAATCTCCCGCGGTCCACCCGTTCGGCGACAGACCTTCTCAACCGTAACCAAAATCAAAGAATCTTCAGAAACCGGCCTGGCAGTGGCTGACACCAGGGACGGTCACGGTACGGCGTCACCGCCTTCCTCAACGACGTTTCCGCTCCCCAGATCGGTGACGACCGGATCCCCCGAAGCGTAGTGGACGGTGTTGTCGGACCCCAGCAGGCTCACCTCCGTGGCCGACCCCACACTCACCTGGTTGCCGCTTCCGGCGATGGTGACCAGGGCACAGGAGCCGTTGAGCGTGACCGTGGCCCCGCTGGCCACCACGTTCGCGCTGCGTCCGCCGCAGTCCTGGGTCACCGTCCCCCCGTCCGTGGCGACGTTGATCAGTTCGTCGGTGACCAGGGCGCCCCCGTCCGAGGACCCCGGGGTCCCGTCCCCGGAGATCTCGACCTCGGTGCTGCCGTCCCCCACCGAGATGTCGCCGTCCCCGTCGATCGAGATCCCCGCACCGTTCTCGTCACGCAGGTCGATGCCGCCCGCACAGCCTGTTCCCACGGCCGCGACGAGCACCACCGCACCGGCCACCACCGGAATCCGGCTCCGCATCCCGCCTCCTCGTCTCCCTCTCCGCACGGCACACCGGCCGCTTCCTCCATGAGATCCTCCCGACGGCGGAAAAGTTCGCGGCGGCCGGTCAGCCGATGCCGGCCTCCTCCATCCCGCGCAGTTCGCGCTTGAGCTCCCGGATCTCGTCGCGCAGCCGGGCCGCCAGTTCGAACTGCAGGTCGGCCGCGGCCTGGTGCATCTGCTGGGTGAGCTGCTCGACCAGGTCGGCCAGTTCCTCGCGCGGCAGGTTCGCCACCCCCTCGGCACGCCCCCGGCCGCGCACCTGCCCCGGGACCGGGGTCGCGGCCCCCCGCTCCCCGCGCCGGCCCTCGGCGAGCAGTTCGGCGGTGTCGGCGTCCTCGCGGGCCAGCGAGTCGAGGATGTCGGCGATCTTCTTGCGCAGCGGCTGGGGGTCGATGCCGTGCTCGGCGTTGTAGGCGAGCTGTTTGGCCCGCCGCCGGTTGGTCTCCTCGATGGCCGCCGCCATCGAATCGGTGACCTGGTCGGCGTACATGTGCACCTGTCCGGCCACGTGGCGCGCGGCCCGCCCGATCGTCTGGATCAGCGAGGTCTCCGACCGCAGGAACCCCTCCTTGTCCGCGTCCAGGATCGCCACCAGCGACACCTCCGGCAGGTCCAGTCCCTCCCGCAGCAGGTTGATGCCGACCAGCACGTCGAAGACCCCCACCCGCAGCTCGCGCAGCAGCTCCACCCGGCGCAGCGTGTCGACCTCGCTGTGCAGGTAGCGCACCCGGATGCCGAGGTCGGTGAGGTAGTCGGTGAGGTCCTCGGCCATCTTCTTGGTGAGCGTGGTCACCAGCACCCGCTCGTCGCGTTCGGCGCGGACCCGGATCTCGTGCACCAGGTCGTCGATCTGCCCCTCGGTGGGCTTGACCACCACCTCCGGGTCCACCAGCCCGGTGGGCCGGATGACCTGCTCCACCACGTCGCCGCCGACCCGCTCCAGCTCGTAGGGGCCCGGCGTGGCCGACAGGTAGAGGGTCTGGCCGATACGCTCGCGGAACTCGTCCCACTTCAGGGGGCGGTTGTCCATCGCCGACGGCAGCCGGAAGCCGTGGTCGACCAGGGTGCGCTTGCGCGCGGCGTCCCCCTCGTACATGCCGCCGATCTGCGGCACGGTGACGTGCGACTCGTCGATGACCAGCAGGAAGTCCTCGGGGAAGTAGTCGAGCAGGGTGTTGGGCGGGGTCCCGGGAGCACGGCCGTCGAAGTGCCGGGAGTAGTTCTCGACGCCGGCGCAGGTGCCCATCTGCTCCAGCATCTCCAGGTCGTAGGTGGTGCGCATGCGCAGCCGCTGCGCCTCCAGCAGCTTGCCCGCCGCCTCCAGTTCCGCCAGCCGCTCGGCCAGTTCGGCCTGGATGTCGGCGATGGCGCGCCGCATCCGCTCGGGCCCGGCCACGTAGTGGGAGGCGGGGAAGATGTAGACCCGCTCGCTCTCCCCCAGCACCTCGCCGGTGATCGGGTGCAGCGTCAGCAGCCGCTCCACCTCGTCGCCGAACATCTCGACGCGGATCGCCAGCTCCTCGTAGACCGGGATGATCTCGACGGTGTCGCCGCGCACCCGGAAGGTGCCCCGGGTGAACGCGACGTCGTTGCGGCTGTACTGCATCTCCACGAGCCGGCGCAGCAGCTCGTCGCGGTCGATCTCCATGCCGACCTCGACGGTCGCCATGCGGTCGACGTACTCCTGGGGGGTGCCCAGGCCGTAGATGCACGACACCGACGCCACCACGACGGTGTCGCGGCGGGTGAGCAGCGAGGTGGTCGCCGAGTGGCGCAGCCGCTCCACCTCCTCGTTGATGGAGGAGTCCTTCTCGATGTAGGTGTCGGTCTGCGGGACGTAGGCCTCGGGCTGGTAGTAGTCGTAGTAGGAGACGAAGTACTCGACGGCGTTGCCGGGCAGCATCTCGCGCAGCTCGTTGGCGAACTGCGCGGCCAGCGTCTTGTTGGGCTGCATGACCAGTGTGGGGCGCTGCAGCTTCTCCACCAGCCAGGCCACGGTGGCGGTCTTGCCCGTGCCGGTGGCGCCCAGCAGCACCGTGTCGGCGGCCCCGCCCTCGATCCGGCGGGCCAGTTCGGCGATCGCCGCGGGCTGGTCTCCCGCCGGGACCATCTCCGAGACCACCTCGAACGGCTTGGCCGTGCGCTGGATGTCGGTGACCGGTCGCATGCGTCCCCCTGGCGTGTCGAAAGCCTCCCCGACCCTGTCCACTCTAGGCGGCGCCGGGGACACTCCGCGCGGGTCCCGGCCCCGCCACCGCGTCAGCGGGCGACCGCGGTGGCCGCGAGCAGCCGGCGGGCGGCCTGCTCGGCGGCCGTGGCCTGCTCGGTGGAGAAGTCCCGCCGGTCCACGGCTCGCCGCCGGCGACCGAGGAGGTCTCCCGCGGGGAGAGCACGGCCCGGGAGAGCCGGGCGCGGGCCGGGGGCAGCGCCCGGGGCCCCGGCGCGGACACGGCGCAGTTCCGCCTCCGCGGCCCGGCCCCTCCAGTGCCGCACGCAGTCGCGCAGCGGCCCCGCGGCCGGCCGCCACGGTGCTGACGCCGCCCCGGCCAAGCGCGCCGAGCCGGGTCGCCGCCCCCGCCCCGCAACGGCCTGCGCGGCCTCTCCGGTTCGGCCAGCGGGGGACCGCCGGGGCCAGCGGGGTGGCGAACACGACCGCGAACGCGGAGCTGGCCATGATGACCGGGTCCGCCGCGACCCGGCAGAGCACCACCGCCGCGACGCTCCCCGCCGGGGGGTGAGGTCCAGGCCGCACAGGGCCGGGGCCGCGCCGAGCGGGGTGCCGGTCGCGCGCTGCACGGTGCGGTGCCCCAGCCGACCGGCCATCGCCCACACCGGCACCCCGCGACCGCGCCCGCCGCCGCAGCGGCCTCCCACAGCACCGCCTGCGCGGTCCGGGGCAGGCCGACCGCCGCGCCGACCGCGGACCGCGTCCCAGCCGGCTCACCCGCGAGACGGTCCCCTCGGCAGCGGCGACGGCCGAACGGCCGGCCCGACCGGAACGCGACGGCCTGCTCACCCGGGCCGTCTCCGCGCACGACCGCCGCGAGGTGGACGTGCGGCTCACCGCGGACGGACGGCGGCTCGTCGACCGCCTGCCGCCGCCGGGGCCGGCCTCCCGGAGGCGCTCTTTGCCGAGGAGCGCGCGCACCTGTCCGCACTGCCGACCAGGATCCTCACCCCTCCGGAGGGCCCGGCCCGGTGACCGGCCGGACCGCGGGCCCCGTCGGCGCCCCGCCCGCGCCTGACGGGGTCAGGGCCGCCGGAGCAGCCGCACGACCTCCCCCAACTCCAGACCGGCGCCCTCGTCGAGCGCGCGCTCCAGCCCCCGCTCCCCCAGGTCCGCGCGGAGCCTCGCCACACAGCGCTCCTGCTGCCGCAGCAGGTAGGGAAAACCGAGGAGGCGGGGGACCGCTCCGCGCAGCAGCGTCCGGGCCGCCCCCAGCAGGCGCGCCGCGAGCACCGCCTCCCCCCGCTCCGCCAACGTCCAGGCGAGTGCGTCGACCACCATCTCGCCGCCGAGCCGGTCGTCGAACTCCGCGTTGATCTCCAGGCCCTCCAGGAGCGCCTCGACCGCCGCGGCCGTCTCCCCCCGCCGCCGGAGGTACAGCCCGAACGTGTACAGCAGATAGGAGCGGTGCCACCGCTCCCCCCGCCGCCTGCTCGACTCCAGCGCCTCCCGGTGGTACTCCGCCACCGGCTCGCCGTCGCCCGCACCGGTCAGCGTGAGCAGCCCCAGGGTGACCTGCGCACCGAACCGGTCGTCGTGACGGCGGTACTCCTGCAGCGCCCGCAGCGCCTGGGCGCGGGCCGCTCCCACCTCGCCGCGGGAGAACGCGGCCAGTCCCCGCAGCAGGGCCGCACCGGCCCCGGCCGTCGGCTCGCCGCCGTCCAGCCCCATCCGCTCGATCTCCTCGGCGCAGCGGTCCACCGCGTCGAGATCCCGCTGCAGGGCCGCGACGAACCCGCACGCCCACAGCGCCTTCACGCGCTCCTCCCCCGGCTCCCCGCAGCACCGCAGCGCCGACTCCAGCCAGTGGCGGCTCTCGCTGAGCGGTACGCACAGCAGCCAGTACGGCCACAGCGTCCCCATCGCCCGGAGCGTGCGCCGCGCGGTGGCGGGGTCGGCGAGCCCCGCGTCCAGCGCCGCCCGCAGGTCGGCGTGGCCCCGGCGGAGCCGACGGAACCAGAGCGCCTGCTCGGCCCCGCTCCACGCGCTCTCGGCCTGCTCCACCAGCGCCAGGTACCAGTCGCGGTGGCGGCGGCGGACCTCCTCGGCCGCGCCGCTCTCGGCCAGCCGGTCGCGGCCGTAGCGCCGGACCGGCTCCAGCATCCGGTAGCACCGGTCCTCCCCGGCCTCGTGGACGGTCAGCACCGACTGGTCCAGCAGCCCGGTGACGGCGGCGAGCGCGCTCTCCGGCCCGCGGCCGTCACCGGCCAGCACCGCCTGCGCCCCCTCCAGCGTGAAGTCCCCGGCGAAGACCGACAACCGCGCCCAGGCCCGCCGTTCCTCCTCGGAACAGAGGTCGTGGCTCCAGTCCAGGACCGCGCGCAGGGTCCGGTGCCGGTCCGGCGCGGTGCGCAGCGAACCGTCCGGAAGCGGCAGCCCCTCCTCCAGGCGCTCCAGAAGCTGCTGCGGGGACAGCACACGCAGCCCGCGAGCCGCCAGCTCCAGCAGCAGCGGCACCCCGTCGAGCAGCCGGCACAGCCCCGCCACCGCCCGGTGGTTGCCCTCGTCCACGGCGAATCCCGGAACCACCGCCGCGGCCCGGTCCGTCAGCAGCGCGACCGCCTCGTAGGCACCCAGCCGTTCGACCGGTGTCGCGGTCGCCGGCACCCTCAGGGGCGGGACCCGCCAGAGGACCTCCCCGGAGTATCCGAGGGCCCGTCGGCTGGTCGCCAGGACCCGCACCCCCGGGGCCCGGCGCCGCAGGGCCTCCACCAGGGCGGCGCAGCTCTCCTGCTGGTGCTCGCAGTTGTCGAGCACCAGCAGGAGCTCGCGGTCGGCCAGGGCCTCCGCCAGCGCGTCCGCCGGCGAGTCCGCGGAGCCGTCCGAGATCCGCAGGGCGGCTCCCACCGCCCAGGCCACCGCCCCCGGGTCCACGACCGCGGCCAGTTCCACCAGGCACGCCCCGTCCCGGTAGCGGTCGCGCAGCCGGGCGGCGACCCGCAGTGCGAGCCTGGTCTTGCCGATGCCGCCGGCCCCGGTGAGCGTCACCGTTCCGCCGTGCTCCAGCCGTTCCACCACCTCGGCCAGGTCCGTCTCGCGTCCCACGAACGTGGTGACCTCGGCGGGCAGGCCGCCCGCCGGGACCACCTGCGCGGACGGGCCGTCCGCGGCCCCGGCCGGGGGATCCGGCGGTGCGGCGGCCAACGCGTCGCGGGTGCGCCGCCACCGCCGCTTCCACTGGTCGACCAGGGCGTCCTCGTCCCACCGCCCGGTCCGGTCGGGGCGGGTCCGGGCGTGGGCGGCGCAGGCCCGGACGAACACCACCGTGGCCTCCAGGGTGGGCAGCACCCGTCCGGAGGCCACGGTGCGCAGGGTCGTGTCGGAGTACCGGCCCCCCAGTTCGGCGGTGAGCGCAGAAAGTGTCCGAAAAGTCGGCATTCCCGCCCTCGTCCGCAACTCGCGCAACCCTGTTGCGAATTTTCCCAGCGGACTTTCGGGTTCGGGTACCGGATTGGGTCGACGTCCCGGCCGCGTCTCCTGGACCACCAGACCTCCGTTTCGCAACCGCCGTACCGTCCACCAGTATTCCGAAAAAGAGCCGAACGCGGAACTCCGCGGCCTCCCCCACCCGGTTCCCGGCATCCTCCCAGATGAGGCCCCACAGCCACCGGTCCGCCCCCGCGGAGCACGCAAAAGAAGAACAGCACCGACGCGCAATCAATCAATTAATTGATCACCTCGGGCAAGGGAACGGAGAATTGTTATCTCTTCTGGAGCAGGGGCAGGGAAATCATGGGCCGCCACGCCTTTCAGAAGACACAGCGGTGATTGCTGCCGGAGGAAACCACCTCCCCGAACTCCAAAAGCTCACAGAACTGCTTCACCGGAGGGGCGATCGGCTCCCCGAGCAGCGAAAGCCGAACATCGTCGTCTGCGGACAGACCGGAGTCGGCAGGACCACCACGAGCAACCCCCTCTTCGGCAGGGAGGGGGGCGCCGTCGGCGACTACTCCAGAGGCAGTGTGACCGACGAACTCCACGAGTGGGAGGCGCCCGGTCAGTACATCGACATCGTCGACCTCCCCGGTCCGGGGCCCCCCGAACGCGACCGCGCGTACCGCGAGATGGACCGGCGCCGGATCCCCGAGGCCGACGGCTTCCTCGTGGTCGGCACCCCTCCCCGCCCGTTCAACTCCGCCACGAAGGGCACCGTTGCCCTGCTCATCGCCTGCGGGGTGGAGCCGGAGAAGATCGTCTTCGCCCACAACCGCCTCGGGTCGCTCACCGCGCGGACCAACGGGGAACGGCGTCCCGTCACGCTCAACGGGATCACCGGTCCCGTCTCGGAAGCCGACCGTGAGGCCGTCGAACTGGCCCGCCGTGCTTTTCACGAGGACCTGCGGGAGGGGATCCACGGCGGCCGGTACCGCGAACGCTGCTCCCTCGACCAGATCGTGCCCTACGACGCCCTGCACGGATGGACCATCTTCGCCCTCTTCACCCAGGTCCTGCACCCCCTCCCCGGGGAGGCCCCGGCCGACTGGCACAACGCCGTCTCCCGGGGCGTCCGCGAACTCCAGGACCGCGCCCCGCGGACAGATTCGCGCCGAGAAGGAGCAGTTGCTCCACGACTGGGAGGAGTTCCCGACGAAACAGGAGAAGGCGATCACCCAACGGGAACGGGAGCTCGCCCGCCGCGGGAAGTCACTCTCCCGGCGCGAGGAGGAGATCGACGGACGGGAGCCGAACAGAAAACCAACAGCGCGAGCCGGTGGGAGAGGCGACCGGTGGGGCAGCCGCGGGATGCCGGTCCCCCGAAACGCTTCACCCCCTCGCCGCTCTCTGCCCCGACCCCTCGGGACGACACCGCCGGCACGCGCCGGAAACTCCGGGAACGCACGGAGCGGATCAGAGAACGGCAGGAGGGGGTGGACCGGCTCGCCGCGGACGTGGCCGAGCACGAAACGCAGACCGAACGCCGGTTCCGGGACTGGCTCTCGGGCACGTTGGAACAGGGAGCCGAACTGGTCGGAAGGTTCGTCCACGGCCTGTGGCAGGCGTCCGTGGAGGGCTGGCCCCGTCCCGGCAGGACCGCGGCGGTCCGGACCTCAGGAGGCCGGGTCGGCGGGACGGGTGTCGCGCAGCCGGCGCTGCAGCTCCTCCCAGACCTCGGCGACGCGGACGTCCAACTCCTGTTCGGAACCGGAGTTGTCGATGAGGATGTCGGCGACCGCGCGACGCTGCTCCCGGGTGGCCTGGGCCCTGATACGGGCGCGCACCTGCTCCTCCGGCATCCCCCGGGTGGCCGTCACCCGCTCCACCTGGGTCCGGACCGGGACGTCCACCACGACCACCACGTCGTAGAGGTCAGCCAGACCGTTCTCGACCAGCAGGGGCACGTCGTAGACGACGACCGTGCCCTCCTCGGCGCGTTCCATCAGCTCCTGGGTGCGCTGCCCCACCCGGGGGTGCACGATCGCGTTCAACCGGGCCAGTCGAGCCTCGTCGGCGAACACGATCTCGCCGAGCTTCGGCCGGTCCAGCCGCCCCTCGGGGGTGAGCACCTGTTCGCCGAACTCGGCGACGATCTCGGCCAGCGCCTCCGTGCCCGGCTCCACCACCTCGCGGGCGATGGCGTCGGCGTCGATGACCAGGGCCCCGTATTCGGCCAGACGGCGCGCCACCGAGCTCTTCCCCGAGCCGATCCCGCCGGTCAGTCCCACTTTCAGCATGCCGACGATCCTACGGACCGCCTCCGCCGAACGCGGAGGGGGCCGCCCCGTTCCCGGGACGGCCCCCTCCGGTCAGCCGGTGGGACGGATCAGCTCTCGCCGCCGCCCGCGAGCTTCTCCCGCAGCGCGGCCAGGGCCTCGTCGGAGGCCAGCGCGCCGCTGCCCTGCCCGGCACCGGTGTCCTCCGGCTCGGGCTGGTACGGGGCCTGCGCGGCCTCGGCCTCGGCGGCCTGGGCCTCCTGGACCTGCTTGCGGTGCGCCTCGAAGCGGGCCTGCGCCAAGGCGTACTGGCGCTCCCACTCGTCGCGCTGGGCCTCGTAGCCCTCCATCCACTCGCCGGTCTCGGGGTCGAAGCCCTCGGGGTACTTGTAGTTGCCGTGCTCGTCGTACTCGGCGGTCATGCCGTACAGAGTCGGGTCGAACTCGGTCTGGTCCGGCGAGACGCTCTCGTTGGCCTGCTTCAGCGACAGGCTGATGCGGCGCCGGTCCAGGTCGATGTCGATGATCTTGACGAAGATCTCGGTGCCCACCTGGACGACCTGCTCGGGGATCTCCACGTGGCGCTCGGCCAGCTCGGAGATGTGCACCAGGCCCTCGATGCCCTCCTCGACGCGGACGAACGCGCCGAACGGCACCAGCTTGGTGACCTTGCCCGGGACGACCTGCCCGATCTGGTGGGTGCGGGCGAACTGCTGCCACGGGTCTTCCTGGGTGGCCTTCAGCGACAGGGAGACGCGCTCGCGCTCCATGTCGACGTCGAGGACCTCGACCGTGACCTCCTGGCCGACCTCGACGACCTCGCTCGGGTGGTCGATGTGCTTCCAGGACAGCTCGGACACGTGCACCAGACCGTCGACACCGCCGAGGTCGACGAACGCGCCGAAGTTGACGATCGAGGAGACCACACCCTTGCGGATCTGGCCCTTCTGCAGGGTGTTGAGGAAGGTCTGGCGGACCTCGGACTGGGTCTGCTCCAGCCAGGCGCGGCGCGACAGCACGACGTTGTTACGGTTCTTGTCAAGCTCGATGATCTTGGCTTCGAGCTCGCGACCCACGTAGGGCTGCAGGTCACGCACGCGACGCATCTCGACGAGGGAGGCGGGCAGGAAGCCGCGAAGGCCGATGTCGAGGATGAGACCGCCCTTGACGACCTCGATAACGGTGCCGGTGACGACGCCGTCCTCCTCCTTGATCTTTTCGATCGTGCCCCAGGCGCGCTCGTACTGGGCGCGCTTCTTGGACAGGATGAGGCGGCCCTCCTTGTCCTCCTTCTGGAGGACAAGAGCCTCGACATGGTCCCCGACGGCGACGACCTCGTTCGGATCGACGTCGTGCTTGATCGAGAGTTCGCGTGAGGGGATCACACCCTCGGTCTTGTAGCCGATGTCGAGCAAGACCTCGTCTCGATCGACCTTCACGATGGTGCCTTCGACGATGTCACCGTCGTTGAAGTACTTGATGGTCTCGTCGATCGCGGCGAGGAAGGCTTCCTCGGAACCGATGTCGTTGACCGCTACCTGCGGTGTCGAGGTGGCCTCGGTGCTGCTCGTCATGTGTGGGTGGACTCCGGTACGGACATGGATAGAAGCTTGGACACGCTGTGAGTACACATTGATTCGGACCCGGCCGGCAGTGTCCGGACGGAAGGTCCGCCACACCGGGGCGTGGCTTCCCCCACCATCCGCACGTCGACCGGTCGACTCTCCCCCGACCCCGGGCGAACCCCGAATCGAGTGTGTGCATGCGAATCCACAACGCTCACACCAGCCTATGAGACGACTGCCCCTTGGTCAATCGCAAGCGGGGGTGAGCGCCGGGATCAATCCTGTTTCACCGTGTTTCGAGGCTGCGGAGGGAGCAGACTCACCTCTCAGTGACCTTGACCGAAGTCCACAACGGATGCTACAAGGCGCAACTCCGTCTTTGAAGGTTTCCGGTGAGTAAAATTTCCGTCAAGAGCGTTTGGCGGCCTCAGTCGTCGTGGCGTCCCGAACGGAGGCGCTTGAGGGCGGAGCGGTGCCGCTTCTCCCGCAGCCGGCGTTCCCTGGCCGCCCGTTTCGGCCTGGTGGGCCGCCTGCTCCGCGCCGGGGGCCGCGCCGCCTCGCCCAGCAGTTCGGCCAGTCTCCGCCGCGCCGCCTCCCGGTTGCGCCCCTGGGACCGGAAGTCCTGCACCGACACCGTCAGCACCCCGTCGACCAGCCGCGGCCCCAGCCGCCGCAGGGCGCGCTCGCGCTCCTCCTCGGTGAGCACCGCGGTGGCGGTGACGTCCAGGGACAGCGACACCCGGGTGTCGGAGGTGTTGACGTGCTGCCCGCCCGGCCCCGAGGAACGAGAGAAACGCCACATCAGCTCGTCCTCGCGCAACTCCACGGCGGGAGCACCGCGCGGCCTTCCCATCACCGCTCCCTCCACGGATCGACACCCTTCACCGGAATTTTACCCGCTTGTCGCATGCCGGGGAGGCGTTTCGGGGAGGCTCCGTCGCCCCCCCGACGCCCTCCCCGGCCCCTGTCCTGCTCAGTGCGCCGCGTCGTGCCAGTTGGGGCCCACCCCCACCGACACGGCCAGCGGGACCCGCAGCTGCTGGGCGCCCGCCATGTGCTCGACCACCAGCTCCCGCACCGTGTCCAGTTCGCCGGGAGCAACCTCCAGCACCAGTTCGTCGTGGACCTGCAGCAGCATCCGCGAGGCGAGCCCCTCGTCCCGCAGTGCCCGGTCCACCCGCAGCATCGCGAGCTTGATGATGTCGGCGGCCGACCCCTGGATGGGCGCGTTGAGCGCCATGCGCTCGGCCATCTCCCGACGCTGCCGGTTGTCGCTGTTGAGGTCCGGCAGATAGCGGCGCCGCCCCAGCATGGTCGCGGTGTAGCCGTCGCGCCGCGCCTGGGACACCACGGCCTCCAGGTAGTCGCGGACCCTGCCGAAGTGGGAGAAGTAGTCCTCCATGAGGACCCGCGCCTCCTTGGGCGTGATGCCCAGCTGCTGCGACAGCCCGTAGTCGCTCAGCCCGTAGGCCAGGCCGTAGTTCATGGCCTTGATCCTGGCCCGCGCCTCGCCGTCGACCTGCTCCACCGGGATGCGGAAGACCCGCGCGGCGATCTGAGCGTGGAAGTCGTAGCCGCTCTGGAACGCCTCGATCAAGGCCTCGTCCTGGGACAGGTGCGCCATGATGCGCAACTCGATCTGGCTGTAGTCGGCGGTGAGCAGCTGCTCGTAGCCCTCGCCCACCACGAAGGCACGGCGGATGCGCCGCCCCGCGTCGGTGCGCACCGGGATGTTCTGCAGGTTGGGGTCGGCCGAGCTGAGCCGTCCGGTGGCGGCCACCGTCTGGTTGAAGGTGGTGTGGATGCGCCCGTCCTCGGCGACGGTCTTGATCAGCCCCTCCACCGTGGTGCGCAGCTTGGTCTGGTCGCGGTGGCGCAGCAGGATGACGGGGAGCTCGTTGTCGCTCTGGGTCGCCAGCCAGGCCAACGCGTCGGCGTCGGTGGTGTAGCCGGTCTTGATCCGCTTCGTCTTGGGCAGCCCCAGCTCGTCGAAGAGGATCTGCTGCAACTGCTTGGGCGAACCGAGGTTGAACTCGCGGCCCACCAGCCGGTGGGCCTCGTCCACCGCCTGGCGCACCGCGGCGGCGAACTCGGCCTCCAGCTCCCGCAGGTAGTCGAGGTCGGCGGCGATGCCCGCGGCCTCCATCCGGGCCAGCACCCCCGCCAGGGGGATCTCCAGGTCGCGCAGCAGTTCGGCGGCCCCCCGCTTGGCGAGGTCGGCGTCCAGGGCCAGGGCCAGCTCCAGCGTGGCCAGGGCACGGGTGGCCAGCAGGTGGCGGGCCGCCTGCTGGTCGTCCCCCGTGCCGTCGAGGTCGAGCGCGAGCTGGGTGCCGTCGGAGTCGCGCTCGGTCAGCTCCCGGCCGAGGTAGCGGGTGCACAGGTCGGCCAGGTCGAAGTTGCGGCGGCCGGGCATCGCCAGGTATCCGGCGATGGCGGTGTCGGAGTCGAGTCCGGCCAGTTCCCAGCCGCGCGCCCGCAGCGCCAGCATCGGCCCCTTGGCATCGTGCAGCGCCTTGGGGTAGGCCGGGTCGGCCAGCCACGCCGCGAGCGCGGCCTCGTCGGCGGGGTCCAGCCGCGCCGGATCGAGGCAGACCGCCCGCCCCGACGGCGCCGCGAGGGCCAGCCGGACGACGTCGCCGCCGCCGCGCTCCCAGGTCCCCTCGACGGCCAGCCCGGTGCGGGCCCCGGCCGCGACCTCGGCGGCCAGCCACTCGCCGAGCGCGCCGGGCGCCACCTCGACCAGTTCGACGGCGAACCCCTCGTCCGGTTCCGCCTCCGCGTCCTCGGCGGACGTGCTCTCCCCCAGCACCGCGAACAGCCGGTCGCGCAGCGTCGAGGCGAACTCCAGGTTGTCGAAGAGCAGGTTGACCCCGTCGCGGTTCCAGCCGTCCAGCGTCATGTCGCCCACCTCGACCCCGACCTCGACATCGGTGTCGAGCCGGTTGAGCCGCTGGTTGCGCAGCACGTCGTCGAGGTGGTCGCGGAAGTTCTGCCCGGCCTTGCCGCCGATCTCGTCGGCGCGGGCCACCAGCTCGTCCAGGGACCCGTACTTGGCCAGCCACTTGGCGGCGGTCTTGGGCCCCACCCCCGGAACCCCCGGCAGGTTGTCGGCCTTCTCCCCCACCAGCGCCGCCAGGTCGCGGTAGCGCTCGGGCCGCACCGCGTACTTGGCCTCCACCGCCTCGGGGGTCATGCGGACCAGGTCGGACAGGCTCTTGCCCGGGTACAGCACCGTGCAGTCGTCCCCGACCAGCTGGAAGGTGTCGCGGTCCCCCGAGGCGATGAGCACCTCCATCCCCTCGGCGAGCCCGCGGGTGGCCAGCGTGGCGATGATGTCGTCGGCCTCGTAGCCGGCGGCCGACAGGCTGGTGACGCCGATCAGCCCCAGCAGCTCCTGCAGCAGCCCCACCTGGCCGGGGAACTCCGGAGGGGTCTCGGAGCGCCCTGCCTTGTACTCGGCGTACTCCTCGTGCCGGAAGGTCGGCTCGGAACGGTCCCAGGCCACCGCGATGTGCGTGGGCCGCTCGTCGCGCAGCAGCTTGACCAGCATCGAGGTGAAACCGTAGATCGCGTTGGTGGCCTGGCCCGCGCTGTTGACGAACTTCTCCGCCGGAAGCGCGAAGAACGCGCGGAACGCCAGGGAGTGGCCGTCCACCAGCAGCAGCCGGGGACGCCCACCCCCCTCGCCGGTCTCGGAGGAACGGGTCTGCCCGGGAGTCGCCTGTGTGTTCACCACACGACGAATCCTAGGATGCGCGGGAGACATTTTCGCGGTCCCGGCGGCACTCCGCCCGAACCGCCCCGCACGACGACGGAGCGGCCCATGTCACTGGACATCGAGAAGCTGACCGAACTCCTCGGCCACGCGCCCACCCTCGGCACGCTGGCCGAGCGGATGGGCATGGAACTGCTGGAGGCCTCCGCCGAGCGCGTGGTCGGCCGCCTCCCCGTCGAGGGCAACACCCAGCCCTACGGCCTGCTGCACGGCGGCGCCTCCTGCGTGCTCGCCGAGACCCTCGGCTCGATCGGCTCGGCCCTCCTCGCCGGACCGGGCCGCATCGCCGTGGGCATCGAGATCAACGCGACCCACCACCGCAGCGCCACCTCCGGCCACGTCACCGGGGTGGCCGTCCCCGTCCACGCCGGCCGCACCCTGGCCACCTGGGACATCGAGATCACCGACGACACCGGTCGGCGCGTGTGCACCTCCCGCCTGACCTGCATGCTGCGCGACGCCCCGGGCCGCTGAGCCCCCGTACCGGAAGACATCGGAGGACCGGATGCCTGGCCTGGGCACCCTCGTCAACGTCGTCGCGATCACCGTGGGCTCGGGACTCGGCCTCGCCCTCGGCAGCCGCCTGCCGGAACGCACCCGCACCGTGGTCACCGACGCGCTCGGCCTCGTGGTGCTCCTCATCGCCGCGCTCAACGCCGCCGAGGTCGGCTCCCCCGCCCTCGGCGCGGCGGTCGGCACGGCCGCCCCCACCCTCATCGTGCTCGGCTCGCTGCTCCTCGGCGGGATCATCGGCTCCCTGCTCCACGTGGAACAACGCCTGGAACAGCTGGGACGCCTGGTCCGCACCGCACTGACCCGCCGCGCCGCCGCGGTCGCCGCCCCCGCCCCGGCGGACGGCCCCCCGTCCCCCCGCTCCTCCCCGACCGAACGCTTCGTCGAGGGCTTCGTCAGCTCCTCCCTGGTCTTCCTCGTCGGCCCCCTGGCCATCCTCGGCGCCCTCAGCGACGGCCTGGGCAACGGCATCGACCAGCTCGCTCTCAAAGCCGCCCTGGACGGCTTCGCCTCGATCGCCTTCGCCGCCGCCCTGGGCGCGGGCGTCCTCGCCTCCGCGCTGCCCGTCCTCCTCTACCAGGGCGCCTTCACCCTGCTCGGCGTCGCCCTGGGCAGCGTCCTGCCCGACGCCCACATCGCCGCACTCACCGCGACCGGAGGGCTGCTGCTCGTCGGGGTGGCCCTGCGCCTGCTGCGCATCCGCGACCTCCCCGTCGCCGACCTGCTGCCCGCCCTGTTCGTCGCCCCCGTCCTCACCGCGGTCGTCGCCGCTTTCTGAACCGAATCCCGCCACCGTTCCACCCCGCCCTTTTCAGGGGTTTCCGTAATCCGATATTCCCCCTCCACCACCAAAAGCCCACAGCGCACAACTCTCCGTAAAAACTCCCAACACCCCCCAGATATTCGGCTACAGGTGCGTAACAGCATGAACCCGAGTCGGCAGCGACAGATCGCACCATCTTCCTGAACCGCAGAGCTCGGAGTTAAGCTCCGCTAACGCCCGCCGTTAAGCCCGTCGGAACATGACGGCCGGGCGGACGTGGAGATTCACACGCGATCAACGCGGGTCGAATGGAGAGATGGATGCCTAACACGAAGGCGCTGGGCTTCACTGCCGCGGTCGCGGCGCTGGCCCTGGGACTCACCGCGTGCGGCGGTGGCGGCGAAGACGGAGGGGAAGGCGGCGGAGGCGACGCCCTGCAGTTCGGCTACATCTTCCCCGAAAGCGGCGACCTGTCCTTCCTCGGCCCGCCCCAGATCGCCGCGGCCGAATACGCGATCCAGGAGATCAACGACGCCGGAGGCGTCCTGGAAACCGAACTGCCCGGCCTCATCGGCGGCGACGAGGCCGGCGACGCCGCCCAGGCCAACGAGGCCGCCAACCGCATCCTCGACCAGGGGGTGGACGCCGTCCTGGGCGCCGCCGCCTCCGGCATGACCATGGCGATCATCGACTCCGTCACCGGCGCCGAGGTCGTGCAGTGCTCCGGCTCCAACACCTCGCCCGACCTCACCGACTACGAGGACGGCGGCTACTACTTCCGCACCGCCCCCAGCGACCTGCTGCAGGGACCGGTGCTCGCCGAGACCATCCTCGGCGACGGCCACCAGAGCGTCGCCGTAGCCTACCGCGCCGACGACTACGGCGAGGGCCTGGCCAACTCCGTCATCGAGGCCCTGGAGGCCAGCGGCGCGGAGATCACCGCCAAGGAGAGCTACGACCCCAACGCCACCAACTTCGACTCCGTGGTCAACGCCATCGCCGACTCCAAGCCCGACGCGGTCTTCCTGGCCTCCTTCGAAGAGGGCGTCCAGGCCATCTCCGGCCTCCTGGAAGCCGGCATCGGCGCCGACCAGATGTACAGCGCCGACGGCATGAACTCCAGCGGCCTGAGCTCCACCGTCGACGAGAACGACCCCTCGGTCCTGGCCGGCTTCAAGGGCACCGCCCCCGGCGTGAACGCCCCCGAGTTCGAGCAGGCCCTCTCCGAGTTCGACCCGGAGCTGCAGGACTACCAGTTCGCCGCCCAGGTCTACGACTGCGCCATCACCGTGGCCCTGGCCGCCGAGGCCGCGGGCAGCACCCAGCCGTCGGACTTCGTCGCGGAGATGGTCAACGTCAGCCGCGACGGCGAGAAGTGCACCACCTTCGTCGAATGCCGTGACCTGCTGGCCGACGGCGTCGACATCGACTACGACGGCGTCAGCGGTCCCCTGGACTTCGACGACAACGGCGACGTCACCGCCGCCTCCTTCATGATCTACGGCTTCAACGACGACGGCGAGTACGAGGTCCTCGACTACGTCCAGAGCGGCGAGGAGTAACCCCTCCCGCCCCGCTCCCCGGGGGTCGGAACCGACCGGTTCCGGCCCCCTTTCCCGTCCCCGGCCACGGCCCCGGCACGCGAAGAGGGGCCCCGGAACACTCCGGGGCCCCTCCGGGACGACCGGCGCCGCTCAGGCCTTGGCCAGCGTCCCCAGGTACAGCTCGATCACGTTGGGGTCGTTCAGCAGCTCCCGCCCCGTGCCGGTGTAGGCGTTGCGCCCCTGGTCCAGCACGTAGCCCCGGTCGCAGATCTGCAGGCAGCGCCGGGCGTTCTGCTCCACCATGAGCACCGAGACCCCGGTGGCGTTGATCTGCCGGACCCGCTGGAAGACCTCCTCCTGGTAGATCGGCGACAGGCCCGCCGTCGGCTCGTCCAGCAGCAGCACCGACGGGTTCATCATCAGCGCCCGCCCCATCGCCACCATCTGCCGCTCACCCCCCGACAGCGACCCGGCCTTGGCCTTGCGCC